>JBBQYH010000001.1:0-54417 GCA_038208855.1 Burkholderiales bacterium
GCAAGGAAGCGGGGGTTGGTGTCGATGTGTTTGTAGCGTGCCATTTTTGTATCCACAAATGTAACTTGCAGTTTGACCTTGATATTTGTTTTAGTTCACGGCACGATGTGAAAATGTTACTTTTTCTACAACGTCGTTAGAGTGAGCAAATTCAAGGTCAAGTGTGGGTTCTTAAAAACAGTGTTTCGGTAATCTGAAAGTGAAGTTCGTTGTTGATTCTGCGCTGCAATTTATACGGTTTAATGAGTCTGAAAACTCAGTTCATTTTTAACATTTGTCCGCTTTGTTTTATGTGCTGCGCTGGCTTCTGGCGCAGTTGTTTGGTTCAATGGCTGTGTTTTGTAATTTATTGTTTTTATTGAATTTTTTGCATTAGTTCGGCGGTTTGTTGAGCGTGTTGTTTAGGCTCGTTCTAACCCGTCCATAAGGACTTCCCCATCAACGCAACACTTAATTTGGTTTTTTTATCGTTTCATAATCTGCAAATCACTTTTGATCGACTTTCAGTAGTGATGCGAAGAGGTGAAGGACTGCTAAACTTCAACCGGTCATTATGAGCCATAGGCTCGAATGGTAAACCTGTTTAGCGGGACTGGCCAAAAGCGCGCAGCTCCTTACTTTTACGTAAGTATTTAACAAAATGCATCTAATAACATATATAAGTAGATCTACCTCTCCCGAAGACAGTATCGATGATGTACTCAGGAATATAGTAGAAACTGCAAAAATCAGGAATAAAGCAAGAGGGATAACAGGTGTTCTCTTTTATGTTGACCAGCGATTTGTACAATTCATTGAAGGCGAAAATGAGCAATTAAAAATCCTTCTGCAGGAGATATATACTGACAGTAGGCACAAGGATGTATTAGTAATTATTGATGAGCCAGTCTATGAAAGAGAATTCAAAGACTGGAATATGGATTATTTCAATATGGATAAAAACAACAGCCTGAATGAAGCCAACTTATCCAGATTTAGAGATATTTACAAAGATAATTTTGAAATGAGCAGCGCAGCATTTATAGAATTCATAAAGGATATGTTGTCTGATCCTGAAATGACTAAAATAATGAACACGTAACAACTGAAAAATATAACCTTCACTAAACTGTCTACAGCTAACCCGCCAGTCTTGAGGGGTTGCGCGAATAAAACCTCGTGTAGCCCCTTACCATGCGCACGCCAATATTTATTATATTAATTTCTTTTACCAACTTTCACGAAGTAGCTGCAAATTAAAACACGGCATGCCGGGTTTTAATTTGAGTTCAACAGGCCGCCTCCAAGCGTCTGGGTGGAAGTATCGCTATCGTCACCCCGCCCAATACCAGCAGGCCACCCACCAATTGAACCGCAGTTGGCATGGTTGCTACAACCGCGCCAAGCAGCATCGCAAATACCGGCACCAGATTGAGGAAAATCGCGGTTCGCGCCGCGCCCAATCGCGCGATGCCTATGCTCCAGAACAGATAAGCCAATACGGTTCCGCCAACAGTCATCACTGCCATCGATATTCCAGCATGGATACCCAGCGGCGCCAGATGCGCATCGCTGGCAAGCGCGATACCCAACAACACGGCCGCACCCACAGCCATGATCCAGGTGGTGTTCACCAGCGACGATCCTTGCGGCATATAGCGGCGGCTCAGTACGTTATACAGCGCCCAAAAACCGTTGGCAGCAAACATCAGCAGGTCACCCAAGGAAATTTTCAGGGCGATAAGGCTGTGCATGTTTCCCTTGGTGATGACCACCGCCACTCCGGTCAGGGCAATAGGCAAGGCGATCAGGTGACGTGAGGTCGGACGTTCACCCAGAAATACAGCAGCCAATAGCGTTGTCAACAACGGGTTGGTAGCCATGATCAGGGCGGCGTTGTTGGCCGAGGTATAGCGCAGCGCGTAGAAGAAAAACAGGTTGAACGCCACGATACCGACGATACCGAGCATCAGATATGCGCCCGCATTCCGCCGCAACATGCCGAACATTGCCTCCTTACGCCAGCCGACGATGGCAAACATCAAGGCCGCGCCGATCACAAACCGCATCGCCGCCGCCCAAAGTGGCGGAATGTCCTGGAGCACAATGCCGCCCAGGACAAAATTGGCACCCCAGAAAAATGCCGACGCAGTTACCAGAAGAAAGATATTGTTATTCATTATTCAATCCTTTAGAAATATTAATTGATTTGCAGTGTATTTTTTTGTTTAATGCTGCACAAACGATACTTTCTAATCATTGAAATTAGATTTTCTAATGCCCGGAAACTGATGCCAAGAAAACTTCCACCGCTAAATGCATTGCGTGCATTCGAAGCTGCCGCGCGCCACCTTTCATTTGTACGTGCCGCCGAAGAATTGCACGTCACGCCCGCCGCGATCAGCCAGCAAGTCAAGTTGCTCGAAGAGCATCTCGGCATGCCGCTGTTCCTGCGCGGCAAGAAACTCGTGCTCAGCGAAGCGGCCAATGAAGTACTACCTCTCATATCCGAGTCATTCGACCAGATAGAGCGCGCCCTGCAGAAGATACGTCCGGGCGGTTCCGGCGATACGCTCGTCATATCCACCCCGCCCGTTTTCGCCGCGCGCTGGCTCATCCCGCGCCTGGACGATTTCCAGTCACGCCACCCTAATATCGAGCTGCGACTACTGGCTACAAAACGCAGGGTGAATTTTCAGGTGGAGGATGTGGATATCGCGATACGCTTCGGTGCGGGGAGCTATCCCGATCTGGTCGTTGAACGCATCATGCCGGAAACAATCATCCCGGTGGCCTCACCTGCATTGGCTGCCAGTATCAACAACCCGGATGACCTCACCCGCTGCAACCTGCTCGAGGATGAATGGCACATCGATCAAGGCGCGTTCCCGGATTGGTCAACCTGGCTGGCGTCATTGGGCGTCAATAATGCCACACCCTTGCGCATCAAGTATTTCAGTGATGCCAGTGTGGCAATCCAGGCCGCTGTTTCCGGTCTAGGCGCAACGCTCGCCTAGTACAGCCTGGTGAGGGATGATTTGAAAGCAGGACGTCTGGTACACCTGCTCGACCAGACCATCTCAAGCACAATGGGCTATGATCTGGTCATGCCAATAAATCGCAGCACGCTGAAAAAAATATCGGTGTTCCGCTCTTGGTTGCTGGAACAATCAACACAACAATAAATTCTTTGTCTGCAGCGATGCAGACCCGGTTTGGTAACACGAAAGCAGAATTAATTGCATTGTCTGACAAATACGTGCACACCTGATATATCGTTTGAACGCATGCTGAATGTGCCTTGTAATCGAGAAGTGTGCACGCAAACATCCTTGAGTTTTATGTTGGAAATCTACAGGAGTATCGTATGAAAGCAGTCAGAATTCACGCATATGGCAATGCTGGTGTTTTGAAATTTGAAGATGCACCCATGCCTATTATTGGCGCAAGTGATGTTCTTGTTCGGGTGGTCGCCACATCGATCAATCCAGTGGACTGGAAAATCCGCGCGGGCTATCTGAAGGAAATGATACCTTATGCCATGCCGCTCACTTTGGGTTGGGATGTTTCAGGGGTAGTCGAAGCGGTTGGCGCCGCAGTCACGCGCTTTAAAGTTGGCGATGCCGTATTTTCCCGCCCGGATATCAAGCGCAACGGCACATACGCCGAGTATGTGGCGGTGCGCGAGGACGAGCTGGCCTTCAAGCCGCACACGATATCCCATGCTGAAGCGGCCTCCTTACCCTTGGCCGGTATCACGGCGTGGGAGGTGCTGATTAGCACTGCCAATGTACAAGCCGGGCAAAAAGTGTTGATTCATGCAGGCTCCGGTGGTGTGGGTACACTGGCGATACAGCTGGCAAAATCACGCGGTGCTTATGTCATTGCAACAACTTCTGCCAAAAATAGTGCATTGGTGAAATCGTTGGGGGCTGATGAGGTTATTGATTACAAAAAGCAAAAGTTTACGGAGCTGGTGCATGATGCGGATGTAGTCTTTGATACGCTGGGCGGCGATATACAGGAATCGTCCTGGTCGGTGTTGAAACGCGGCGGCATTCTGGTTTCCATAGTCAGTCCGCCTTCTGCAGACAAGGCCAAGGAGATGGGGGTTAAAAGCGCGTTTGTGTTTATCGAGCCGAGTGCTGTCATTCTGGAACAATTGGCCGTGCTGGTTGATGCAGGCAAAGTGCGGCCTGTAGTTGGTGCCGAATTTGCGCTTAAGGATATTGCCAAAGCGCACTCACTCAGCGAAACTGGGCGCAGTGTAGGCAAAATTGTAATTTATGTAGGTCAGCCTTGATGTTGCATGTTGAACAGGTGTCTAATGCTTGGTCGGCTTTGTTGTGCGAGTGATTGCCAGCCTATAGCCTCGATGCACGTCCTTGTTTTGAGAATTACCCCAAGCGGGCATTCCATGATGATGCACCGCAGACATTTACATTCGAGCTATGTATAACGGTAATGCCGCTTTGAGCTGATTTAAGGAATCATAAATAATATCGCTTATGCAAAATGCGCTTCAGCTTCGGTTTGCTGGGGAAATATTTATTGTCATTTATATTTTTTGCACGGTGAATCATGCCACGGGAGATACGAGAATCTGACTGGAAAATATTAAAGCAATTGCATGCGCTGGCACTTGAACGATTTTGTCAGCGTGTGCTGTCTGACATTGCAGATATTTCAAATGATGAAAAAATAACTTCTCATCAGCGTTACCTTGCCATATACGATATCGTTCATATTCAAAACATGGAATTAGCCTTGATATTCAACGATCTCCGCCATTCTACAGCATTGTTTAAAATTGCTGGGTTGCAGTCGCGCGGACTGCTGGAGAATGCAGAATATATGCGTTTCAGTGTGGAAACACGCACGCTCGTTGAGTCTATCCTTGCATAATGAACTGCCCTGTGCGCTTGCACAATATCCCCTGGTTATTTAAATCCCCGAAAGTGAAATTCATATGCGCAGCACCTCCTGGTACACAAAGTTTGCAAAAGCGGCGTCTCACTTCTGCGGACGTCCCCGCGTATTCGCACTTGCTGTGGCGATTATCATCGTATGGTTGGTGAGCGGGCCTTTGTTTGGCTATAGCGACACCTGGCAATTGGTGATCAACACAGGCACTACAATCATCACATTTCTGATGGTATTCCTGATTCAGAATACGCAAAATCGCGACACCGAAGCCATCCAGGTAAAACTGGATGAGTTGATCAGGGCAACGCAGGGCGCACATAATGCGCTGCTGGATCTGGAAGAAATTGAAGAAGACCAGCTGGATGCCTTCAGAGCAAAATATCAGGCACTTGCTGCGGCAGCGCGCACGCAACTGGTCACCGGCAACATGGACACCGGAACACCGGAGGCATGAGCCCAAAACTAGCGCTTAGCGCACTGCTCAATCGGTTAGTTGTGCACTGCAGTTGCCTTGCCATGCATTCGCCCTCAACTTTTAAAATTCCAATATAATCATACCTGATTTGTGCGGCTTTTCAGCACCCAAGACTATAGCAAAGGAATATTTATTTTGATTAATATAATCAAGCTGTTGGCAGTAGGATCTTGTTTCTTCAGCGCGCTGGCTTTGGCCGATGCACCCGCTGATCCGTTCCTCGAAGTCGTCGCACAGTACCGTGCCGCCAATCCAAAACCCGTATTGTCGGAAGTAGCCCACAAGTTCAAGGTACAAGCAGAATTTGCGGTAGAGGAAAAACGCACAGCCAAAGCAATTGAGTTGTATAGCATGGCTTTGGTTATCGCGCCGTGGTGGCCAGAGGGACATTACAATCTGGCGCTAGCTCTGGCGGAAACAAAAAAATACAGGGATGCGATGCAAGAAATGAAGCGATTTATGTTGCTGGAACCCGAGTCTCCCAATGTACGTACTGCACAGGACAAAATTTATCAGTGGGAAAGTGTAGCGGAGCCGGTTGCTGGCAAGACTTTCAAGGATTGTCCGGACTGCCCTGATATGGTTGAATTGCCCGCAGGCAGTTTTACGATGGGATCAGAAAACGGCGAGTCTGATGAAAGACCTGTGCACATTGTCACCATCGATCTTCCTTTTGCCATAGGCAAGACAGAAGTTACCCAGGCGCAGTGGCTTGCCGTAATGGGCGGAGAAAACCCAAGTTACTTCAGCGGCTGTGGTGATACCTGCCCGGTAGAGCAGGTAAGCTGGGAAGATGCGCAGACATTTATCCTGAAACTGAATGCAAAAACGGGCAAACACTATCGTTTGCCCAGTGAGTCAGAATGGGAATATGCATGTCGTGCCGGCAAGCAGCAGGAATATTGCGGCAGTGACCAAGTTGAGAGTGTCGCTTGGAACAGCAACACTAGTGGTACTTTTTTTGTTAATTCCACCCATCCGGTAGCAACCAGAACAGCCAATGCTTTTGGTTTGTATGACATGAGCGGCAATGTATGGGAATGGGTGGAAGATAATTATCACGACAGTTACAGCGGAGCCCCGAGCGATGGCTCTGCATGGCTTGGTGGCTCCACGCGTGTGTTGCGCGGCGGATCCTGGGGCTACAATTCCAAATCCAGTCGTGCCGCCGCACGTTCCAAATTTGCTGCCAATTTCCAATACTGGAGCTATGGTTTCCGTTTGGCACGCACTTTGCCATAAATATTTAACAATGCATCTTCTCGTATTGCGAAGTTGCGGCGCTTAATTTTATATTTTTTTATTTGCAATCCCGGGCAATTTGTCACTACTGGATGTATGTGCGACACATCTCGAAATGCGAAATGCAATCAAAATGAAAGGATAAACAATGTTTAACAACTTGATCGTTTTAATCGCAGTTGCAGTAACCATGGTAGCTTGCTCAGATACCCAGATTAAGCAGGCTGCTGTTGCACGCCCTGCCTCTGCTACCAGCATCACTTTCCAGTTGCTTTCAGATAACTGGGTGGAAGGCACTGCAAAGTTGGCAGTTAAAGACAAAAGAGGTTGTGGTACATTTGCAAATGATATCTTTCCGCCCGCTGCAGATCAGGATTTCACTGTTGCGATCGAGGGCAATAATGATATTTTCTTTCATCTGACCAGAGCAAACTCAGTAGCTCAATGTGATTTTGTCAGAATGTTTTATGCCACCAAGGGCAAAGAATACTTGTTGAACGTGTATATGAAAGAGCAGAACTGCAAAATTTCTCTGATAGAAAAATCTGCCAACGGTGAACAACACGAAATGAACACCTATCCTGCTTATGTATCACGGGTTGATGGTGTTGCAGTGTGTGAAAACAAGGACAAACTTTACAATTAACGTTTCAAATACACGCAATACTGCTAACTGGCTGCCGGGTGCATCTTGTTACAGCGCAAACTCCAGTCGCTCTTCCATTTTTTTCAAGGCTGCCGCAGCACAGCCTTTGTCTTTGTCACCACCCGGCGCACCCGATACCCCCACCGCACCTACCAGGCTGCCGGCGGATCGTATTGGCAAACCGCCTTCCATGACGATAAGGCCATTGACGTGATTCAGCTCGGGGCGGATATCGGCACGTGCCTCGCGAAATTCGCCGCTATCGCTACCGGACATAATGACCATGCCGGCTTTGCGCTCGGCAATTTCCAGGGTATAGCGCGGTGTCAGGGTGTCGCGCAACGCGGCTTGCATATTCCCGGCACGGTCCAGCACCACCGCCGAGACGGAATAGCCCTGCTTGCGGCAGGCTTCAATTGAGGCCATGGCGATATCACGCGCCAGTTCCAGGCTGATTTGTTTGACGCTCAGCAGATCGGGTTCTGCAGCAAAAGTGTTCAGGGTCATGCACAACATGGTGACGAAAAACAGCTTTTTCATTTGATTATCCATTTCTGTAACAGCATTTATCGTGATGCATTTTGTGCTATTTTGATATTTGTAACAAGGTCTGCTTAAGTCCTGTTGATCAGCAAATATAATCCAATATAAACAATAAGATATACGAATATATCTGTTTCGAATATGTTGCCGGATAGTGCACTGTATAATATTCGTCTTGCAAGGCTGCATACGCTTCATATAATTAATTTCTCGATTGGACATCAAACAATGTATAGCACTTTTAAACCGCAACGCGCCATGGGACTGATGGATTTTGTCAAGGATGCCAAGGCTTGTGTAACCGAAATCTCACCCAAAGAACTGCTCGACAAACTGGCCAAAAAAGAAGACCTGCTGCTGATAGATGTGCGCGAACATGCAGAATATGAAAGCGGCCATATCAAGGGCGCGCAACTGGTACCGCGCGGCATACTTGAGGCGGCGGCCGATCCGGCTTATCCCAAGCATGTTAAAGAATTGTGCGAAGCACGTGAGCGTCAGGTGGTGGTGTACTGTGCAACCAGCGGCCGTTCTGCGATGGCCTGTGCCGTTCTGCAGATGATGGGTTTTAAAAATGTGCTCAATCTGGCCGGCGGATATACACGTTGGGCGGCAGACGGTATGCCGGAAGTACACGAAGCTTCATATTGAGTTTTTACTGAACAATCTATACGAAATTACCCTTGGATTTGTTTTAATTTCATTCAATCAACGGTGCTAAACGCCGTTGATTCTTTATTTTGCTGCTGATGAAATACTTAACCTTAAGCTTGTACTGCCTTGGTTTGTTTTTTTTAAGCACACCACTGATATTTGCCGATGATAAGTTGCCGTTACCCAGTAACGAGCTTAGCGTTATGTCGCATGACGGTAATGAGCTGCCCATCTATCGCTATCCTGCCAAAGGCAAAGATCTGCTGTTATGGATAGGCGGCAGTGGCTGGAATGACCGTACTACGCAGCTAGCGCAGGACTTCGCCCGTAAGGGCATTGAAGTCTGGCAAATAGATTTTGCCGAAGCGCTGTTGCAAACTTCCAGCAGTAATTTCCTGCGCAATCTCGATGCCAACTATGTGGCTGATGTAATCGATGCCGCACATAAGCGTACAGGTAAACGAGTAGTTTTGTTTACTCAGGCCTATGGTGCGATTCCGCTGCTGCGCGGCGCTACGCTGTGGCAACAGCGCGACAAACACCAGGGCAGGTTGCTGGGTGCCATCATGTTTTCGCCAGATTTGCTGAAGGGCTTGCCTGCTTTGGGCAAGGATCCCGAATATCTGCCCATCGCGCGCGCAACCGACATACCCATGATTATTTTTCAGGGCGGTTTACGCGGTTCCACCGCGCATTTTTTAGGCTTGCTCAACGAGCTTTCCAGTCACAATCCGCATATTTATTTCAAGTTGATGCCGGATATTGCAGGCGTTTTTTATCACGAAGAGCCTAACGCAGCGACCTATGCGATGCTGAAAGCACTTCCCGATAAAATGCACGACATGATCAATTTACTGGCTGCCACACCATACCCCTACACCAGCAAATATGTACAATCCGGCCAGCAATCAACGGCAATTCTGGACAGCAGTCTGAAAGCGTTCAAGGGCAATCCCATACCGCCTGCGATTGATTTGCTGGACAGCAAGGGGCATGCCTACAGAATTCAGGATTACCGCGGCAAAGTCACCGTGGTAAATTTCTGGGCTACCTGGTGCCCGCCCTGTGTGGCCGAAATTCCTTCGCTCAACCGCTTGCGCGAACAGATGAAGGGACATGATTTTGAATTGGTTTCCATTAATTATGCCGATACATCCAAAGTGGTGGATGAATTTATGCAAAGGGTAGAGGTGGCTTTTCCCGTGTTACTGGATCTGCATGGCAAGGTGGCGCAGCAATGGAATGTGATCGGCTTTCCGTCGACCTTTGTCATCGGCAAGGACGGAAAAATACTCTACGGTGTTAATGCCGCGATACACTGGGATGATGCTGATGTGATCAAGACGCTGAAAGAACTTAGCCGCTAAGCTATATTTATCTGCGCGGAGTTTTTATAGCGGAACACAATTCTAATGCCTTTATCAATTGCTGTTTTATTTGTTCGTTATGAGCCGTACCTTGTTGATACTGCAACACTTTGCTTTTATGTCAGCTTAAAATTTAAATATCAAGACATGGAGTGATCCGAGTATGATTAGACGTTCCCATCTTCCTGCTTGCTCTATTTTGCGTACAAACTCAATTCAATTTACATCCATGTCAAATATGAATATTCTGATTTCTTTTCTTACACTTGCCTCTGCACTCTTTGCAGCACCGCTCCTGGCGGCCGATGGCGCGGCGTTGTATGCACAAAACTGCATCGCATGCCATGGTGACCACGGTGGCGGCATAGGTGTACCGCTTGCTTCCGCGCAAAATCTGACGCCCGATGACTATATACGCAAAACGATACGCAACGGCCGTCCCGGACGTGTCATGCCGGCGTTTGCATCACTGAGCGATGACGAGGTTAACGCTATTGTCAAACATGTGCAGTCGCTGCATGGCGGCACACCACCGCAGTATGCGCATACAATTATTCAAGGCAACCTCAAGCACGGTAAAGCGCTATTTTCCCGGCATTGTGCTGCTTGCCACGGTGTCAACGGAGAAGGCGGCGAGGGCACCGGTGTGACTCTTTCACGACCGCGCAATCTGCCTATCATGGCGCCGGCCCTGCACAACCCCGGATTTCTCGCTTCGGCGAACGACCAGTTTATAAAAACCTTGCTTATGCGCGGTATAGAAGGTACGCCTATGGTGTCCTTCCTGAATGCAGGGCTGCAGGGAAAAGATATAAATGACATTGTTGCTTATATACGCCATTTCGAAAAGGAGCCTGTTTCCACCAGCGCTATAATTGCCGGCGAGGTCAGTCCGACTATTGTTGTTGACTCCCCCTATGACTTGCAGACTACAGTGGCTAATGTCAAGCAAGCCGTGGGCTTGAACAATTTTTCATTTATACGCGAGCAAACATTGGATGATGGACTGGTTGCAAGTGGCAAGAATGATGTGCATCAGCACATCATTTATTTTTGCAATTTCAGTCTGCTCAGTGAAGCTTTGCGCACCGATCCGCGAGTCGGCTTGTTTCTGCCCTGCCGCATAACCGTGGTGGAGCAGAACGGCAAAGTTCGCATGATGGCAGTAAACCCAAAACGCCTGAGCAGGCTGTTTAACAATTCAGCTCTTAACTCTATATGCGACGAGATGACTAAAATGTATCGCACTATCATGGATGACGCCACACTATGAAAATATTTTTCCACCTCATTTTGACATTTATTATCGTCAACGGGCTATCAACAAGTGCGTACGCCGACGAGATGAGCACGGTTCGATCTGATCGAGATTTTGCTGAAACGATGAATACCCTGCAGAACGCAATAACTCAACGCGGCTACACGGTATCAAAAGTTCAACGAGTGGACGTGGGCCTTGAAGCCAAAGGGTATAAGACTGACAAGTACCGAGTGGTTTTCTATGGCAAGGCTAATGAAATTGCGACACTGGTTAAAAACTATCCGCAGTTAATTCCTTTTTTACCTTTAAGTGTGGCAATTTTTGCCGAGGGTAATCAGACTATCCTGACAACAATACGGCCGCGTTCATTCGAGACCCTTTTCCCTGATGCCGCATTGCAAACAACCTTTGATCTTTGGGATAGAGATTTAATCAACATATTGGACGAAGTCAGAAGCTCACACTGATTCCTTGGGTGTAATAGTGCTATCCATAATGTGCATACAATATGCCAAGCTTTTAGAAAATATTAATCAAATCATATAAATATAACTATATTGCTGCGTCATGGAGATGATTTAAAAATGGACGGCGAAAATTGCTTTTATCTGCATAGCAGCTGGAAGGATGGCGGCAAGGTTTTAAAATACTTTCTGCATTATTTCTTGAGGATGGGCACCCAGAACAAAGTTAATAAAATAATATTTGATCCAACCGTTGTTACTTTTACTTTAGCCAAGGTATAAATCCTGTTTGAATCAAGCTCGGGTTTATTTCCCGAATTAATTCCGCGCGGCGCCTGTCATCTGCCATTATTTCAGGTTTCTTCGTAACCAACTTCCACATAAAAATTCCCTTCCGGCATGGAAAATGGCACGATGATTATGGGTGATTTTATTCTGTGGGCTATTAGGTAATCTGTTCCTAAAATAATGGTTGGCAGTGACATCTGGAAAATGTAACCCTTTTCTTCCAGGTCAGATTTAGCACCGCCTAATACCATATTTGCAATTTCGCCTGCCAAATCTACTACGACTCCATCAATCTTGTTGATTTCCATCGGCATCATCTTTGTTGCAATATGCAAAATTGCCGCTTCTGTAAAGGTGAGTGCTATTGATGCTGCTGCTCGCTTGCTTAAATTTGCAATGACTTCTTTTTTTCCTACCATGGTCATCAGACCGGTGATATTTTTACCTTTTACAAATTCTTCCGGTTTTTTTCTGCTTGGAACACCAGTGTTTGGCTCTATATGAGCCATTGTTGTCAATACATTCAGTACAGACACTATCACAGGATTTATAAACTGCGCTTCCATATTCGTGTTTTAAATTTACAGCGTTTGGAATTTAATCTTGTTCTTTGCGTTCTTCAAAGAAGCCGCTTTTGACCAGTTCGGTTGTCAAAGCCAGATAATCCGCTGCTGCTTGCCCATTTGGAGCATAAGCGAATACATCCAGACCGTGCATGGGGCTCGTGGCCAGTGCAACGTTTTCACCTATGCGTGTGTTGCAAACCAGATCGCCATATCTGTCCTTGACCTTGTCAAATATTTCATACGCCAGTTTTCGTCTGGAATCAAAACGTGTGACGACTATGCGGCGAGCAAATTTGCGTTGCAGTTTTTTTTCCAGCACATTCAAGGCGGAGTCCAGCCTGTGCACGCCCTGCAATGAGAGATAATCCGCCGATACCGGAATCAGGACCCGGTCGGCCGCGAGCAGGGCATTCAGAGTTAACACACCCATCATTGGACAACAATCTATCAATATGGGTGCACCGGTAAGTGTCAGCTCTTCCTGCAATCCCTGTTTTAACAGAGTTGCTGCTTTGGGATCCGAGCCGTAGGTTGCATCTATTTTTGCCAGCTCCAGGGACGACGCCACGATTTGCCATCCGGCCGGTGTGTCACGCAATAAATTGGCCAGCGGCACTTTTTTCTCGAAAAATGACGCCATATTCAGTTCTGAATTTTCGCCCTTTTTAAGACCGCTTGCGATGGTCAAATGGCCCTGCGGGTCCATGTCAAGTGCAATCGGGTGGCGCTTGGCCTTGGCGAGAACGGCCGCAACATTCAGACATGTTGTCGTTTTGCCTACTCCGCCTTTTTGATTGAATATTGCTATAACCGCCATCTGCATGCCCTCTATTCTTGTTCTTGTGCACGCTGGCAGCAAGACAACGATTTCCCCATAACTACATTACGGGAAATTTTCAATAAACTTTAATCAAAAGTTTTATCGTCAATTCCAGTTGTATGTTTCCGCGAGGTTTTTTTGTATTATTCTACGGTGACTGATTTTGCAAGGTTGCGTGGTTTGTCCACATCGGTACCCTTTTCCAGTGCCACGTAATATGCCAGCAGTTGTAAAGGTATGGTGTGCAGAATAGGGCTTAGAAAGCCCGCGTGTTCGGGCATTTGCATGACGTGTACGCCCTCTGAAGATTGTATGCGCGTATTTGCATCTGCAAACACAAACAATTCCCCGCCGCGTGCGCGCACTTCCTGCAAATTGGATTTTAGCTTTTCCAGCAAGGTATCATTGGGTGCAACGGCGATGACCGGCATATCCTTGTCCACCAAAGCCAGCGGGCCGTGTTTCAGCTCTCCTGCCGGGTAAGCTTCAGCATGTATGTAGGATATTTCTTTTAATTTAAGCGCACCTTCCAGGGCAATGGGATAGTGCAAACCGCGTCCCAGAAACAGGGCATGTTGCTTGTTAACAAATTGTTCGGCCAGTTTCTTGATTTCGGGTTCCAGTTGCAATACTGCCAACACGGCTTTGGGCAGATGGCGCAGATCGTGCAAGTGTTTTTGTTCCTGCTGCGGCGTCAGCTTTCCGCGCATTTTGCCCAACACAAGTGTAAGCAGGAACAAACCGGCCAGTTGCGTGGTAAAGGCCTTGGTTGAGGCAACGCCAATTTCAGGACCCGCACGGGTCAGGAAACGCAGTTTGGACTGGCGTATGATCGCGCTCTCGGCCACGTTGCAGATTGCCAGGGTATGCGGATGGCCTATGGCCTTGGCATGGTTAAGTGCGGCGAGTGTATCTGCCGTTTCTCCCGATTGAGAAATTGTAACAACCAATGTTTTGGCATTGGCAACACTGGTTCGGTAGCGGTACTCGCTGGCTATTTCCACAGTGCACGGAATTCCTGCGATTTCTTCCAGCCAGTTACGCGCCACCAGGCCCGAGTTGTGGCTGGTACCGCAGGCCAGTATCAGAATGCTGTCTATGTCGCTAAAGGTGGCCTGTGCCTCGGCACCGAATATACCTGGCACCAATGAGTGGCTATTGCATACCGATTCCAGTGTATCGGCCAGTGCCTGCGGTTGTTCAAAGATTTCCTTCAGCATGTAATGCCGGTACTCACCCAGTTCTACGCTGTCATTGCTAAGTTCGCTAATATGCACCGCACGTTCAACCTGTTTGCCTTGTGCATCGAAAACACGATAGCTATCCAGGCCTATCTCTGCCACGTCGCCTTCTTCAAAATACACCACGTTTTTGGTTACCGCGAGCAGAGCCGACATATCTGATGCGATAAAATTTTCCAGCTTGCCCACGCCCAGCAGCAGCGGGCTGCCCTTGCGTGCGCACACTAACTGCTGCGGTTTATCAATTGCGATTACACCTATTGCATAAGCACCTATCAATTCCGCTAACGATGCTTGGGTAGCCGCCAACAAGGTGGCGCCTTTTTTATAATGACTGTGTATGAGGTGAGCGATGACTTCTGTATCGGTGTCCGAAGTGAAAACATAACCCTGCGCCGTCAATGCAGTGCGCAGCACTTCATAATTTTCGATTATGCCATTGTGTACCACCGCGATGCTCTCGCTGCTCATGTGCGGATGGGCATTGCGTTCGCTGGGAACACCATGGGTAGCCCAACGTGTGTGTGCTATGCCCAGATGACCCTTGATATCTGCGCTCCTAAGTGTCAGATCAGCAACACGACCGGTACTGCGAGCGCGTTTTAACTGCTTGTCATCGACTACAACCAGGCCGGCGGAATCGTAGCCACGATATTCTAGGCGTTGCAAACCTTGTAATAGGATGGGTACAACATTACGTTGCGCTACAGCGCCAACAATACCGCACATATCATATTCCTGTAAAAAACTGCTAGGTCAATATTAATTTAATCTAAATTAATCAATTATATATATTATTTTTGCCGCTTAACTGGTCGTTGCCAGCCAGTTACGGTAATCTGCTTCGCACGCGACAGCGTCAAGGCATTTTCGGGTGTATCTTTTGTAATGGTTGATCCCGCACCTATTGTGCTACCGCGCTTGATTGTAACAGGCGCAATCAATTGTGTGTCTGAGCCTATAAATACATCATCTTCGATAATCGTGCGGAATTTATTCGCGCCATCATAATTGCAGGTGATGGTGCCTGCACCCACATTCACACGGCTGCCCACCGTGCTGTCGCCAATATAACTCAGATGATTAGCTTTGCTACCGTGGGCTATTTCACTATTTTTAACTTCTACAAAATTGCCGATATGCACATTATTATGCAATTTGCTGCCTGGTCTCAAACGCGCATAGGGCCCTATAGCGCAGTTTTCTCCAACTTCAGTATCGTCTATATGCGTATAGGGCGCAATGTGAGTACCCGCTGCAATATTCGAATTCCTGATAATCGTGTAGGCACCCACTTTCACTCTATTGCCAAGATGCACTTCACCTTCAAAAATACAGCCCACGTCTATTTCCACATCGCGTCCACAATGTAGCTTGCCACGCACATCCAGACGAGCCGGATCGGCAAGACCAACACCTTGCTGGAGTAAACGAAGTGCCTGCTCACCTTGCCAAATTCTTTCCAATTCAGCTAGTTGTATCTTGCTGTTAACTCCCATCACTTGCCAGACCTGGTCGGGTTGACTAGTACTTACTGCAATACCCTGTGCAACAGCCATTGCAACAATATCGGTCAGGTAGTACTCACCTTGTACATTGTTATTTTTTAAATCTGACAACCAGTTACGCAAAAGATGAGTGGGCGCTGACAATATGCCAGTGTTCACTTCGTTTACAGCACGTTGTTTCGCTGAGGCATCTTTTTCTTCTACTATGCTGCTTACCGAACCTGATGCACTGCGTATGATTCGTCCATAACCTGTTGGATTTTCCATGTTCAAAGTCAATAAACTCAGGTGGCCCGGGTTTTCCAGCAGCTTCTTCAACGTTTCTGTTTGTATCAGAGGTACATCACCGTACAGTATCAACGTGGTACTGCCATCATCCAAGTCAGGCATGGCTTGCAGCACAGCGTGGCCCGTTCCCAATTGCGGCTCTTGCAGCACAAAGCTAGCCTTATATTGCGCCAAGGCTGCGGGCACTGCTTCCCCGCCATGACCGTACACTACGCAGATTTTTTGCGGTATTAGCTGTATTGCAGTGTCCAGCACGTGTTGCAACAATGATTTACCTGCCAAAGCATGCAGCACCTTGGGCAGGTCCGAATGCATGCGTGTGCCTTTACCCGCTGCAAGAATGACGATATTGAGCATATGTTAAGCCGGAAATATATTGATAATGTTGAAGTATAAACAAAAAAAACGGCCTAAGCCGTTTTCCTTGTTTTGCATCTTGAATATTCAGTGCGGGCTATTTTTGCGCAATTTTTGAATTGCGTGCAATTGCGCTATCGCTTCTGCCAATTCAGCTTGCGCTGCAGCATAATCAATTTCAGAAGTACGGTTACGCATGGTTTCTTCCGCTGCGCGCTTGGCTTCTATGGCTCGGGCCTCGTCGAGGTCTGCGCCACGCGTAGCGGTATCTGCAAGTATGGTGACCAGATTCGGTTGTACTTCCAGCATACCGCCAGACACGTAGATCAATTCCTCTTCGTCCTTGTCTGCCAGCTTGATGCGTACCGATCCCGGTTTAATGCGCGTAAGCAAAGGAGCATGACGGGGATAAATTCCCAACTCTCCCATTTCACCCGGCACGATGACAACTTCTGCCAGTCCGGAGAACATGGATTGCTCTGCACTTACTACGTCTACTTGTACGGTCATTGCCATATCAGTATCCTAATTAAAGTGTTTTAGCTTTTTCAATAGCTTCTTCAATGGTACCTACCATGTAGAAAGCTTGCTCTGGCAGATGGTCATAGTCACCATTAACAATTCCCTTGAAACCTTTGATGGTTTCTTTGAGGGTTACGTATTTTCCGGGGCTGCCGGTAAATACTTCCGCCACGTGGAAGGGTTGCGACAGGAAACGCTGAATCTTGCGCGCACGTGCAACAGCCAGTTTGTCTTCTGGTGCCAATTCGTCCATACCCAGAATCGCGATAATGTCGCGCAATTCCTTGTAGCGCTGCAGAGTCTGCTGTACACCGCGGGCCACAGAGTAATGCTCTTCGCCAACAACCAATGGGTCTAGTTGACGAGAAGAAGAGTCCAGTGGATCAACCGCAGGGTAAATACCCAATGAAGCGATGTCACGTGACAACACAACAGTGGAGTCAAGGTGCAAGAAAGTTGTCGCTGGAGACGGGTCAGTCAAGTCGTCGGCAGGAACGTATACAGCTTGAATCGATGTAATCGAACCTACTTTAGTAGATGCAATACGCTCTTGCAAGCGACCCATTTCTTCTGCCAGTGTAGGCTGATAACCCACGGCTGATGGCATACGACCCAGCAACGCGGAAACTTCAGTTCCGGCCAGTGTGTAACGGTAAATATTGTCGACGAAAAACAGGATGTCACGACCTTCATCACGGAATTTTTCAGCCATGGTCAAACCAGACAGCGCAACGCGCAGACGGTTACCGGGCGGCTCGTTCATTTGACCAAACACCATCGCAACTTTATCAAGTACGTTGGAGTCTTTCATCTCATGGTAGAAGTCGTTACCTTCGCGGGTACGCTCACCCACACCGGCGAACACTGACAAACCTGAGTGTTGCTTGGCAATGTTGTTGATCAGTTCCATCATGTTTACGGTCTTGCCTACACCCGCACCACCGAACAAACCAACCTTGCCACCTTTTGCAAACGGGCAAACCAGATCAATAACCTTGATGCCTGTTTCCAGCAAATCTGTGGAGGGAGACAGTTCGTCGAATTTAGGTGCTTTCTGGTGAATTGAGCGACGTTCATCGCATTTAACTTCACCAGCATCGTCAATCGGGCGTCCCAGCACGTCCATAATACGGCCCAGCGTTCCTGTTCCAACTGGAACAGTGATCTGTGCACCTGTATTATTGACAGCCATACCACGACGCAAACCGTCGGATGAACCCATCGCAATGGTACGCACTACGCCATCACCAATTTGTTGTTGAACTTCCAAGGTCAGGTCTTTTTCTGCAACAGACGTTGCATCAGCCACCACCTTCAACGCGTCGTATACCTTGGGCATCTGGTCACGTGGAAATTCCACGTCAACTACCGCGCCGATACACTGAACAATCTTGCCTTGACTCATTTTAAGATTCCCCACTTTAAATATATTAATTCTGTTTACCCGGCTTACTGCTGTATGGCCGGGCCTAGTCTCTAGTCGCTTGCTTTAACTTACCGCTGCTGCGCCACTGACGATCTCGGAAATTTCCTTGGTGATCGCAGCTTGACGCGCTTTGTTGTAAACCAGCTTGAGTTCACCAATAACCGTTTTAGCATTATCCGAAGCGGCTTTCATCGCCACCATGCGTGAACTTTGTTCTGATGCCTGATTTTCTGTTACCGCCGCATAAACCAGCGATTCCATGTAGCGCATCAGCAACTGATCAACGACAACTTTAGCATCTGGTTCGTAAATGTAGTCCCAAGTTGCGCCGGTTTTTTCGGTCATTAAATCGCCTGACAGCGGCAACAATTGCTCAAAAACCGGCTCCTGTTTCATCGTATTCACGAAATGGTTATAACTCAGGTATATCGCATCGACCTCGCCTGCTACATACGCATCTAGCATCACCTTGACGGTACCTATCAGATTTTCCATATGCGGTGTATCGCCAAGACCAGTCAAATGTGACTGAATGTGCGCACCGATACGCTGCATAAAGCTGAAGCCCTTGTTACCAATTGGTAAAACACGGATTCCCGCACCAGTTGCTTCAAACTCTTTCATTTTGTTTACCACCAGACGCAGCATGTTGGTGTTCAAACCACCGCACAAACCCTTGTCTGAAGTTACAAGAATGACGCCCACATTTTTAATTTTGTCACGCTTGATCAAAAATGGGTGCTTGTATTCCGAGCTGGCGTGGGCCAAGTGCGCAGCCACCTGACGGATTTTATCCGCATAGGGGCGCGCAGCACGCATACGTTCTTGTGCCCTGCGCATTTTTGCCGCTGCCACCATTTCCATTGCACGCGTAATCTTGCGTGTATTTTCTACACTCTTGATTTTCGTGCGTATCTCTTTGCTACCGGCCATGATCTACGCTCCGCTTAATAAACTGCGGTGGACTTGAAGGTTTCGATCGCTGCCGACAATTTTTTCTCGTTGTCGCCGCTCAAATCCTTGCTTGTATTAATCGCATCCATCAAGTCAGCATGCTTCGATTTGATATAAGCATGAACTGCGGATTCAAATGCCAGAGCTTTCTTGACTTCAACATCGTCAAAATAACCTTTGTTTACGCAAAACAGCGTAACAGCCATTTCTGCAATAGACAGTGGCGCATATTGCAATTGTTTCATCAATTCCGTTACCAGGCGGCCACGCTCCAATTGCTTGCGAGTCGCCTCATCCAGATCCGAGGCAAATTGTGCAAAAGCAGCAAGTTCGCGATACTGTGCCAGAGCCAGACGAACACCGCCGCCGAGTTTCTTGATCACTTTGGTTTGTGCTGCACCACCTACGCGAGATACAGATACACCGGCGTTAATAGCTGGACGTATTCCTGCGTTAAACAGGTCTGTTTCGAGGAAGATCTGACCGTCAGTAATCGAAATTACGTTGGTAGGCACAAAAGCAGATACGTCACCGGCAGCAGTCTCAATGATAGGCAAGGCTGTCAGCGAACCGGTTTTGCCCTTCACGGCACCATTTGTAAAGGCTTCAACATAAGCCTCGTTTACACGGGCTGCGCGTTCCAGCAAACGTGAGTGCAGATAGAACACGTCGCCTGGATACGCTTCACGGCCGGGCGGACGACGCAGCAGCAGGGAAATTTGACGATACGCCCAAGCTTGCTTGGTCAAGTCGTCATAAACAATCAGTGCATCTTCTCCGCGATCACGGAAATATTCGCCCATCGTGCAACCAGCGTATGGTGCCAAAAATTGCATTGCAGCAGAATCGGAGGCTGTAGCTGCTACCACTATGGTATAGCCCATTGCACCGTGCTCTTCCAGCTTGCGTACCACGTTGGCCACGGTTGAAGCTTTTTGACCGATAGCAACGTATACGCAGGTCATGTTCTGACCCTTCTGGTTGATGATCGCGTCTACCGCAACGGCTGTTTTGCCGGTTTGACGATCGCCAATGATAAGTTCACGTTGACCGCGGCCGATAGGCACCATGGAGTCAACTGACTTCAATCCTGTTTGCACAGGCTGGTCAACCGATTTACGCTGAATAACGCCTGGCGCGACTTTTTCAATTTTGTCGGTCATCTTGGCATTCACTGGACCCTTGCCATCTATAGGCTGGCCCAGCGCATTCACCACGCGCCCGCGCAATTCCGGTCCTACTGGAACTTCAAGAATGCGGCCGGTACATTTAACCGTATCGCCTTCGCTGATATGTTCATATTCGCCCAGAACCACGGCGCCAACAGAATCACGCTCGAGGTTCAACGCCAGGCCGAATGTATTGCCGGGGAATTCCAGCATTTCACCCTGCATTACGTCAGACAGACCATGTATACGTACAATACCGTCAGTTACACTGACTACCGTACCTTCGGTGCGTGCTTCAGTCAGCGCCTCAAAATTTTCAATGCGGCTGCGTATTAAATTACTTATTTCAGAAGGGTTGAGCTTCATCTGCTTTTCCTTAAATTTCTATAAATCTGTTATCAAGCCAGCACATTGGCCAACTCGCTAAGATGGGTGCGAGCGGAACCGTCGATTACTTTATCGCCGGCACGTATTACTATTCCGCCTAACAATTTTTGGTCGGTTTCGCAATTTAGTCTTATTTCTCTACCCAGACGTTTTTTCATGGCTGCGGTAATTTTCTGCTTTTGCGCATCATTCAAGTCAAAGGCGGATGTCACAACAACATCTATGCTTTTTTCCGCTTCAGCTCGCATAGCTTCAAAAATGGCCGCTATTTCAGGCAGCAATATCAGCCGTTGAGACTCAACCAACAACTTGATAAAGTTAGTTGTTGTCTTGCTCAATTTATCGCCGCCGCATAATGCCAGCATTAAATCCTGCAACTGTTTTTTTGCTACACGCGGACTGGAAATTAATGCATGTACCTGTTCGTTTTCTACAGCCGCTACAGCCGACTGCAAAACTTCCGACCAGTTTTTTAATTCACTGTTTTTGCGTGCCTCATCAAATGCTGCCAAAGCATACGGTCGAGCTACTGTAATGGCTTCAGACATATCGATTATATTTCCGCAACAAGTTTTTCAAGCAGGTCATTATGTGCTTTGGCATCTATTTCGCGACCCAGAATCTTCCCTGCTCCGGCCAGAGCAACTGCAGATACCTGCAAACGCAATTGTTCTTTGGCGCGAAACACTTCCTGATCGATTTCTGCTTTGGCCGCAGTCACAATACGTTCGCTCTCGGCTTGCGCCTGGAGTTTGGCAGCTTCAATCATTTCACTGCCACGCTTGTCGCTTTGTACAATTATTTCAGCAGCCTTTTCCTTGGCTTCACGAATAAGATCAGCTGAACGATGTGCAGCCAACTCCAAATCGTGCTTGCCACGCTCAGCAGCAGCCAAGCCATCTGCTATATGCTTTTTTCGTTCTTCCAGTGCCGCCATGATGGGCGGCCATACAAACTTCATGCAGAACCAGACGAACATGGCGAACATGATCGTTTGGCCGAGAAGGGTCGCATTAATGTTCATGCAAGGACCTTTACTTGTTTATTGATAAAAATTTGCGTTTTAATTATTTGGCTACTGCAAAAAGTACATACATTGCCAAACCAACTGCAATCATAGGTACCGCGTCAACCAAACCCATAACCACGAAGAATTGTGTACGCAGCATAGGGATCAATTCAGGCTGGCGCGCTGCGCCTTCCAGAAAACGACCACCCAGAATACCGATACCAATTGAAGCACCAAGTGCACCAAGACCCATCATCAAAGCGCCAGCGATGTACAACAGTGGGGTAGCGAGTTCCATCTTTTAATTCTCCTAAAATATTAAGTTAAGTTGTTTTGATATTGAAATTTGTTAATGATGCTCTTGATGCGCCATGTCCAGATAAACAATGGTCAACGTCATAAAGATAAATGCTTGTAGCGTTATTATTAGAATATGGAAAATTGCCCATGGCAATGACAGCGTCCATTGCACGTAGAACGGCAACAACGCAATGAGGATAAAAATCATTTCTCCTGCATACATATTTCCAAACAAACGCAATGCAAGTGATACCGGTTTGGCAATCAGGTTTACTCCTTCAAGCAGAATATTTACCGGCATGAAGGCAACCTGTACTATCTTGTTCTGACTTTGGAAAGGCATCAAGGTTAATTCACCAAAGAAACCGCCTACACCTTTTATTTTAATGCTGTAGAAAAGTACCAGAAAGAAAACGCCCAGCGACATGCCGATTGTTGCATTTGGATCTGTCGACGGTACCAGCTTGAAATGACCCAAGCCAGCCATATTGGCCAGATAGGGGACATAATCCACAGGCACCAGGTCCATCAGATTCATCAAAAAGATCCACAAAAATACGGTCAAGGCCAATGGCGCGACCAAGGCGCTGCGCCCTGTGAACGATCCGCGCACACTGTTGTCTATAAACTCAACAACCCATTCAATGAAGTTTTGTGCGCCGTTGGGTGTCCCCTGCTTCGCCTTGAGTGCTATTCGATAGAAAGAAAGTGTAAACAACAGGCCCAAAACCAGCGACACAATAAATGTATCTACATTCAGCGCCCAGAAACCCATTTCCTTCGCTTCTTCTGCGCTATGGGCACAGTGTATATGCCCTTCATGCAATGTACAGGTCAGGTTTTGCAGGTGATGCCTAATATATTCTGCCGAGGTCAGCACTTCAGTCGTCATTTTGCGTTCTCAATTTCATCCAAACCGAGGCAAACAACCAAATTATTTGCCCCACCACAAACCCTGCCATTAACCATAATGGCAGGAGTTCCAAATATTTAAATCCAATTGCCAGCATAACTGCAGCAAAGATAAAACGCTCAATTGCCGCCTTATATGCGAGGCGCAATGCATGCTCGGCAGAATCGTCCGAACATCGATTAACCTGCCAGTGGCGCCAAACCAGTAGCATTCCGCCTATCAGGGCAACCAGACTTCCGTATGCAAACGATTTTGCTGCAGATAAACCGACAAAAATGTAAGTTGCGATTGCGCCTGAAACTAATGCAACACCTTTTAAGCCTATTAATCTAGCGAAATCGGAGCGCATGATTTTCGTCCTACAGAATTCGGTATATTAGCAGCATATAAATTAGCTGTCAAAATATTGTGTTTGATTTTGCTTGGCAAACTACCATATTAGGCTAAGTTTTAATTATCATATTTTGAATCAAATCTTATTATTTATTGCACAGTGTCATTATTAAAAAAAACTGCTCAATTAATATTCTTTACTATCAATGCAGCTTTGCAATCAATTCATCAAGATGCTCAAGGTTGCTATAGTCTATTATTAACTTTCCCGAGCCCTTGTTACCAATTCTAATTTGCACAGTGGTACCTATACGCTGGGAAATGGTCTCCTGCAGATTAAGTATGTCTCTATCAGGCTTTTCTTTTATCTGCGGCGGTGGCGGATTAAGAATATTTTGCACTAATTTTTCTGCTTCACGTACAGATAGTCTGTCTGCCACGATTTTATTAGCCGCTGTAATTTGCTGCGCACCTTCCAGGGCCAACAATGCACGAGCATGGCCCATGTCAATTTGGGCTACCATTACCATATCCTGTATATTCTGTGGAAGTTTTAACAGCCGCAACAAGTTTGTAGTGGCGCTACGAGATCGCCCTACTGCATCCGCTGCGGTCTGGTGTGACATTAAAAACTCATCAATCAATCGTTGTATGCCTATTGCTTCTTCAAGAGGATTCAGGTTTTCACGCTGAATATTTTCTATCAAAGCCATTGCAAGTGCCGCATTATCTTCTACCTTTCGCACCAACACCGGGACAAGCGTCAAGCCCGCCAGCTTCGCTGCGCGCCAGCGACGTTCTCCGGCTATGATCTCAAAACTTCCATCAGCAATTTGACGGGTAAGTATTGGTTGTATGACTCCTTGAGATTTGATTGATGCCGCCAATTCATTCAAGGCTGCCTCATCCATGTGTGAACGAGGTTGATATTTGCCTGGCCTGAGTTGATCTACCCTCAAATCGCGTAAAGTTTCATCATTTTTTTCTTCGCTATTGCCGGACAGCAATGCATCCAGTCCTCGCCCTAACCCCCTGCTTGGCTTAGCCATAACTTTTCCCTGTATTTAAGATTCAATGCTTGTTTAAACAGTTTCTGCAACCATGTTGTTGAGTAATTCACCCGCCAAAGCCAGATAAGCCTGAGTTCCCTTGGATTCTCTATCATGATACAGGGCAGGCAGTCCAAAACTGGGTGCTTCTGCCAATCTCACATTGCGCGGAATTACTGTTCTATACACTTTGTCACCAAAATGTTGCAGCAGCTGGTCGGATACCTGTTGTGCAAGACTATTGCGCGGATCATACATGGTACGCAGCAAGCCCTCTATTTGCAGATCTGCATTCAGGCTAGTACGAACTCTGCGTATGGTATTTACTAGATCACTCAGACCCTCCAGCGCATAGTATTCACATTGCATGGGAATCATGACCGATTTTGCCGCACACAATCCATTTAATGTAAGTAGATTAAGTGCCGGTGGACAATCAATCAAAATAAAATCATATTCATGTAAAACTTCTGTTAAGGCCAGCTTCAATCTTGTTTCACGATTTTCGATATCTACCAGCTCTATTTCCGCGCCGGCCAATTCTCGATTAGCCGGCAAAATATCATATTTGCCCGCATCTGAAAAAATTCTTGCTGCTGTTATGCTTTTACTGCCCAAAAGTACATCATAAACAGTTACTTTCAACTGGGCTTTATCTATGGCACTGCCCATGGTCGCATTACCCTGCGGGTCCAGATCGACGAGCAAGACACGTTTTTTGGCAGCCGCCAGACTTGCTGCCAGATTTACCGTTGTTGTGGTTTTGCCTACACCGCCTTTTTGATTGGTAATTGCTAATACTTTGGCCATTTATTTCGCTTTCAATATTACAAGACAGCGTGCAGCATCCAAACCAGACACACTTAATGGTATGACTTGCTCCACCACAATATCACCAGTCAAACGTTGCAACTCTTGCTCTGGCGCCCCTTTCATTGCAGCCCATCTGCCATTCTCTGCCAGCAAATGTTGTGTTAATTTTACAAATTCGGCTGTTTCAGCAAATGCGCGAGAAATTATGCCGTCAAACTTTACATTAGATTCAAAGTCTTCAACACGCGCACAATTAACATAAACGTTTTTTAGTCCGAGCTCGATAATTGCCTGCTTTACGAAACTCGTTTTCTTGCTATTGCTGTCAATTAAGACAAATTCCCAATTTGGTCGTGCAATTGCCAATACCAAGCCCGGCAAGCCAGCCCCGCAACCCACGTCTAGCCACTTTCCAGCCCATAGATATGGAAGTACCGCCAAGCTATCCAGTAGATGATGGCTGACCATCTGTTCTGCGTCGCGTATTGCTGTCAGGTTATAGACCTTGTTCCACTTCTGCAGCAATGCAAGGTATTTTAAAAACTGTTGCTGGGCAGGTGCAGGCAAATTCATACCCAGCTTGTTTATTCCTGCTTCCAGGGATAATGACTGATTCATGCACTTAACTCTGATTTATTGTCTTTATCTGAATTGGGTGCGTGCTGTACGAAACCTCTCTTTAAATGCACCAGCAGCAATGAAATAGCTGCTGGGGTCATACCGGAAATTCTGGCAGCTTGTCCCATGGTTTCGGGTTGATGCTGATTTAATTTTTGCTGCGCTTCTATCGATAATCCGCGTACCAATTTGTAATCCATTTTGGAAGGCAATGAGGTATTTTCATAATTTTCCTGACGAAGAATTTCATCTCTTTGCCTATCTATATACCCCTGATATTTTGCTTGTATCTCTACTTGCTCGGCAATTACTGGATCCTGCACACCCTCTCCTGCTCCCGGCAATGTCAGCAAGGCTGCATAATTCACATCTGGACGTCGCAATAATTCATACAAAGGATATTCGCGCTCAATTGCCTTGCCCAAAACTCTCTCGGCATCCGCCTTAGGCAACAGGGTTGGATTTACCCATATACTTTTCAGCCTCTCCTGCTCTTGTACTATTTTTTCTCGCTTATTGTCGAACGCTGCCCAACGGTTATCGTCTACAACGCCCAATTTTCGTCCAATTTCTGTCAAGCGCAAATCTGCATTGTCCTCGCGCAATTGCAAACGATATTCCGCTCTGCTGGTAAACATACGGTAAGGCTCAGTCACGCCGCGGGTAATGAGATCATCGACCAAAACGCCCAGATATGCTTCATCCCGGCGAGGACACCAGGTTTCTTCATCACGTGCATGCTTGGCCGCATTGATACCCGCCAGTATGCCCTGTGCTGCAGCCTCTTCGTAACCTGTGGTGCCATTAATTTGGCCTGCAAAAAACAGACCCGAAATGGCCTTGGTTTCCAGTGATTTTTTCAAGCCGCGCGGATCAAAATAGTCATATTCAATCGCATATCCAGGCCTGGTTATATGCGCATTCTCCATTCCTTTTATCGACTGCACCAATGCAAGCTGTATATCAAATGGCAGGCTGGTTGAGATGCCATTCGGATATACCTCATGCGTATGCAATCCTTCCGGCTCAATAAATATCTGGTGGGATAACTTATCGGCAAACCTGGTGATTTTATCTTCTATGGAAGGACAATATCTTGGTCCCACTCCCTCTATAACACCGGTAAACAATGGAGACCTGTCCAGGCCGCCACGGATAATGTCATGGGTTTGTTGATTAGTATGTGTAATCCAGCACGGCAGCTGCCGCGGATGCTGATCTACTTTGCCCATGAAAGAAAACACCGGTACAGGCGTATCGCCGGGTTGCTCCAGCATCGCAGAGTAATCAATACTGCGTCCATCTATGCGCGGTGGCGTACCCGTTTTCAATCTGGCAATAGGTAAATTCAATTCACGCAATCGATGTGACAGACTGACGGAGGGAGGATCGCCTGCACGTCCAGCCTGATAATTATTCAGTCCAATATGTATCAAGCCGCATAAAAAGGTGCCTGTGGTTAGCACTACGCTTTTAGATTTGAAGTGCAAACCCAATTGCGTCACTACACCACTTACGCGCTCACCTTCCATGGTCAAATCATCTACCGCTTGTTGAAATATCCACAAATTAGCCTGGTTTTCAAGACGACTGCGTATGGCCTGCTTATATAGGGAACGATCTGCCTGAGCGCGAGTAGCGCGAACTGCCGGGCCTTTTGATGCATTCAGAATGCGAAACTGGATGCCAGCCTCATCGGTCGCAGCCGCCATGGCGCCGCCCAGCGCATCAACTTCTTTGACCAGATGGCCCTTGCCTATGCCCCCTATGGAAGGATTGCAAGACATCAAACCCAGCGTTTCCACATTATGAGTCAACAGCAAAGTAGCACGCCCCATACGCGCGCTAGCTAACGCGGCTTCGGTTCCGGCGTGACCGCCGCCAACCACAATTACATCAAATTCTTTGGGGTAGCTCATTTTCAACATCCTCATGCAGGCAGGCATAATACATTAAAAAAATTGAATTGCAGAACCCTTAAGGGTAAATTGTTCCACGTGAAACAATCTCGAGCTATTTGCCGATACAGAAGCGACTGAAAATTTCACCTAAAAGATCATCAGCCGAAAATTTACCTGTTATTGAGTTAAGAGATTCTTGAGCCAAACGCAATTCTTCAGCAAAAAATTCTGCGGTAGAAAATAACTTACTGGCACATGCAAGGTGATTTTGTGCCAGAAGCAGCGCACGAATATGTCGTTCGCGTGCCATGAAAACACCGGCTTCTTGATGCCAGCCTATCAAAGAGAGCAATTTTTCACGCAGCAAATCCATCCCAATACCTGTTTTTACTGAAAGATAAATTATATCCTCCCCATTAAGCTGAATCTCAAGTGGAAATTCATCGAGTAAATCAATCTTATTGAAGATATAAAGTTTTGGGGTTTTAACGGGTAATTCAAGAAGAATTTTTTCGTCTTCAGGTGAAATGCCATGTTTAGCATCTATCATTAACAAAATCGCATCAGCCTTTTGAATTGAATTGTGCGTGCGTGCTATGCCCATTAATTCAATCTTATCTTGCGACTCGCGCAATCCTGCAGTATCCAGAATGTGCAAGGGAACGCCTTTTAACTGTATGGTTTGCCTTATTACATCTCTGGTTGTACCCGGTACATCGCTCACCAAAGCTACATCTTCACCACTTAAACTGTTTAACAAGCTGGATTTACCGACATTCGGTTGGCCAATCAAAACAATTTGCGCGCCTTCGCGCAATAAGCTGCCTTGCTGCGCAACTGCCAATGTCTTTTGTAAAAGTTCAACAATTGCACTTAATTTAACTTCACGATTTGAGATATCAGGCGTATCCAGTTCTTCTTCCGGAAAGTCCAGCATAGCCTCGACCAGCATACGCAAATCTATCAATTGAGAAAGTAACTGATGCACTTGCCGGGAAAAGTCACCCATCAGTGATCTCATGGCGCTCTTCGCAGCTTGACTAGTTGTAGCATCAATCAAGTCAGCAACACTCTCTGCCTGGGCAAGATCTAAATTGCCATTTAAAAATGCACGTTGTGTAAACTCACCGGGCATAGCCAACCTTGCACCCAATTGCAAGCAGCGCTGCAAAACCAGTTGCAAAATTGCGGGGCCACCGTGACCTTGCAATTCAATTACATTTTCACCCGTATAGGAGTGTGGGCCAGGAAAGTAAAGGGCAAGTCCCTGATCAATTACAGATTCGTCAGCATCAAGAAAAGAGCCAAATGTAATATGACGCGCAGCAGGAATTTTACCCAGTATGCCTGATGCGATCTGATCGAGTTTGCTGCCAGATATACGGATAATGCCAATACCGCCACGACCAGGTGCCGTGGCAATAGCGGCAATAATGTCAGACTTTGGCAACACCTTTGGCTTCTGCCTCCGTACTGCGTGTTATATACCATTGCTGCAGTATGGATAGCACGTTGTTAACGACAGAATAAAGTACCAAGCCTGCAGGGAAGAAGAAAAATACAACACTAAAAGCAATCGGCATGATTTGCATTAACTTAGCCTGCATAGGATCAGGTGGCGTTGGATTTAACCGCGTCTGTAGAAGCATACTGACGCCCATAATTACGGGCAAAACGTAAAACGGATCCGGTTTGGATAGGTCAGTAATCCAGCCAATAAAAGGTGCGTAACGCATTTCCACACTGGACAATATGGACCAATACAAGGAAATAAACACGGGTATCTGAATAATTACTGGTAAGCAGCCACCAAGTGGATTAATTTTCTCAGTTTTATACAACTCCATCATGGACTTGTTCAAACGTTCACGATCATCACCGAACTGCTCCTTGATTTTAGCCAGTTTAGGCGCAACCATGCGCATTTTTGCCATGGAGCGATAACTTGCCGCCGACAATGGGAAAAATGCAAGTTTAATCAGTATGGTCAGAATGATAATTGCCAGTCCCCAGTTTTGTACCCAACCGTGAATAAAAGTCAGCAACCAGAATATTGGTTTAGCAATGATGGTAAGAAAACCATAATCGACGCTCAAACCCAAACCTTCGGCAATATTGTCCAGTCTGCTATGCGCAGGTCCGGCATATAGCGGTACGGATATTTCACCTGTTTTACCTGGTTCTATAGTTGCAACAGGCAAAATCAAACCAATAGAAAATAAATGGCTATCCAATTGTTTAGCATAAAATTCACGTTGAACATTACCTTCAGGTACCCAGGCAGATACAAAGTAATGTTGCAACATACCTACCCAACCATTATTGGCTGTTGCTGGCATATCGGCCTTGTGTTTTTCTATACTGGGGAAATCAATTTTCTTGAATTTGTCCTTTTCAGTATAAACAGCCGCTCCAGTGTAAGTTGGTACAAACTTTGTACCCCCAGCCGGAGTACTGTCATCTCTTACCAACTGGAAATATGCAGACGTGGTGAGTGGTGTTTTCCCTGCGTTCTCAATAACATACTTAATATCTATCAAATAGCTACTTTTATGAAAAGTAAACAATTTACTTATTTTGATACCGGAAGCAGTTTTGAATGACAGACTCACTACAACGCTATCCTTGCCATCCTGCAAATCATAATGACTCTCCTGGGCAACAAACGGGGTGTTATGAGTAGGCAGATCCGTACCTAACAAACCTGTTTGAGCAAGATATTTATGCGTTGCATCATTTTCCAATAAAACAAAATGTTTAGATTTGTCGTCCGTATCAAAATGTTTCATAAATTCAATACGCGTTATATCACCGCCCAGGGTATTAATTTCTGCGTGCAAGAAATCTGTTTTGACATCAATAACTTGGCCAGTACGCGCGGACTTGGCTAGCGACATATCAATTGCAGTGGGATTTTCAACCGCTTTAATTTGTGTTGAACTGGCAACCGGCGTAGAGGAAGCTGATATCGCTGCAATATCAGATATCGGATGCTGTTGCTTCTCCCAACCCTCCCATAATGTATATATGGAAAATGAAAAAATCAGAAAAAGGAAAACACGTTGAAAATCCATTGTGGTAATAACCTATTTAATAGTCTTAAGGAGCAGGATCGTAACCGCCAGGGTTCCAAGGGTTGCAACGCAACACACGTTTAAAACTAAGCCATGTGCCGCGAATAGGGCCATGCTTGATTATGACTTCAATCGCATATTCCGAACAGCTGGGCGTAAAGCGGCAGCTAGGAGCCAGCATAGGGCTTATAAAATATTGATATAGCTTAATCAAGCGTAACAAAATGGATTGGATCATAAGATTTTGGCGCTGAGCATTAAATCAAGCAAAGCAACTCTTGCTTCAGCACAGGAGTTTTTTGGAAGTTTGCGACGAATACGAACGATAAAATCCAAGGGGGGCAAATGCGCCGACTGATGTCTAAAAATTTCGCGTATAAGCCGTTTGGCTATGTTTCTACTGACAGATTTGGCAATAATTCTTTTGCTAACTACCATACCCAGTCTGGCAACTTCATGTTTGCTATCAGTAATATGAATAACAAACCATTTATTAACCAAACCTTTATGACGAAATGCCTGTTCAAATTCCTTACTCTGTCTGACTCGATAGCTAATTGGAAAAGCACAACTCACAAATTTTGCTGATTCCAAGTTTATAACAATTATACTGCCAGACGTACTCTGCCTTTAGCCCTGCGCGCTGCAATAACTGCGCGGCCGCCTTTGGTTTTCATGCGCACTAAAAATCCGTGTGTACGCTTCCTTTTAATGACTGATGGTTGATATGTACGTTTCATGTTGAAGATCCTGTTGTGTAAGTTTTCGAAAGCCTGCAATTACAATATTTTACGCTAGCTTTGTCAAGTACAATTTATTAGCTGTGGATAACTTTTAAACTAAGCTGTAAAATGAAAAATTCGAAAATGTCACTTAAAACTGTATATGCCAGAAGCAACATTATGGGAAAGCTGTCTTCAGTTTTTTGAAGAATCACTTCCCGCTCAACAGTTTAATTCATGGATAAAACCATTAACGTGTGAAATTCACGGTGATACTATTACACTAACTGCCCCAAATACTTTTATATTAAAAGTAATTCAAGATCGCTTTTTAACAGAAATAAGCAAAATAACTAAAAAAGAATTAAATATAACGCCACAATTTCAATTTAAAATTGGTAAAGATGTCGTTACGCTGACTACACCGAAAGCCGCAGTTGTAGAACATATCGAAATACCAAGCAATAAAATAATTAATAAAAGCCATAGCAAACTCAATGGTTCTTTGGCTTTTGATAATTTTGTAACAGGTAAAGCAAACCAATTGGCACATGCAGCCGCTATGCAAGTAGCAAATTTTCCTGGAACCATATATAACCCGTTATTTATTTATGGCGGTGTAGGCCTAGGCAAAACCCATTTGATACAATCAATTGGAAATTTGATAAAGAGTGAAAATCCACATTCAAAAATTTGTTATGTACACGCTACTAATTATATTTCCGATGTTGTAAGGGCTTTTCAAACCAAGAAATTTGATGAATTCAAACAATATTACAATTCACTCGATTTATTGCTGATAGATGATATTCAATTTATTGCAGATAAACCCGGTACCCAACAAGAGTTTTTTTATACATTAAATTCATTAATTGATCATAATAAACAAATAGTTATTACTTGTGATACATTTCCTAAAGAAATAACTGGAATTGAAGCAAGGTTAACTTCCAGATTTAGTTGCGGATTAACAGTGGCAATAGAACCGCCCGGCTTGGAAATGCGAGTAGCAATATTGCTGCAAAAAGCAAATACATTGAATCATCCTATAAAAGAAGAAGTAGCATTCTTTATAGCCAAACATGTACGATCAAATATACGTGAGTTGGAAGGCGCGTTAAATAGAATACTTGCCTATGCAAAATTTCATAAGGAAAGCATAACGGTTGAATCAGCTAAAGAAGCTTTAAAGGACTTACTTTCAGCACAAAACAAACAGGTTTCAATAGAAAATATTCAAAAAACCGTGGCTGATTTTTATAGACTTAAAGTTGTTGAATTACTCTCGAAAAAGAGAACCAGAGCAATTGCACGTCCGAGACAAATAGCCATGTGTTTGGCCAGGGAGTTGACGCAACTAAGTTTGCCCGATATAGGGAATGCCTTTGGTGGCAGAGACCACTCAACAGTCTTGCATGCGTGTAAAACCATAGAAGATTTAAGAAATACTGATCAAGTCTTAAATGCAGATTTTAATATATTAAATCAAACACTAAGGAATTGACTCGTAAGTATGTTCAAAATTCTATATTAATTGTGGATAAGTACTGAAAATGCAGCTTTAGAAAAAGTTATGAACAATTGCTCAACATTAAAATGTGTACTTCTACAAGTAAATTTTACTAATTAAATAGTTGTATAAAAAGAATAATTAAAGTTATTAACAAATTTAAGCATAGTTATTATTATTATTAAGGATATATAAGAATGTTTATTGAAAAAATCAGTAAAGATATTTTGCTAAAGCCATTGCAATCTGTAGTTGGCATAGTAGAAAGAAAACAACCGTTGCCGATATTGTCCAATGTGTTAATTGAAAAAACGATAACAGGCATACGTTTTCTGGCTACCGATCTGGAAATACAAATTTCAACAGAAATAAAAGAAAGTTTTAAAGCGGAAGAAGAGCAATCAATTACAGTAGCTGCAAAAAAATTGCAGGAGATTTTACGGGTTTTGCCAGACAACAGTAATGTATCACTCGATATCCAAGATTCACGTTTATTGGTCAAGGCATTAAAAAGTAAATTTACATTGCAGACATTACCAGCAATTGATTTTCCAAAAATAGGGGAACAACTGCAAAATTCCACAACAATAGAAATTGAACAGAAACTGTTAAAGAAATTACTAGGCTCAGTTCAATATGCCATGGCACAGCAGGACATCAGATATTATTTGAATGGTGTGTTAATGGTAATTGAAGGTAATCTGATAAAACTGATAGCCACTGACGGACATCGTTTGGCCTATACAAGTTCAGAGCTGGATACGGAACATACAAAACGTGAAGTAATCTTATCAAGAAAAACAGTAAATGAATTATTCAAACTGTTGTCTGACAGTGAAGATAAAATTAAATTGGAACTGGCAGAAAAACAGGTAAAAATTTCATTTTCGGATATCACATTAACCACAAAAGTGATAGATGGCAAATTTCCTGATTATGATCGTGTCATTCCAAACTATACAAATCATCTGACTTTAAACCGCCAAATTATTCTTCATGCTTTGCAACGTGCAGCGATACTTTCAAATGAAAAATTTCGCGGGGTTCGTTTTGTCATGACAGAAAATAATATGCGGATTATCAGTAGTAACAGTGAGCAGGAAGAAGCGCAGGAAGATATTGAAAATGATTACAAGGGCCCGGCTCTTGATATAGGCTTCAATGTAAATTATTTACTGGACGGACTATCGAATAGCAACACTCAGGAAGTTACCTTTTCCTTTGGTGATTCAAATAGCAGTATATTAATTACTGTTCCAGGAGATGAAGATTTTAAATATGTAGTCATGCCGATGCGCATTTGATTTATAAAATTTATTGACGTTTTAACAAGTTATACCGAAAGAAAATTATGAGCGAATATACATCCGAAAATATTAAAGTACTTAAAGGACTTGAAGCCGTGCGCAAGCGGCCGGGTATGTATATTGGCGATACCAGCGATGGCACCGGCTTGCATCATATGGTGTTTGAAGTGGTGGATAATGCAATAGACGAGGCACTTGCCGGCCATTGCAATGAAATTAATGTAATCATACATATCGATAATTCGATTACCGTGACGGATAACGGCCGTGGCATACCTACCGATATTCACGCAGAAGAAAACAGATCAGCTGCAGAAGTGATCATGACCATTCTGCATGCGGGCGGAAAATTTGACAGCAATTCCTACAAAGTATCGGGTGGTTTGCATGGTGTAGGCGTATCAGTGGTCAACGCGCTGTCGGAGTGGCTCAAATTGACTATTCATAGAAATGGCAGGTCGCATTTCATGGAGTTCCATACTGGTGATCCCGTTGAACCGTTAAAAGAAATTGGTGATACGGATAAAAAAGGCACAGAAATCCATTTTCTTGCCAGCAAGGAAACATTTGTACTGGTCGAATACCATTTTGAAATATTGGCAAAGCGTCTGCGAGAATTGTCATTTTTAAATAATGGTGTAAAGATAGCCTTGATTGATGAGAGAGATGGTAAAACGGAAAATTTCTCTTTCTCGGGCGGTATTAAAGGTTTTGTAGAATATATGAACAGAAATAAAACTGTTCTGCATCCAAACGTGTTTTATACCTGTATTGAAAAAGACGGTATCACTGCAGAAGTTGCCATGCAGTGGAATGATTCCTATCAGGAAACCGTGCAGTGTTTTACCAACAACATCCCTCAGAGAGATGGTGGTACGCATTTAACCGCCTTGCGCACAGCCATGACACGTACCCTCAACCAGTATATTGAAACCGAGGGTTGGGCAAAAAAAGAAAAGGTAGAAACGACTGGCGATGATATGCGTGAGGGTTTGACTGCTGTTTTGTCAGTAAAGCTGTCAGACCCAAAGTTTTCATCGCAGACCAAAGATAAGTTGGTATCTTCAGAAGTCCGTCCAGTTGTGGAAGAGATTATTTCACAGCAATTATCGGCCTATTTGTTGGAGCGTCCTGTGGATGCAAAAATCATTGTAGGCAAAATCATAGAGGCAGCCCGTGCCCGTGAAGCCGCACGCAAGGCAAGAGAAATTACACGACGCAAAGGCGTGCTGGATGGTATGGGTTTACCTGGCAAACTGGCGGACTGCCAAGAAAAAGATCCGGCAAAATCTGAACTCTACCTGGTTGAGGGTGATTCAGCGGGTGGCTCTGCCAAACAGGGGCGCGATCGTAAATTCCAGGCAATTTTGCCGCTGAAAGGAAAGATACTTAACGTTGAGCGTGCACGTTTTGAAAAACTGATTTCATCGCAGGAAATCGCCACTTTAATTACCGTGCTGGGCACGAGCATAGGCAAGGATGAATACAATCCGGAGAAACTGCGCTATCACCGAATTATCATCATGACCGACGCGGACGTGGATGGTGCGCATATTCGTACCCTGTTGCTAACATTCTTTTATCGCCAGATGCCTGAACTGGTCGAACGTGGCCATATCTATATAGCTCAACCTCCGTTGTACAAGGTTAAACAGGGCAAAGAAGAGCGCTATCTGAAAGATGACCATGCGCTCAAGACTTATATGCTGAGCTCAGCCCTGGCGGATGCAGAGCTATATATGGATGCCAATGGCACGCCGATGAAAATTGAATTATTGGAGAACATGGCCAAAGAGTATTTCCTGGCAGAAGCCATTATCAACCGCCTGTCCAGAATTATTGCACCGGAAGCCTTGCATGCCCTGCTCAAGGCACCCGAACTTAATCTGGATAGCGAAGCACAGGCACAGCAAAGCGCAACGCAGCTGCAACAGGTTTGCGGTAAGGAATTGACCATACATGCCGAATTGAATACGGCTAATGATGAGTACAGATTACGTCTGCAAAAGAAATTGTTTGGCAATGAATCGGTCTCCCATATCGACCAAAATTTCATGCACAGCGGCGACTATCAGCAAATCAAGAAAACTGCTTTAACTTTGAACGATCTGTTTGGAGAAAGTGCGTTTATCAAACGCGGCGAACATCGTAAACCCATCAAGGATTTTAAACAGGCCATAGAGTGGTTACTGGATGAAGCCAAACGCGGCGTAGGTATCCAGCGTTATAAAGGTCTTGGTGAAATGAACCCGTCGCAGTTATGGGAAACCACGATGGATGTAACAAACCGTGTGTTACTCCGGGTATGCATAGAAGACTTGATTACTACCGATGAAATCTTTACCACTTTAATGGGCGATGTTGTTGAGCCCAGACGCGCATTTATTGAAGAAAATGCGCTGGGTGCTCAAAATCTTGACGTATAACTTCAATATAATCAATTAAATATAAAATCGGTAACAATATTTAAACAGCAATCAAAAAATAGTAAAACTCATGACGAAAAATATCTCAACGTGGGTTATACCAATTTCTTTTTCTATGTTGTTACACATAGTATTGGTGCAGATTTTTTTAAATAAAAAGTCTGGTACACGGGTAATAATTAAACCTGAAGTTTTAACGGTTGAATTACAATCTGTCCGTATCCCGCAAGCAGTTGCGAAACCGCGCAAACCAATACAGATTAAAGAAAAAACAAAAGTACCGGTTGAGAAGCAAGCTATTGTTTCAACATCAATTAGCGAAAAACCCGTAGAAACTAAAGTACAAACTGAAACACCATCCGTTGTTAAAAACAATAGCGCTATAGACGTTCAGCCGCTTAGCAAACTGACTCGTCCCCCTTCTTTTATAAATAAAATCGAACCTGTATATCCTGCGTCTGAACAACGCTCGGGTAGCCAGGCCTATGTATTGGCCGAAATCACCCTGGATGCGGAAGGAAAAGTGCTGAATATAAAAATCACAAAAAGTGCCGGCATGTATTTTGACAACGCTGTCATCGCTGCAATTAAACAAAGTGTATTTGCCCCGGGTTATGTTGAAACACAAGCTGTTGCAGTGAAAGTGCTGATACCCTTCCGTTTTAAACTGAAATAAGTGAAATGAATAACTTGAATATATTCAAATGGTTATTTGTATTTATAGGCTTGATAAATTTGCCTTGCCTGGTACTGGCAGAAACCGCAAATTGGACTATAAGTGGCAAAGTAGTGGAAAAAGGATCAAAAAAACCTTTGCCAGCGGTATATGTAGGCATTAAGGAACTGGATAACTTGGAAACCATCACGGATGAGTCCGGTTATTTTTTTATTCTTTTGCCCGGACCGGGACTATATACCATCGTTGCCTCAATGTTGGGTGCTGATAAACCGGACAGCAAACTGGTGTCACTTGATGACAAGCAGCCCACACAGAAAGTTTTTTTGTATTTAACTACAGTAACGCAATTACCAGAAGTGGTGGTCAATGCCGAGCGCAACCCGAATAGGGTAGGCAAAAGCGTAATGAAAGGCAATGAAATCAGACAAATACCGGGCACATCCGGCGATCCGTTAAAAGCCCTGCAAAGCCTGCCGGGTGTAGCCGGTAATACCAGTGGCAGCGCACCTGCCGTGCGCGGTTCGGGCCCTGGCGACAACTTTTATTATGCGGACTCGGTACCCATAGGCAAGCTGTTCCACTATGGTGGCATCAGCGTCTTCAACGGCGATCTGATCGACAGCTTCAACCTATATAGCGCAGCGTTTGCACCGTATTACGATAACGTAACCGGGGCGATTCTCGATGTTGCCTTGCGCAATCCGCGCACCGATCGCGTGGGCGGCAAGGTGAATATCAGCCTGACCGGTGCCGATTTTTTGCTGGAAGGCCCGGTAAATGAAAACCAGTCGTTTTATATTGCTGCGCGCAGAAGCTATTTTGATCTGCTGGTGAAATCGGTAGAACGTAAAGGGGTCACCCTGCAAATTCCCAATTATTCCGATTACCAGGGTAAATATATCTGGAATCTTAATGCGGATAACAGGTTAACCTTTCATCTGAATGGTGCGGCAGACAGTTTAAAACTGGAAGTGGCTGGCAATTCCGATGTAGCATTAACCCAGCCCGATCTTGCCGGCACTATTTCGCTGCAAGATTCATCCGCTACCCAGGCCCTGGTGTGGGATAACAAATTATCGGTTGATGCGAACAACAAATTGATATTTGGCACCCGGCAAGGCCAAGCGCAAAATTCCATAGCTGCCGCGGGTTTTGTGCAGGTGGATACAAGAAGCACTTTTGTACGCGAGCAAACCCGCTTTTTACCCTTTGAAAATCACGATGTAACCCTGTCCGGCAATGTAAATAAAGATAATGTGTATTTGAATCTGGATTTTAAGAATTGCCAAACAACAAGTTTTAATAATCCGTGTGATATATCCACTGCACCAAGAGTACAGTTGCAAGACAACATACAGGTATTGTCCTGGGCAGCTTCTGCGCAGGATAGATGGAAATTTGCACCGCACTTTACCTTTATCGGCGGCGTGCGTAACAGCACTGAAGACTACTTGAATAAAACCTATACCGAACCACGTTTGGGCCTGGAATGGGAATGGAGCGACAAAACCCTGTTCAGTGCCGGTTGGGGCAAGCATAATCAAATGCCAGCAGGACAGCAAATTGCCAAGAATTTTGGCAATCCCAATCTTGAGCATATCCGTGCTGATCACAGCGTGATCGGCATCAGTCACAAGGTGGATGATATCTGGTCGTGGAAGACGGAAACCTATTACAAAAAATTCACCGGCCTGGTTGTGGGCGTGAATGATCCGTCAGTGAACTATGTTAACGCGGCCAGCGGTGCAGCTTACGGTGCTGAATTGCTGATTAAAAAGGAAGCTGTGGAAGATTTGTCCGGTTGGTTATCGCTCACCCTGGCAAAGTCAGAACGCCGCAATGACCTCACCGGTGAAAGCTTCCGCTTTGCCTATGACCAGCCGGTAAACATTACCTGGATTACCCTATACAAGCTGTCGGATAACTGGACCATGGGCAGCAAGTGGACCTACACCAGCGGCCTGCCCTATACCCCCATCACCGGTACTAACGGCACTTACTCTGATGGCCGTCCCATACCGGTATATGCGCCAATCAACTCAGGCACCCTGCCCGACTTTCATCGCCTGGATTTGCGTTTCGACCGGCATTATGTGTTTGATACCTGGAAGTTGAACCTGTATTTTGAGCTGAATAATGTTTATTTCAGAAAGAATATTGTGGGCTATGACTACGGGCCCAATTACGACAAAAAAGACCCGATAGAAGCTTTTATTCTGCCAATATCATTTGGTATACAGGGAGAGTTTTAAAAAGCGATTACTTGCACTGCACCAGCATGGTGGTTGTCGTATCTGCCCTAATTTCCAATGCGCCCAAGTTGCCTACTTTGCTGGAGTCGTTGTATGCATCCGCATTGCGCTCCAGAATCCTGTAACCGTGCGGACAAAGATCTGCCGCCTTGGAAGTACACTTGCTTTTAACTGCGTTACCACATTGTACCTGATAGGCTGTTTCTCCATTTGGCCGCCTAAGCTGTTTGGCACTGGCACAGCCAAATAAAATAATCAAACTAATCAGATAGATATATTTCATAACTGCTCCTGTAGCTGCATAGGTATAAAGCTCAAATGCAAAAACAAATAAAGTCTTTAAGTTGATTTCTTATTAGCCGTTTTCTTGCTGGTGACCGCAACTTTTTTTGTAGCTGTTGCTTTTTTGACCGTCACGGCCTTTTTAGTTGTAGTGGCGGCTTTTTTAACCACCGCAGGTTTTTTCTTTGCTGCGACCTTTTTAGCCGTGGTGGTTTTCTTTTCTTTGGTTTCCTTTGCGGCGGCTTTTTTGGCAGGCGCCTTTTTCTTGGTTACTGGTCCTTTGGCTACCCGGGCAGCAAGCAAGGGTAAGGCCTCGAGCAGCGTGATTTCATCGGGTGAAATATCCTTGGGCAAGGTTGCATTGACCTTGCCGTGGCGAACATAAGGGCCATAACGACCATTGCAGACATCCACAGGCTTTTTATCATCCGGATGTTCGCCCAATTCACGTAACACAGTATTTGAAGTCCTGGCTTCAGCCAGCAATTCCACCGCACGCGCCAGTTCTATCGTGAAGACACTTTCTGTTTTGGGAATGGATTTGAATTTGCCATCATGGCCTATATAGGGGCCAAAGCGGCCGATATTGACGATGACTTTTTTACCGGATTCTGGATGAAGGCCTATTTCTTTGGGTAACTCCAGTAATTTCAGAGCAGCGGCCAAATCTGCATTTTCAGGCAACACTTCCTTGGGCCACGACATGCGTCTGGGCTTTTTCTTGGCGCCCTCTTCCACTTCGCCCAGCTGCACATAATAGCCATAGGGGCCACGCAGCAACAGCACGGGCAAATTCGTTTCCGGATCGTTACCCAGTTCCTTGCGCGCGTCTTCCGGACTGATTTCACCCGGGGTGCTGCGCGTGTAGTCACATTCAGGATAAGCTGTGCAACCCACAAAGCTGCCGCGTTTGCCCAGACGGGTAGCCAATGGCTTGCCGCATTTGGGGCAGGCTTCATCCATCAACTCCTGGGTGACATCCTTGCGTTCGATGTTTTTCTTTTCTTCTACCAGCTTTTCAAAGTCTTTCCAGAAGGCATCGAGTACCGGAATCCAGTCGCGTTTGCCTTCGGAGATTTCATCCAGCTCGTCTTCCATCTGCGCGGTAAAGCCGTAATCTACATAACGCGTAAAGTGCTCGGAGAGAAAACGGTTTACCACGCGACCCACATCGGTAGGGGTGAAGCGCTTCTTCTCCAGCAAAGCATATTCGCGCGCCTGCAGGGTGGAGATAATACTGGCATAGGTAGAGGGACGACCGATACCATGTTCTTCCAGGGTTTTCACCAGACTGGCTTCGGTAAAGCGTGGTGGCGGTTGGGTGAAGTGTTGTTCGCCATAAAGTTTTTCAATTGGCAGCGTTTCACCCTCTTCCAAAGGTGGCAGTTTTTTGGATTCTTCTTCTTCGCTATCGTCGGTGTCTTCCTGATAAACGGCAATAAAGCCCGCAAATATCAGTGTCTGTCCGCTGGCGCGAAACAAGGTGTCATCGCCACCGAGTCGTATGTCCACGCTAACCGTATCGAATCTTGCAGGGGTCATCTGACTGGCCAGGGTACGCTTCCAGATCAACTCATATAGGCGTGCCTGATCGACAGTCAAGGCGTCGCGTATGGTGTCGGGAGAACGCAAGATAGAAGTTGGACGTATCGCTTCGTGCGCTTCCTGCGCGTTTTTAGCTTTACTTTTGTATACGGGTTGGGTGCGCGGTAGATAATCTGGCGCAAAATTATTACCTATGTAATCGCGTATTTCGGCAACCGCCTCATTGGCCAGATTGACCGAGTCGGTTCGCATATAGCTGATCAAACCAATGGCCTGTCCGCCAATATCCACACCTTCATACAGTTGCTGCGCGATACGCATCACGCGATCGGCCGACATACCCAGTTTGCGCACACCTTCCTGTTGCAGGGTGGAAGTGGTGAAAGGCGCGGCAGCATAACGTTGCTTGGCTTTTTTATCGACACGCACTACCTTGGGCGGGAGCTTGGCCGCATTCAGGTTCTCGAATATTTTATTGTAAGCGTCTTCACCTGCAATACTCAGCTGTTCCAGTTTTTTGCCCTGATATTGAAACAGTTTGGCACTGAAAGGCAGCTTGTTTTTCAGCGTATCCAGATGCACAGTCCAGTATTCCTGTGCCTTGAAGGCTTCGATTTCCAGTTCACGCTCAACAATCAAACGCAGCGCCGGACTTTGCACACGGCCGGCAGATAAGCCCGGACGTATCTTGCGCCATAACAAAGGCGACAGATTGAAACCCACCAGGTAATCCAGCGCACGCCTGGCCTGTTGTGCATTGACCAACGGAATCGCGATCTCACGCGGGTTGGCTACTGCTTCCAGCACTGCATTTTCAGTTATTTCATAAAAAACAACACGCTGCATGGATTTGTTCTTCAGGTTGCGCTTGGCCTTGAGCAACTCTGAAACATGCCAGGCGATGGCTTCACCTTCTCTATCCGGGTCGGTTGCCAGATAGATATGATCAGCGGCAGCAGCAGCCTTGGCGATAGCGTCCACATGTTTGCTGTTGCGTGCAATGGTTTCGTATTGCATTGCATAGTTATTTTCAGTGTCTATGGCGCCGGTTTTGGGAATCAGGTCGCGCACGTGCCCAAAGGTGGCAAGCACTTCAAAATCATTGCCAAGATATTTTTTCAATGTCTTGGCTTTGGCCGGGGACTCAACTATTAGTAGATTGGATGCCATGAATGACGGATGACCGATCGGGAATTAGTGGATTTGTGCTGAATTAGCAGGGGTGAGCAGATCTTCAACCAGTAAAGGATCAATTTCCTCATGCTGGTTCCATAGTACCATCAACGCGATCAGCTTTACTCTTTCCAAAGGTAAAGCATCGCGACCAAAGGCTACCGCGCGATCTATGATCATTTCGCGTTCAACGGGCGTAATCATCTTGTTGTGTTCCCAAAACGAAATAAATTGCAATCCTTCGGTACTGATGCTTTTGATTTCCAGGTCGGCATAACTGCGGATACCGCTTTGATTGATACTTTCCGGATAGTCGTCCTGGCTTAGTTGCTCCAAACCGGAAAGCCAGTCCAGCGCACGGCTGATATCGTCTTCTTCAAAACCGGCGGCGCTCAATTTTATAGATAATTTATCGGGATCGGGATAACTGCCCGCATTGAAGTAACTTTCAAACAAATACATCAGTATGTCAAACATGGCGCCTCAAAATAAACAATGTTTAAAGGGAGCCTCTAAACCAAACGTTGATACATGCCTCCGGCCAGGGTTGCAATCTGTCCATCCAGCTCAAGTTGTAATAGGATGGCGGATAGCGCTTCAACCGTCAAGCCGCTCAGTTGACTCAAGCTGTCAAGATCAATAGGGTCAAAGCCCAAATAAGCAAAAATTGGGTGGGGATTTTGCTTGCTGGATGAATTATTGGCGGCAGACGACAACCACCCCAGTTCATCGAGGATATCGGCAGGATTTTCCACCAGTTTGGCACCCTGCTTGATCAGCGCATGGCAGCCCTTGGCCTGTGGCGAGTGGATAGAGCCGGGTATGGCAAAAACTTCGCGTCCCTGTTCCAGTGCCATGCGTGCGGTGATAAGCGAACCGCTTTGCATGGAAGCTTCCACAACCAGACATCCCAAACTCAGCCCGCTGATAATACGGTTGCGCCTGGGGAAATTTTGCGCCAGCGGCGGCATGCCCAGGGGAAATTCCGAAATCAGCGTGCCATTTTTTGCCAATTGGTGTGCCAATTCACGGTTGGAGGTAGGGTAAACCCTGTCCAGGCCGGTGCCTACAACGGCAATACTGCTAGCCTGTGCGCGCAGCCCACCTACATGGGCGGCGGTATCTACGCCTTGGGCCATACCGCTGACAACGCATAAACCAGTTTCACTCAGAGCTTGCGCAAAGGTTTCGGCATTGCGTATTCCCTGGGCAGTTGCGTTGCGACTACCCACTATCGCTAGAGAAGAACGATTGAGTAAATCTAGGCGACCTTTTACATAAAGCAAAAAAGGTGGGTCGGGGATATTGAGGAGGGCTTGCGGGTATTCTTCATCAGCCAGCGTAATGATATGATTCGATTCATCTGCAAGCCATAACATGGCTTGCATGATAAAGTCCTTATTATCCTCATGATTATCCTCATGCTTGCAGATAACGCTGGCTATGGCAGGTTTTACAATTTGCTGGAGAGATGACAGGGGTGCAGCAAAGATGGCGGTAGGTGAGCCAAAGGCTTGTAATAAGCGGCGGGCATTTTCATTGCCTAAACCGGAAACCTGGCTTAGCTTTAGCCATGCAGCAAGTTCAACATCCGCAGCCATAAGTCACGGCGTTTCTGCAGAATCCAGTAATTGAACAGTGCGTTGTACTTCCATGACCAAGGCATAGGAAACCTTATCAAAAGTACGGAAGATGAATATCAGCCCATAACGCATAGCGGGCAAGGTATAGGACTCGCCCTTGTATTTTGAAATTTCACTTTCCTTGAATAAAGCGAGTACATGCCCATTTTCAAGGCCGTCGCGCCTGCCTTTGTTGATGGTAATAACAGCATTTTGGCCCGCTTGATCAACACCGCCATATATTGATATTACTTTGGCCTTGATTTTAAAAGGCGGGGATCGAGGAATATAACTGTTGGGAAAGCCTTCCGAAGTCTGGATAAAATTATCACCCTTCTGTATATCGAGAACAGACTTGGTAATATTTAATGTGGAAACCGAATCAAATTTAAGCACTCGGGCATCGCCCAGATAGATCGCTTCATAGCCTAGCGTTTGATCGGTATCCGGATCTATCAAAGCTTTGCCCGGACGATAAATTTGCCATAAAGGGCCTTTATCATTTGGCAGGCCAGTTGCAAAAGCGGTATCTCCGAAACTGAGCAGCGTGCGATTTTCAACAGAACCAATGAGTGTGGGAGCACCATCCATCTCCTCATTTTCAATAATCAAAGGTTTGCTCAGAAATTGGGCAATCAGACTGGTAGGTATGCTGGCGATTGCATTGTGATCATTGTCCATGACGCGAATTTTGGGCAAATATTTCTGGATTTTTGTATCGGGTATATTTTCTATACTTGCCGGAACAGCCGGTACTAAAGCTGTTTCAGCGGGTGTTAGAGGAACTATTTGTTCACCAAAATGCAGTGTGTTGGTAGCATGATCAAGCATGACCACGTTACCCGGATAGATCCAGTGCGGATCCTTGATTGTATCTTTGTTAAAACCCCAGATTTGCGGCCACTTCCATGGGTCCTTGAAAAACTTGTTGGATATATCCCACAGGGTATCGCCTTTGACAACCACATAGCGATCCGGAGCATTTTCACGTACAACCAATTCATCTGCATAAGCGAGAATAGGCAAAAGAATGCAAATCAGCGATATAATCTTGCGCATGAAAAAACCCCAGCAAAGTAATGGAATACTGTGCAATGTTCGCACAACTGTTTAAATTTTGCATCTAGTCTCTTAAATTAGCAAGCTATTATGGCGATACTTAAAATAATTCAATACCCGGATGACCGTCTGCATAAAGTTGCAACAAAAGTTGATGCGGTCACAGATGCTACGCGTAAACTGATAAACGATATGGCTGAAACCATGTATGCCGCTCCCGGGGTGGGATTGGCTGCGACGCAGGTTGATGTGCATCAGCGCATCATAGTGGTGGATACATCAGAACTTGGCGACAATCTGATGGCGTTCATCAATCCGGAAATAATCGGCAAAGCAGGTGAAAGCGAGTTCGAGGAAGGCTGTTTGTCGGTGCCAGGAATATATGAAAAAGTACATCGTGCCGAACAAATTACGGTCAAGGCGCTTAATCGCCAGGGGGAGTTGTTCACCTTGGAAGCAAGCGGATTATTGGCCGTCTGCATACAACATGAAATGGACCATCTGCTGGGTAAAGTCTTTGTAGAATATTTGTCTCAACTAAAACAAACTCGCATACGTTTGAAATTGAAAAAACGCAAGCGCGAAATAATGTAGACAGGATATTACTTGAGAATTATTTTTGCAGGTACGCCTGACTTTGCAGCAAGTGCGCTGGCAGCCTTGCTTGATAGCGAGCATAAAGTGGCTGCGGTATTATCCCAACCTGATCGACCTGCGGGTCGAGGCTTGCAATTATCACAAAGTCCGGTGAAACAGCTGGCGTTACGTCACCATATTCCGGTATTGCAACCTTCATCCTTAAAAAACACCGAGATTCAAGCTCAACTTGCCGAATATAACGCCGATGTGATGATCGTTGCGGCCTATGGCTTGATTTTGCCGCTAGCCGTATTGCAAATGCCGCGCTATGGTTGTTTGAACATACATGCGTCATTATTGCCCAGATGGCGTGGGGCTGCGCCTATACAGCGCGCGTTGCTGGCAGGCGACAGTGAAACGGGAATTACCATTATGCAAATGGACGAAGGCCTGGATACAGGCGCCATGTTGCTGAAACAAAATTGCCCGATCAGCCTCCACGACACTGCGCAGACATTACATGACAAACTGGAAAAGCTCGGTGCCGAGTCTATTATTGCAACCTTGGACCTGCTAGAAACAGGTAATTTGAGGCCTGTTGTACAGGACAGTACTGCCGCAACCTATGCTGCAAAAATAAGCAAGGCAGAAGCACAGTTGGACTGGAAGCTAACTGCTGCTGAATTGGCAAGAGCGATTCGTGCATACAATCCCTTTCCCGGTGCATATGCTTTATTAAATGGCTTGCAGATAAAAATATGGCAGGCAACGGAAGATAACGTCGAATTAGCAGGTACAGCCGGTAGCGTAGTTGAAATCAGCAAACAAGGTATTAAAGTCGCCTGTGGCAAAGGTGTATTGCAACTTGAAGTATTGCAAAAACCCGGTGGCAAGGCACTCCCTGCCGTTCAGTTTGTTCAGGGCTTCAAGCTCAATGTCGGCGACAGCCTAACTTCGCCCTGATATGGATAACATACAGCTAGCAGCTGCATCAGTTATCAGCAAGGTATTGCATGGTCGCAACCTTACCCAGGTATTGAGCGAAGAATTGGCCGCAGCAAAAGAATTTACTCCCCAGCAAAAAGGCGCTTTGCAAGATTTAAGTTATGGGACACTGCGTTTTTATGGTCAACTGGCAAGCGTTCTTGATGCATTGTTAAACAAGCCGATTGAGGATGAGCAGATACGCTATTTGCTGCTAATAGCATTGTATCAATTGAATTACAGCAAGGCTGCCAGGCATGCAGTGGTGGATTTTGCAGTGAAAGCAGTACGTAAAATAAAACCTTCAACCAGCGGACTGGTGAATGCAGTATTAAGAAATTTTTTACGCAACCAGGCAAAATTGTTGGCCACAGCCAAACTGACGGATGAAGGACTTTATTCCTATCCGGCTTGGTGGATCAAGGAAATTAAATTGCAGTATGGAACGGCAGCAGTAGAAATATTGTTGGCCGGCAACCAGCATCCACCTATGACCTTGCGCGTTAACCGCAGACAAACAAGCACTGCCGCTTACTTGAAACTGCTGACGCAAAATAACATAGGGGCGCAATTGATCGCACCGGATGCCATACTATTGGAGCATCCGCTTATGGTGGAGAGGTTACCGGGATTTTTTGAAGGGCTTGTTTCGGTACAGGACGCGGGTGCACAATATGCAGCAGGTTTTCTGGATATTGCAGATGGCATGCGTGTACTTGATGCCTGCGCGGCACCGGGCGGCAAGAGTTCACATATGCTTGAGCTGGCACACATAGAGTTACATGCCCTGGATAAGGATGCGCAGCGACTTGAGCGGGTGCGTGAGAATGTGCAGCGTTTACACTTGCCGGCAAATCTGATTAGGGGTGATGCAGCCCAGACACAAGATTGGTGGGATGGGATACTCTATCAGCGTATTCTGGCCGATGTGCCCTGCTCGGCTACAGGCGTAGTGCGCAGACATCCGGACATTAAATGGTTGCGCCGAGCGGCAGACATAGACATATTTGCAAAACAACAATTGCAAATTTTGACTTCTTTGTGGGCCGTGTTGCAATCGGGGGGGAAAATGCTTTATGCAACCTGCTCGGTATTCGGGCAGGAAAATCAGCAATTGGTTGATATGTTTTTGCGGCAACAGCCCGATGCAACGCAATTGTTGTTAAGCGCTACCGATATGCATGCCGGTCAAATTTTGCCAAATGATCAGCACGATGGATTTTTTTACGCCTTACTTTACAAGCAGCCTTAGTGTATGCGGATTATTCTGATTTTATTGGTTATCAGTCTGTTATCACCCCTACAAGCGAATGCCGACGGCATAGTTGTGCGCAAAGCTGAGATACGCATGACGGGCGATGGTTTTCAATTGGCTGCCAATTTTGATATCAGGTTGACGTTGCTGTTAGAAGAGGCGCTTACTCATGGAATTACATTAAACTTCTTGAGTGAATTTACTTTAACCCGTTCGCGCTGGTATTGGTTTGATGAAGTTGCCACTAAAACAGAACAAACTACCAAGCTCAGTTATAACGCCTTGACCCAGCAGTTCAGACTGAAGCGCGGCAGTATCTTTCAAAATTTCGCCAGTCTGGATGATGCCCTGCGTGCATTGGGAAATCAATCCTCGGATTTCATCCCGGAGAATTTATTTCACAAAAACAATGGATATATAGCCTCGCTGTTGTCGACCAAACCAAACTATACCGCTTATGCACGCATGAGACTGGACGTAACCCAGCTACCCAAACCGTTGCAGGTTAACGCGTTAACCAGCGATGAGTGGAAACTGGATTCGGAAGGTTATAGCTGGATGCTTGCTACCGATGAACTGGAGCAAGCACGGAAAGAGTCGCAATGAAATACATGATATTTATCAGCGGCTTGATAGGTGTTTTCCTACTATATCTGTTATCCAGTGCGAGTGCAAATACCGATTTATTTTCACGCAATTACTATACTTTGCTGTCCCTCGCGGGTTTGTTGGCGCTCTGTCTGGCTGCGTTGATAGGCTATCAATTGTGGCAGTTACGCGCAAAGATCAAGGCGCAGGTTTTTGGTGCCAAATTGACTTTGCGTTTGGCGCTGTTTTTTTCACTTATTGCGATTTTGCCGGGTTTGCTTGTATATTCTGTTTCAGTACAGTTTTTGGGGAAAAGCATAGAGTCATGGTTTGATGTGCGCGTAGAAAAAGCTTTAGAAGGCGGCTTGAATCTCGGGCGCAGGTCACTGGATAACGGCCTGCAGGAACTGGCTAAAAAAGGCAAATTTATCGCTATTATATTGGCCGAACAAAACGCTGATCGTCATGCCGGTACCTTGGGCCGCTTGATAGAGGAAGGAACCGCCCAAGAAGTTTCAGTGTTTTCCATGCACGGCAAGTTGCTTGCAAATAAATCCAGTAACAACCTCGCTCTGGATATACCTGATGCCGCTACCCTGCAGCTGGTGATCAAGCAGGGCCAGCTAAGTGTTGTTGATACCCTGCCGGACAACACGCTTATATTGAGAGTGCTGGTATCCGTTAAATCCACTCAGGCAATGCGGGAGCCGCGGGTACTGCAGCTTATACAGCCGGTTTCCAAACAATTAGCAGAGGATACCGACACCGTTCAGTCTGTGTATCGTGATTATCAGGAATTGTCACTCTCGCGCATAGGATTAAAGCGCTTGTATGGAATTACTCTGACACTTTCATTATTGATAGTATTGCTCAGTGCGGTTTCAGCGGCGTTTTTTTTGAGCGCCCGCCTGAGTGCGCCTTTGGCGGCATTGGCGGAAGGTACACGTGCAGTGGCACAGGGTGATTTCAGCGGAAATTATCCGGTGCAAAGCAGAGATGAGTTGGGCGCTTTGACAGGTTTGTTTAATCAAATGACGGCACAATTGTCGGACGCAAAAAAACTGAGTGAAAGACAACAGCGTCTGGTTAACAAATCAAAAGTATATCTGGAAAGTGTGCTTACGCATTTGTCATCAGGTGTACTTGTTGTGGACGAACAGTTTAGATTGCGTTCGGCTAATACCAGTTCAGAGCAAATCCTTGGGGTATCGCTTCTGGATTTGCGCGGGGTTCCTCTGTCGGCATTGAGCATGCAATACAAATTGCTGCGGCCATTTACAGATGCAGTAATGCATGCATTTGCCGAGTCAACGGAAAATGATTGGAGACTTCAACTTGAGCGCATGAGTAAAAACGGCAAGCAGATGTTGCTGCTAAGGGGTACACGCTTGTCTACAACGGAAGAAACGGGTTATGTTGTTGTATTTGATGATATAACATATTTGTTGCAAGCCGAACGCCAGGCCGCCTGGGGTGAAGTAGCGCGCAGATTGGCGCATGAAATCAAAAATCCTTTAACGCCCATACAGCTTTCAGCGGAGCGTCTGCAATACAAATTGAATTCTAAACTTAATATTGAAGATGCAAAGTTACTCCAACGCGCAACGCAAACGATAGTCAGTCAGGTGGCGGCAATGAAAAAAATGGTGATGGAATTTGCAGACTATGCCAGGGCCCCCGCGGTTCAGTTGGCGGCATTGGATTTTCATCTGTTGCTGAATGAGGTAATGGGTCTGTATGAAGCTAATACCAGCCCGATTACGTTGCAACTTACCGCAACGCATACTTATATCAACGGTGATGCGACTCGTTTGAGACAAGTTATACACAACCTCTTGCATAATGCACATGATGCAATAAAAAATCAGACACACCGTCAAATAATCCTGCGCACAGAAGACTATCAAAATAGTATCAAAATAAGTGTGCTGGACAATGGCATAGGATTCCCCGAGCACCTGGTTGATCGCGCATTTGAACCGTATGTGACTACCAAAGACAAGGGCACAGGTCTGGGCCTGCCCATAGTCAAAAAAATTGTAGAAGAACATGGGGGTGCAATTTCAATCGAGAATAGAACGGCCGGCGGAACTTGCATCAGTATAGTTCTGCCGTTGTTGAGTGAAGATGAGGTGCTGGCATAATGACAACCAAAGAAATATTGGTAGTAGACGATGAAGTGGGTATACGCGAATTGTTGTCAGAAATACTTTTTGATGAGGGATATCAGGTGCATTTGGCGGAAAATGCACAACAGGCACGTGAATACCGCAAGAATAAAATTCCCGATTTGGTACTGCTGGATATCTGGATGCCGGATACCGATGGTCTGAGCTTGTTAAAAGAATGGGTTGAGCAAGGTTTGCTAAATATGCCGGTAGTGATGATGTCTGGTCATGGCACCATAGAAACGGCATTGGAAGCAACAAGAATAGGCGCTGCGGATTTTCTGGAAAAACCCATTGCTTTGCAAAAACTGCTACATACAGTTGCATCGGTTATGCAGAAAGTTGTAAAACCCGAAATCTTGAAAACACAAACTATAGAGTTAATTGAGAAGAGGATAAACAAACAGTTCCCGCTACCTCTGGATTTGTCATTACGTGAGGCAAGGGAGCATTTTGACCGACTTTATTTTAATTATCAGATGGAAAAGGAAAATGGTAACGTTACCCGTGTTGCGGACAATATGGGAATAGAACGCACTCATTTGTACCGTAAACTCAAGCAACTTGGTATTAAAATGCAGAAAAAGGGCTTGGATACTGATCAATAGAGGCACTCAGTTGTAGTTGCCCAAAATACGATGGTACGGCATAATTAAAGGTTGGTGGGATATAAAATATAATGTAACCCGTAAAAGGCAGTTTTTAGGAGGCAGTAATTATGGCTGTAGCGCGTAGTGTAAGACCCCCGAAGTTTAATGATACAACTGGAGCAATTCGCGCATTGGCGATGGATGCCGTGCAAAAAGCCAATTCCGGCCATCCTGGTGCCCCCATGGGCATGGCGGAAATTGCCGAAGTGCTGTGGAATCACCATTTGCGTCACAATCCTGCCAATCCAAATTGGGCGGATCGTGACCGTTTTGTACAATCGAACGGTCATGGTTCCATGCTGATTTATGCTTTGCTTCACCTGAGCGGCTACGATTTGCCAATGGAAGAGATCAAGCGTTTCCGCCAATTGCACTCCAAAACCCCGGGACATCCTGAATACGGCTATACCGTGGGCGTAGAGACAACTACCGGCCCGTTGGGCCAAGGTATCACCAATGCAGTTGGTATGGCGATGGCTGAAAAACTGTTGGCGTTGGAATTTAACCGCCCGGGTCATGACGTAGTAAATCATTACACGTATGTTTTTATGGGCGATGGTTGCTTGATGGAAGGTATATCCCACGAAGCCTGTTCATTGGCTGGCACATGGGGTTTGGGCAAGTTGATCGCCTTCTGGGATGACAATGATATCTCCATCGACGGCCATGTGGGCGGCTGGTTTACAGATAATACGCCGATGCGCTTTGAGGCTTACGGTTGGCACGTGATTGCCGATGTTGAAGGTCATGACCCAGTTGAAATCGAGGCGGCAATTCAGGCCGCCAAATTGGTCACCGACAAGCCTACGCTTATCTGCTGCAAGACAGTGATCGGCGCTGGTTCACCCAACAAAGAAGGTACACATGATGTGCACGGTGCAGCCTTGGGCGATGCAGAAGTTGCCGCTACCCGTGCTCATATCGGTTGGAACTACCCGCCCTTTGAAATACCCAAACATGTCTATCAGGCATGGGATGCGCGTACCAAAGGCGAAGGCCTGGAAAAGCTGTGGAACAACAATTTTGCTGAATACCGGACAAAGTTCCCGGAAGAAGCTGCGGAATTCGAGCGCCGCATGAAGGGCGATCTGCCTGCTGATTTTGCCAAGCATGCTGCCGAAATAATGAAGCAGATCAACGAAAAAGCAGAAACTATTGCAACACGCAAAGCATCTCAAAACGCAATTAATGCTTTAGTACCTGTGCTGCCTGAATTCCTCGGCGGATCAGCTGACTTGACGGGTTCCAACCTGACTAACTGGACAGGTGCCAAGCACGTGTTTGCCAAGAAACCGGGTAATTACATTAGCTACGGTGTACGTGAATTCGGTATGTCGCATATTATGAACGGCATGGCATTACATGGCGGTCTGCTGCCTTTTGGTGGTACCTTCCTGATGTTCTCGGAATATGCACGTAATGCTTTGCGCATGGCGGCATTGATGAAGCAGCGCGTAATATGGGTGTTTACTCATGACTCCATCGGTTTGGGTGAAGACGGTCCTACTCACCAGCCGGTAGAACAAACTTCCACGCTGCGTTACATCCCCAATATGGATGTTTGGCGTCCGTGCGATACAGTTGAGTCGGCGGCGTCATGGATTAATGCCGTTGAGCGCAAGACAGGTCCTTCTTCTCTGATATTCAGTCGTCAGAACCTGGCTTTCCAGAAGCGTGATGCCAAGCAGATAGCAGATATACGCAAAGGTGCTTATGTGCTGTCCGAAGCAGCTAACGGCAAGCCACAGGCAATTATCATAGCCACGGGTTCTGAAGTTGGCCTGGCGATGGATGCGCAGAAAACCTTGGCCCAGGATGGTATTAACGTGCGCGTGGTATCCATGCCCTGTACAAATTTGTTTGACCGTCAGGAACAGGCATACAAGGACAGCGTCTTGCTTAAAGGCATCAAGCGCGTGGCAGTGGAAGCCGGCATCACGGGTTTCTGGCATAAATATGTAGGCTTGGAAGGTGCGGTAGTGGGTATGGATTGCTTCGGTGAGTCTGCCCCCGCCCCCGAATTGTTCAAGCATTTTGGCTTTACCACTGAGAATGTGGTTAAAACAGTTAAAAGCATACTATAAATATAATTTCAATTAGAACGGGAGTTTCAAAATGACAATTAAAGTTGGTATAAACGGTTTTGGCCGTATCGGCCGTATGGCATTCCGCGCTGCTGCAAAAGATTTTCCTGAAATCGAAGTTGTGGCGATCAACGACTTGCTCGAGCCGGATTATCTGGCGTATATGCTCAAATACGATTCAGTACATGGTCGTTTTAACGGCGATGTTAAAGTCGACGGCAACAACCTGATCGTTAATGGCAAGAAAATCCGCCTGACAGCAGAACGTGATCCGGCCAATCTCAAGTGGAAAGAGGCGGGTGTAGATATCGGCCGGGGCGGTACCGGTATCTTCCTGACCATGGAATCATGTCCGGCGCGCATTGCGGCGGGTGGCGGGGAGGTGCGCCAGTGCGCGCCTGGCGAAGAGGGGGCACCGATGTGTGTGGACGGCGGAATC
>JBBQYH010000002.1:0-51262 GCA_038208855.1 Burkholderiales bacterium
TTATTTTATGCCTCAAAAATAGTATTGCCAAAGAAGTTAATATCAAAAAATATTTTGATATCTCAATAATCATTGCCAAGGTTGTGAAATCTAGCAAATGAGAATTGTTAAATTTATTCTGAAATGTTATAGAGTTTAGAATATAGGAATAAGCTGAGACACTCGAAGGCATTGACATAACTTCGCGTAAGGAATGGAGACTGCTACTGCCTGCATATAAAAATAAGTTTGAAATCGACAGTAAAAAGTTGCTATCAAGAAGTAACCCAGTTATTACGAATATTCCCCCAGAGGTCAAGATGCATTTGAGGCCATTTTGCCATTGACGTTTAAAAAAATACTGTAGCACTAACACTATAAAGTAAGGCTTGATGTTAATTAGAATAGCTATTGCGATAGCTCTAATTGTTCCAGTATTGCTTAATGCAAGCGTTAAAAAAAGCAATGTAATGATAATTAAATTGCCTCTTTCTAATGCAAATAGCATTGGCGTACTTAGTACAATGCTTATATATATCAGTATTTTTTGTTTACCCGTAAAATCATTCCATATTTTTTCTCTTAATATAATGACTGGTATAGTTAAATATAGAATAACCCAGAATATTTGAATATTAATGGCTGCATCTCTCAAGCTATAGGCATCTTGAAATTGCGAATTTCCAAGAAATAGCCACTTAATTAAACCAAGCAACAAGAAAGATAACGGAGGATACGCAGAATGCCACTCGGTATATCGCCCATTGTTATTAGCCCAACACATAGTATGGAAAAGATCCATGAATGTATCTGACTTATCATAAAGAAATGGGCTAGGTAGATATCCATGGCCTTGGAAGAAATTGGTGTAATAACCAAATCCAGCCAATTGAATTATGCAGACAGCAATTAATATCGCAGTTTTATGTTTTTCGAAACTACTACTTGGTTGAAAAATGCTCAAAAGTTGATCCGTTCTTTCTCTACAACAACAGGCCGACGTTGAACATATGTATGAATAGCGCCAATGTATTCACCAAGTATCCCGATAAATAACAGCTGCATGCCAAACAAGAAAAATAACCCAATTACAACAGGTGCAATGCCCATCGGATACGAATCCCAAAATAATAGTTTCAGAATGATGAAGATGATTGCAACGATCAGACTAATGACACCCAATGCAAATCCCATCAGTGCAGCTAATCGAATCGGCATTTTGGAGTGGCTGATGATACCGAGCATTGCTATGTCATATAGCGTGAAGAAATTATTCTTCGAAATACCTCGCAAGCGCCTCGGCTGAGTGAATGCTATTGTCTTGATCTCGTAGCCCAACTCGCAGATTAGGCCCCTTAAAAAGGGGTAAGGATCATCTATTTTTCTCAAGTGATCCAGCACTGCTCTGTCATATAGACCAAAGCCAGTAGCATCTGCAACGAGTGTGATGTCAGAAATCCCATCTAGAAAACGGTAATAGGCTTTGCGCAAAGCATGAATCCACGCCACACCTTTGCTTGCGGGCTTAGTCGCCATTACCAGCTTATAACCCTCTTCCCAGTGGCTAACAAATTGTGGAATTAGTTCAGGCGGATCCTGCAGGTCGGATGCAAGGTAGATTGTTGCTGCACCTTTTGATTGCAGTATGCCGTAATAAGGTGAACGTATATGCCCGAAATTCCGTGTATTAACAATAACCTTTACCATCGGATCTATGGCGGCCAGTCTTTTTAATTTGGCAACTGAGGTGTCTTCTGAATGGTTATCGATGAAGATCAGTTCAAATTCATATTTCGTAAGATCAACAATGGCCGCTTTGATCCGCGTGTATAACTCATCGATGTTGTCTTCTTCGTTAAAGCAAGGCGTAACGATACTCAGCAGTGTGCGTTCAGACATTTTTTTCTGTACTCCTTGGTGTTGCAATGGTAAGCATGTTACCAAGCTTCAAGCCTATGGTTATATTCCCGAAACTTGGCACTGATTTAACCTTTATACCTATTGCCCAAAACAGGTGTTTTAGAAGGAAGCTGATTTGAAAGAAATTTACAGTTTTACTTTGTTTAAGAACGTCATACCCAGCCGCATTCAACAAGGTGCGCATGGTTGCCGGATTATAAACTTGAGGATGTTGCAAGCAGAATGCCGGCCACCGCCATCCGAATAGCCGCCGCAACAAGGATGATTCATCGTGTGTCACCAAAAGCAATTTTGCACCTGGTGTGAGCTTCGGCTTTAACTCGCGCAGAGTTGCAACAGGATCAAGCAGGTGATCAAGAACGTGGATCATCACGGCTACCGAGGATGAGTAATCAGGCACATGGGAGAAGCCGAACATATCATGAATGACATGGAATTTTTTACCCTCCATCACTTTGCTTAGTGCGGGTAGTACATCCCGATTGGGCTCAAACAACCAGTATTGATCAAAACTGCCTTCTTTAGCGCAATTCTCAGTGAACAAACCGATGTCAGGTCCTACTTCAATAAACCCGCCTTCAAGGGTTGAATTTTTTTTGAGCGCTTCAAAATATCCTCGCTGCGTTCTTTTCAGAGCATCTATTGGCACTTCAGACATATTAGGAGGCATCTGTCCGTACAAGCGCGCCAATTGAGGTTCATTAAAAAAAACAGGTGCATACAACATGCCGCATTTATTGCACTTGGCATAGGAGAATATTATTTTATCTTTAAAAAATCCGTTCCAATGTGGTATCAGTGCATCGAGACTCATTGTCTTGGCATCCACTTCAGATTTGATGGATACTTCACTGGGTGGTTTTTCGCCGCATGCTGGGCAGACCCGCATAAGAAAACCATTTTCTTCCATTATTGCGTTCCCTTTGCCTTGTAAAAAGTAATGCGACTATGCCAAAAATAACTGGTAATGATAATGAGAACAGCAAACAGAGTTTGAGCCCAGACTGGGTTCATGCCCGCTAATTCTACAAGAGCTGGTAAAGCCGCCAAGTTTACCAACAGATAAGATAAATGAAATGTAGCAAATTTGCCATATTCCTTCAAATAGCTGCCTCTTGTGCGAAACACCAAATGTTTATTTGTGAAAAAAGAAAAAGTAATACAAATTACCTGGCTAACGACGAGCACCGAAAGGTAATGCAGCTTAAAGGGTGCCAGCATATAGAAAAGTGCAGGGTAAGCTGCCAGCCCGAATGCCGTGTTTAGCCCGCCGGCCAATACGAATCTTACCTTGGTCTCATGTTCACGGAGATAACCACGTAATACATCAACACGGCTGCTCCAGGATTTCAAATTTTTACTCATCAGCAAGATCAATAATCATATTATCTTTTAACTCTTGCCTTGACAGAAATGGTGACAAATCTTCAAGCGCCGGTGAAGTAATGCGACCATCTGGATGTTGTTTTGCTCCAAGTTTTGGTGCAAATATAACCTTCTCATCCACCATAAGTTCGCATACTGCAGGGCCAATTACCGCGAGTGTCGCAGCAATTGCATCAGACATTTCATCATGTTTAGAGCAACGGCGGAAGGGCAACCCAAAAGCTTCACTCAACCGACCAAAATCAGGGAATGTGACGCCACTCTTTGGACCTCCACCGACCTCAACCCCATTGAAGAAATTATGGTGCGTTTGAAAGATCGATACATACCCACTGTTATTAAGTATGAATATTTTGATAGGTAGCTGGTTACCAACAATGGTCTGTAACTCTTGCAGATTCATCATGATGCTACCATCGCCAGCTAAGCAAACGACAGGTTTATCTCCTGATGCTTTGCATGCGCCAATGGCGCCTGGTAAATCATAACCCATCGTGGCGCAACCAGAATTAGTCCAAAGCCGCTGTCCTGGTTTGAGATCTGCCGTCTGAAAGCTGACCACGCAGGCGCTACCGTTTGCCGTTACTATGGTTTGACCTTCTGGCATTTGTTCAAATAACGTTTCCATAAAACAGTAAGGATTTATTCGCTCATTGTTCCAATATTCAGGCAACACTATCGGGAATCTTCGCTGTCTTTCCTTACACCACACCAGCCATTCTTTATGTGACTGTGTGGGCCCTGCGTAGGGTTGATTGGCTAGTTCAGGAAGCAAATCTGCCAGACTTGCAAGCACTGGCATATCAGGCTTGACAGTTGGCTTTAGCAATTCGTTTGGGTCAATGTCTACCCATATTTTATAGGCTTCTCTTGCGAACGAGTTCCAGTTGTAACTCACTTGACGGATGTTAAGTCTGCTACCAAGAATCAAAAGCAGGTCGGAATTTTGAACTGCAAAGTTTCCTGGACGATCACCTATAGTTCCAGGACGTCCAGCGTAGTTTGGATGCGCATTCCATAAAACATCATGTGCATTCCACCCTGTAACTACCGGGATACCGAGTTTGTCCACCAAGCTGATAAACGCTTTGTGTTGTCCACTTAAGCGTACACCACCCCCAGCAAATATCACTGGGCGCTTTGCCGCAGCTATTTTTTCCAGAATAGCCGAGCTTACTGCAGCGAGATCAGTGCGCTTCCACGGCTCATCCAATTCTGCCGGGTCAAATCCGCGTAACGTTTCGGGGTCTATTTGGGCGCCTTGTACGTTGAGTGGAATATCCAGCCAGCAGGGTCCAGGACGACCTGAGGTTGCCAAATAAAGCGCTTTTTCCAAATGATATTTGATAGTTTCAGGATCGGTGACCATTACACAGTATTTAGTCACTGGCCTAACCAGTTCCTCAATATCCAGCTCTTGATCACCATATTGTCGCAATGGTAAACCTGTGCTTCTTACTGTAGTTTCCCATTTCACCTGACCAGAAATTACGAGCATAGCAATTGAATCTACAAAGGCACCATAAACCCCCGTAATAGCATTAGTACCACCTGGGCCGGATGTTACGTTTACAACAGGCAGGCGGTTGGTGAGTCGATAGTAAGCTTCTGCCGCAATAGCGCATGCCTGTTCGTGATGGTTAAAGACACACTCAAGTTGCTTATGAGTACCAAAGGAGTGATTAAGATGCATTGCACCTCCACCGGTAACCATAAAAACGTGGCGTATGCCATGCTCTACAATCTTTTCTGCTACGTAATCTGACAATTTCATTTTCATTAATTTTTTCCTTTCCAGTCATTCCATAGTGCGGTTCTACGGATTGCTTCGTCTAATGAGACCGTTCTTTGCAAATCCAAATCATGCACAATGCGGCTTGTATTTGGTACGTAACGACCAGGATTCCAACCTGTATCCGTCGCACCCAGAACACGAAATTCACCATTGCAGAGTACTAGTGAAATTCGTTCCGCTAATTCTTTGATTGATACGGATTCATCTGAGCCAACATTATAAGGAATACCTGGCTCAGCTCGAACGAGCATATGCCAAAGCCATACTGTTAAATCGGAAGCATATAAATAGGAGCGACATGGAAGTCCATTACCATTCACTATAACAGGCTTGCCCTGCATTGCATCACGGATAAAATTGCCTGCAGCAAAATGAATGTCTAACGCAAGGAAGGGGCCAAGCAATGCAAATATGCGCGCAATTGATATTTTCAAGCCAAATTGTTTGGCATAAATTGCGCAAAGCATCTCCGCCGCACGCTTACCCTCCGCATAGGCAGCTCTGGGATCAGTACAGCTTGGAGCACCTACATAATCCTCTGGTACATGAACCATTTCCCATGGTTGTTGCCCATAAACAGCGCCAGAACTTAAAAAAAGAACTCTCGTCACATTTTTTTCAACAGCAAAATCAAGTGCCCGTCGGGTGCCATCAACAACGGTATCGAACATGAGGCGAGGGTCTGTTTCGTTGAGATGAGCACTTGCATCCGTCGCCGCATGAATGAGATGAGTAAACTCGCCTTTTGGTGTTTCAAAATTATGGATTTTGCCAGCGATAAAACTAAAATTTGGATAATCAGCCAGGTGTGGAGCTTTAAGTCTGAAAGACGAAGGATCACGTGTAAGTATGGTTGCATTTATCCCAAGATTGAGTTGCATATTTGCATAGCGTAGCGACTCAAGTAACCAGGTACCTATGAACCCTGTACCTCCGGTAATAAAAATTCGCGCACCGCGAAGTTCCGGCCAAATCTCACTGGTGGATTCAAATACGAACTCAATATCTTTTTGTAAAGACCACTCCATCACTGCATCATCCTAAAATACACCAAAATTAGCTAATATATATACTGACTTGCAAAAATAGAGCCTAGCTAACATGGAGTATAGTTCCACCCTATACTAGAAAGTACATGCTCATAGGCTTTAATGATGTTACGTCTGGTTTCATCATCTCTAACCTCCGAAACTAGCTCAAGATTCCCATCGCCTCGCGGACAAACCATCCGATAAAAATCGGCCCGGTGTTTTTTATCGTTGTTAAATTTTTCCATTACCAAATCAAGCTTGATATTGGAAGGCGGTCTAATGATTGGATTTATATCATCGCTTAACAAGAGTTTCACATGACCAATCAGAAAATCTGTTCTTTCCAATCCCGTCTGTGCCAGCCAACCTTGATTTTTAGAATATTCGACAGCAACCAACATTCCAACGCCGACTGCAATACCGTGAGTAACCTCAAAATCCGTACCAGCCTCGATCGCGTGTCCAAAGGTATGTCCGAAATTCAATAACAATCGTTCTTTTTGATCAAACTCATCAGTTTCTATAAACCATTTTTTCGTTAGAAGTGCTCGTAGAATGACTCGCTTTACGCAATCTGCCGACATTTTTAACGCGGGTTGCTTAGCAAGATAATCAATGAAGGATTGATAGTCTTTTGCGTAGCAAATTTTTACAGCTTCATATAATCCACCGACAATTTTTTCCGCATCCAGAGTTTCTACAAAATCTATGTCAATTAGCACTTCCGAAGGTGGATAAAAATTCCCGACAAGATTCTTGTATCCAAGTACGTTGATTGATGATTTCCCACCAATACAAGAATCCGCCATTCCAAGAAGTGTAGTCGGCATATAACTCCAAGTCACTCCACGCATATAAACTGATGCCGCAAAAGTAGCTATATCCTGAATTACCCCTCCCCCTATGGCTACTAAATGACTTGTACGATCGGCTCCAAGCTCTCGCAATTTTAAAATTATTTCCGGCATGCGCTCCAGGGATTTATTACCCTCTGTTGCCTCCACAATAATTTTGCGACTTATAGTGACAGGCAAAGAAGATAATAATCTTTCATCAATTAGATAGATTGCGTTGGGATAAACCGAAATGACATTTTTTAATAGTCCAGAATCGACCGTCACTTTGTAGCGACCTGAAGATGCTGCAACTTCAAATGAATTTTGCATTGGAAAACCCTTTATCAACAGCTATAAACTGGCCAGTTATGCCAGTATTGTTTTCACTACACAAAAAACCTACCAGACTACAAATATCACTTAAAGTAGGCAATGTACCAAGAGGAGTCATGTTCTCTAAACGGGCAATTTGATCAGCGCTCAAATTGGCACGAGTCATGGGTGTGTCCAAAGCACCGGGTAGAATGGCATTTACGAAGTGTCCAGATCGGCCCAAATCGATCGACAGGGATTGGACCAACCCCTGTAGTGCCGATTTAGTGACGCAATAAGACAATTTATTTTGACGAGAAATATTCTGCCAAATTGAGCTTATGATACATAAGCGAGCAACGGGTGCGAGCAAGTTCTGTCGCAACAAAATATTCAAGCTGACTAATATGTATGTAACATTGGCAGCATACATCTCCTCATGCACTTTCCGGTCAAATGTATAAATGTCATCATTGCAATTTGCGCCTTGAGCCCAAATTATTGAACCTATACATTTCAGGTTTAATCCAACGAAAGGATTTTCCGATGAGGCCGGATCCCATGCTAGCCATTTTGCATTATCTAGCAAACCACCAGGAGATTTACCGCCTCTGCTTATTGCAATAACATCCTGTCCTTGACCAAGAAACCAATTGCAAATGGCCTGACCAATTGAACCACTTGCTCCAAAAATAACGACTACTTTATTGGTCATATTCGCTAGATTTTATTCTTACTAATTGGTAGATTTTAATTTTTCCCAGCGCTTCTCGAGCATTTCAATTCGATTTGCATCTTCCTTGTGTATATCGCCATAGTAATCGCGTTTGTTCTGCAACCAGAGTAACTCGAAAAATACAGTTTCTTTTAAGCCATTTGACATTTTCGGATTATCAAGAGCCTTAGCATCAAAAATAATTTTCCGTGTTTCAAAGCGCGTAAGGTGTACATTCCTAATTTTACGTAGCTCAGGGAGAGAGTCTATAGACACAGCGCCACCCAAAACAAAGTCTTGCCCACTTTTTTTGGCTTCTTCTGCAGATGCAAGTGCATAGCGAGTTATTTCGTCAGAATCAATTGACCCCCTGGATAACCCTAAGGAACCAGAGAAATCAACACGCCCAAAAACAATACCCTGCACACCATCTTTGGTCTTGGCCACTTCAATCAATTCCTGAAGGCAATTAAAAGTGGTTATTGTTTCAAGATTAAAAAGAAATTGCGTATATTCCTGCTGCTCAACATCGTAGACTTTGTTCTTGGCTTCAATAAATTTTTTGAGGGCGTAAGGTGTTTCCACCATTGGGGCAATAATGTACTCAACTCCTATTTGTTTGCTTTCAATCAAATCTCGAACTGCTTCGCACCCACCAATTTTCAATCCCACTTTTAGATCTGCACGTCGAGCAAGATCAATCAAACGCATCAATTCATCTGTTCGGGTCCCTTCAGCTTCGAACTCAGCCTTTACTGAAATGGCGCCATAATCCTGGCGTAAGGACTTTAGGATGTCGAGCATTTGATTTTCTCTTTTATTCATTTCTTACTCTCCTTGATGTATTACTAAATATGCGGTTCAGTGAAATTTAAAAGTCCGCTAATTGCTGCGTGATACATTTTGATAAAATTGAATCTGCTCAATTGTTTTTGCATGCATATTTTCTCCAGCCTGATATGCACGGTACCAATCGATAATTGCTTCCAGTGTCTGCCCCAAGCCCCAATGAGGGTACCAACCTAGTCGGGATTTTGCCTTGCTGCAATCAAGCTTTAAATAGTGCGCTTCATGTGGATGTGGCTTGGCATCCAATTCCCAGTGCGCGTCTTCACCCCACAATTGAGTTAACTGTTCAACGATCCATTGAACAGGCTTGGCATCTTCATCGCTCGGCCCAAAGTTCCAGGCTTCAGCATAATTTGCACCATCTTCAAATAGCTTTTGAGCAAGTTGCAAATATCCACTCAAAGGTTCCAGTACATGTTGCCAAGGGCGAATTGCATGAGGGCTGCGAATTTTTACTGGTTTACCAGCTTGTATCGCGAGCAAAATATCCGGTATAAGCCGATCCAAAGCCCAGTCCCCCCCACCGATTACATTACCAGCGCGAGCACTGGCAATGGCAACACCATGGCGTTCATATTCAGCGGGATTAAAGTAAGAGCTACGATAGGATGAAGCAACTAATTCTGCGCATCCCTTACTACTGCTATAAGGATCATAACCTCCCATTGCCTCGTTTTCACGATACCCCCATACCCATTCCTTGTTCTCATAACATTTATCGCTGGTGATGTTGACTACAACACGCACACTGGCCGTCTTGCGTACAGCCTCAAAAAGCAGCACTGTACCCATAACATTAGTTGAATATGTTTCTACCGGGGCGGTATAGGAATAGCGGACAAGAGATTGTGCGGCCATGTGAATTACAATATCAGGTGACGCAGCTTGCATTGCTTGCGTTAAAATTTCACCATCACGGATATCGCCAAATATAGATTTCATACCTTGAGCTACTTTAGCAACATCAAACAGACTAGGGGTAGTCGGTGGCTGAAGAGAATAACCCGTTACTTCTGCACCTAATTGTTGCAACCACAAGCAAAGCCAGCTTCCTTTGAAGCCAGTATGACCCGTAACAAATACCTTTTTTCCTGACCAAAAATTGGAATTCATTTCCATGATTTCCATGGCGCTTTTCCTGATTGCCATAACTCTTCCAGATGATTCTTATCACGTAACGTATCCATGGGCTGCCAAAAGCCATCGTGTAGATATGAGGATAGCTCTCCATCACGTGCCAATTTTTCCATTGGCCCTCGCTCCCATATTGTGCTGTCATCTACTATAGAATCGATGACTTTTGGTGATAATACGAAGAACCCACCGTTGACCCACGCACCATCACCATGCGGTTTTTCTTCAAAGCTGGCAACTCGTTTACCGTTCAAATTCAATGCGCCAAAACGACCCGGAGGCTGCACACCAGTCAAAGTTGCAAGCGTTTTTTGCTTTCGATGGAATGCGATGGATTCAGTAATATTTACATCACTTACACCATCACCATATGTAAAACAGAAATCTTCTTCACCCAAAAATTGACGCACTCTTTTAAGTCTACCACCAGTCATAGTTGCTTCGCCAGTATCCACAAGTGTGACCTGCCATGGCTCTGCACTATTCTGGTGTACGACCATCTTATTTTGCTTCATGTCAAATGTAACATCTGAAGTATGCAGAAAATAATTGGCAAAATATTCTTTGATAACATAACCTTTATATCCGCAGCAGATGATAAATTCATTTACCCCATGAGCTGAGTACATTTTCATGATGTGCCACAAAATTGGCTTACCACCTATCTCTATCATTGGCTTCGGGCGTAACGCTGTTTCCTCGCTAATACGAGTACCTAAACCGCCTGCTAAAATTACAGCCTTCATATAAATTCCATTCCTTTATGTTTTTAATAGCAATTCTTATTATTTTAAGATACCAAATATGACTTTAAAGATACCAAACATGTAATTATGCACATAATTTCTATTTTAAGGATTCAAATATTCAAATTTTTTATACTAATTCATCGAAAAATATTTGAACTATCATACAAAAAGTTCTGCGAATTTTAGCAAATCACCTTCTAAATCTTTGATTGACATAACAGGCTGACCATCAAAGGGCCAATTTATTGCGAGGCTGGCATCGTTCCATTTAATACAACGCTCGTGCTCTGATGCATAGTAGTTAATAGTTTTATAGAGAAACTCTGTCGAACGGCCAGCGCAACTAAACCATGTGCAAAACCTTCAGGTATCCACATCTGTTTTTTGTTTTCAGCGCTAAGAAATTCGCCCACCCACCTGCCAAAAGTAGGCGAGCTTTTACGAATATCAACGACTACATCAAACACCTCGCCAGACACAACCCGAACTAGCTTACCTTGCGGTTGCTTGATTTGGTAATGCAAACCACGTAGCACATTTTTTGCTGAGCGCGAGTGGTTGTCCTGCACAAAATTCACCTTTTTGCCGATGGCAACTTCAAACGATACGTCTTTTAGCGCCCAGAATTCTTTGTAAAAAGACATATCCGGGTTGCTGGTTTCATGCGGCGAGGGTGAAGCAAAAAGCCTGCGCAATGGGGGGATGACTTTGCAAAGCTTGGGGACGATGAATTGCTTTAGCCTGTCGTTCGGCTTGTCGTAAATGTGATAGCATTTGCTGAGGTTACTTACCTTGATGGCGATATCGTCGGACATTAAATTTCTCCAGCCAGGCTGATTGGGCGCATTAGGTACTCGGCAACAAAGCCGTATCGTGCTGCCCGCACCAAGTCGAGGATGACAATCATGTCGATGTTCATGTAGTCATGCACGATGCGGTTGCGAATTCCGATCACGTCATTCCACTGATGCAAGTCTTCGGCGGGTACCATGCCAATCCGGGCTAGGCTGGCAAAAGCATCGTAGGCGGAGACCGGCACAGGTTCGCCTGCGGCCTTAAGCGTATGCTTTGCCTTGCCGATGCCGTTTTCGATCAACACTTGAAGTGCATGGAGTATGCCGCCTTGCTCTAGCGGGCTGAGAGGTTGCCCGGCTTGCAATTTTAGTCGAGCTTCATCCAGCATTGCAGACTGTTCGCGTGCGAGACGTTCTGTCTCTGCCTGGTATATATCAAGCCGCATGTGTATGCTCCCAATAGAAGTCTTCAAGCTCCCGCCAGGTTCGCGTAAGAAATTTTGTCCAGGCCAGTTCGTCGTTTGCTACCAGCAAGTATCCCTCTTCAGCGACCAATGCCCTCATGGCGAGTCGCGCATTCGATAGGTCAATAAGGTCGATCTGCTCATTTGGCAAGCCAAGGAGGCTGGCAAGCCGATGCCGCATTAACTCGTGCCTGGCGATACGCTGCAGAGCGTCACCGTGTTGCCACTGAATGGCGATGTCCCAGTCGCTATTCTCGGTTGCGCTTCCGTTAGCACGACTTCCGACCAATATCGCGAAGAGGGCTTCGGGGGTATCGGTCAGCGCCTGCCGCAGTGTATCGATGATCACCTTTTCGACTGGGAGGGTTTGGGCTGGCATGTGTAGTATGGTAGGGCTGACGGGAGACATAGAGTTCAATTTTTATTGCAGCTTATTTTATGATGAAGCGCGTCACAAATCAGTAAATTTTGGTAAAGATCTTCACGCCCGGCAATTTCCGCATTATATCCTGTGCTCAGCTCAAGAAGTGCTGCCAGTCTTCCATTGGCTACAACTGTACCTGATGTAGGGAAAAGCGTGCCCGTAATCATTTGTAACAGAGTAGTTTTGCCACTGCCGTTGCGCACGATGATACCGTCGGTTTCGCCTTTTTTGATTTCAAACGACACATCTTTTAGCGCCCAGAATTCTTTGTAAAAAGACAGGGGCAAGTTGCAAGATTCAAGAGACAAGCGTGAAGCAAAAAGTTTGCGCAGCGGGGGGATGGCTTTGCATAGCCTAGGTACGATGAATTGTTTTAGCCGATCGTTGGGCTTGTCGTAGATTTGGTAGCATTTGCTGAGGTTGCTAACTTTGATGGCGATGTCGTTATTGCTCATTCAGACATACCACTTTGATCGGTTTTATTAACCGGTTTTTCTTTACTGACAATCGATATAAAATCAGCGGAAAAATCACCTTGCTTTGGTTCAATGCCAAGCGCTTCATGGCAATAAACAAGAAAACGTGTTGCACTTTTGTAAAGTTCAGGGATTAGTGTTTGTAGCGAATTAAAATGGTCTGCGATTTCTGCATATTCAATTTCGTAATCATGTGCTGCAAGATTGCGTGCCGTACGGCATAGCTGCCAAGACTCGATTGATTCGAGTACACCTGATTTTTCGTAAAAGCTTAATACTTTAAGAAAGCTATCAATAGGCTCACCTGAAAGAATGCAGGCGTGTCGCATGGCGGCTGCCAGTGTATCTTGGAGCTTGGCGAATCTTTCGTTTATCGCTGCCATTGCTTCAAATAGTGCCACATCCTTCTTATGCATATCTAGTAGCTCAGGCGTCAATGGCCATGTCAGTTTTCGACTAGAAGCATCAAGAAAATATATGCAACGCTGAATAGCTTCTAATAGCCCAGCAAGGTGCAATTTTTCTGCGTTGAGTTGGGTTCTTTCCATGGTTACGCTTGCAATTGATATGCGTGAGATTGTGCAATTACTTGAAAGGGCGTGGCAATCGCACCACGGGTTTTCGAAACGATGTCAACAGGAAGACCAAGCCGAGATTCAAGTTCTATTTTGATGCGCGCGCGATCTATCAGTGATAACTTGGCATCAGACTCTATGAACAGGTCTATATCCCCTCCCTTTTTTCGGTCATCGAGCCGCGAGCCAAACAAATAGACCATGGCATCAGCACCGACCAATCGGGAAGTTGTTTCAGCAATCAATTGTATTTGTTCTTGTGTAATCCGCATGTTGTAGAAACCGTTGAAGTTGGGTTCGGTTATTATATTCCATAGCCCCCACTGCTCCCACAGTCAATTTTGGTGAGTTGCAAGGCTCAAGAGAGAGGGGCGCCTCAATGCAGATTGCGATTTCAGAGGACATCAGCAAATCCCTTCCGTGTCTTCTGGAACCAGGCAAAGCCCAGCCAGGCGATTAATATAGATATCAGCAAATACACTAACAGCATGATTAAATCTGGCACTTTGCCCCAAAACAGCACATCACGCGCTTGCTCGATGGCTGGGGTGAGAGGGTTTAATAGCATCAGGTGGCGATATTTTTCAGGCAGGGCTGTTGAAGGGAAAAAAACTGGTGAAAGAAACATCAATACCGTGGTGAAGAGGCCAATAAACTGAGAGACGTCGCGCAGATACACTCCCAATGAGGCCAGACCCCATGTTATCCCCAAAATAAATAACAATAACGGCAAAATAATAAACGGCAATAACAATATGGTTAAGTGAGGTACACCAAAAAAGATGAGGTAAGCGATTAACCAAACTCCAAGGCTAATCAGGGTATGGAACATGGCTGAACCCATGGCGACCCAGGGAAGAATTTCCAAGGGAAACACAACTTTTTTAACGTAGTTGACGTTTGAAAGAATCAAACTTGGTGCCCGATTAAAACATTCTGCAAACAGGTTGAACACAATCAATCCGGCAAAAAGCACCAAGGCAAATTCTGTTTTTGAATCACTACCCGAATTCCAACGCGCTTTGAACACGACGCTGAAGACAAAGGTATAAATAAGCAACATGAACACTGGGTTAAAAAATGACCAGAGTATGCCCATGAATGATCCACGGTATCGGCCAACAACTTCGCGTTGAACAAGCGCTTTTGCCAAGCCGCGGTTGCGCCATAGGCTGGCGACCATTTCTTTTGGTGAGATCGAAAAGTTTTGCATCAGGTAAAGGTCTCTGCTGATTTAAGCGAGGCACCTATTTCATCTTTTCCAGAGAGTACTGGCGTACTATTAATAGGCCAGTTAATTGCGATACTTTTGTCGTTCCACAGGATGCAACGCTCATGCTCAGGCGCATAGTAATTCGTTGTTTTGTAAATAAATTCTGCGGTATCAGTCAAAACAACAAAGCCGTGAGCAAACCCTTCCGGAACCCACATTTGTTTTTTGTTTTCTGCACTGAGAATTTCGCCCACCCATTTACCAAAGGTGGGCGAGCTTTTGCGGATGTCCACGGCCACATCAAACACCTCCCCCGCCACAACGCGAACGAGCTTGCCTTGGGGTTGTTTAATTTGATAATGCAAACCACGCAGCACATTTTTTGCTGAGCGCGAGTGGTTGTCCTGCACAAAATTCACCTTTTTGCCGATGGCAGCTTCGAAGTGTTCTTGATTGAAACTTTCATAGAAGAAGCCACGGTCATCGCCGAAGACTTTGGGCTCAATCAGGAATACATCGGGAATAGCTAGAGGTGTGGCTTTCATTAAAATACTTTTTCTTTTAGCACTCTCAGCAAATACTGACCGTAACCATTTTTAAGTAATGGCTGTGCAAGCTTTTCCAGTTGAGCTGCGTCTATCCAATTTTGTCGATAAGAAATTTCTTCAGGACAAGCTACCTTAAGTCCCTGACGATGCTCTAGTGTAGCGATGAACTGACTGGCATCGAGCAGTGATTCATGCGTGCCAGTGTCTAGCCAGGCATAGCCGCGACCCATGATTTCGACATTGAGCTTGCCTTGTTCCAGATACAAGCGGTTTAGGTCGGTGATTTCCAACTCGCCGCGAGGTGAGGGTTTTAGATTTTTTGCCAACTCGACCACTTGCTTGTCGTAGAAATAAAGGCCCGTTACGGCATAGCTTGACTTGGGCTGCTTGGGTTTTTCTTCCAGCGTTATAACTTTTCCAGTTACATCAAACTCAGCAACTCCATAGCGCTCAGGATCATGCACATGGTAAGCAAACACGCTGGCACCATCAGTACGATTCATGGCGCTACTCAATAGACGCGGAAAATCATGTCCATGATAGATATTGTCGCCCAACACCAACGCGGAATAATCATTTCCAATAAATGACTCGCCAATTATGAAGGCCTGTGCCAGACCATCTGGTGATGGCTGCACTGCATATTGCAAGTTAAGGCCCCACTGTGCTCCAGTACCAAACAATTGTTCAAAACGAGGCGTATCTTGTGGGGTGGAAATAATGAGGATGTCACGTATTCCCGCCAGCATCAATGTGCTTAGCGGGTAATAAATCATGGGCTTGTCAAAAATAGGCAACAGCTGTTTACTAATGGCCAAGGTAGCTGGGTGTAACCTTGTACCGGAACCTCCGGCAAGAATAATGCCTTTACGATTAATCATGACATCTAATAGAATTTTGGTTTTTGAACGTTTTTTCGAACCTTGGATTATATCCCACTTCCAAAGTAATCCCATATAGTATGAATGTCATACTTGACGCATAATTACACATTATTGAGAATTCCAGTGCCACCTCGAAGGTTCTTGTACCCTTTGGTTATGACACTTTCAAATCCCTCCTAACGTCCCTTCGATAAAGCGAGGAAATCCCTCCCCTCAAAGCAATGCTGTTCAGATAAATCAGCAAGCTGGTTCGCAGCCCGACCAAAGGTCAGCCTGTCCTGAATTTAACGTAGAACGGAGATGGCGACATTTTTAGAGGGTACCCAAATATGTAGGGTGCGCCATGCGCACCATGGTGCTTATGACGCACCCTACGGACAAAGCCTGTTCCAGCGCCATGACTTACTCACACTGATTTGTAGCTATTTTTGATATCCTGAATTACACCCATCCTCGCCGATCAATTTCTGCCATCAACTTATTGGCTACAGCAATGAGCACTGGCACAAAATCGTGACCAGTTTGCAAGGCGCTGGAGAGCACCGTCAAATCTTCCGCATATTCATGCACCATCAGATTCCTGAGCTGGCGCATTGTGATCCATTTATCCGCTGAGTCCAGTAAATTCAGGCGCTCTGCTTTGTCCAGGTTATCAATTACTGCAGCAGGTTCTTCTCCCAACTCTGCCAGCAGCAAAGACAATAGTTTGTCACCAACTGTGTCTTGTAACCGTCCAAATCTGCCTACAAAGGCCTCGACTCTTTCGGATAACTCGAGATCAGTTTCTAGCTGTTTGGCACGGTCAAGAGTAAATGGAATGGCAAAAAGACGTTGTCTGTGTTGATGAGATGCTGACATTCTTTGCGCACTACACGCGTCAGAAATTGTAGCTTTAACATGACAGGCTTATTCTGGTTTTGTGTCATAGCTTTTTCCCCTCCCTGAAGGCTATGTCGTGGATAGGAAGATGCAGCAAATTAGGGGCATGCAGCAACACATCAACTTTACGGCCGAGCATCAGACGGGTTATTCTGGCTGCAAACTGCGCTGCCAATAACGCTGGGTTGTTCACAGGTTCGTGAATGTCGAGCAAAATATCAATATCACCGCCGCGCTTGCTGTCATCGACCCGGGATCCAAATAGCCAAACGCCTACCTCTTTGCCAAAAATTTCGGCACTGGCTGAACAAATCACAACTTGCTGTTCATGCGTGAGTCTCATAAGTTTCAGACCACAGGCTACGTTTGTATTTAGGGATGCGCTGATTAATTGAGGGATTGATTCACAGCAAGCAACTCATCCTCAGACAAACTACCCGTTGCGGCCTTAAGTTTCAAACGGCTGACCAGGTAATTGTATTTTGCCAAAGACAGATCTTTGCGCGTTGAAAAGAGTTGTTGTTGCGCATTCAGTACATCCAGGTTGGTACGCACACCCACTTCCTGTCCCAGCTTGCTGGCTTCCAGGAGTTTTTCACTGGATTTCAAAGCCTGTTGCAGCGCCATTACCTGGCTCATGCCGTCAACCACGCCGGAGTAAGCTTGGCGGGTTTGCAGATCCACATTGCGGTGCGCGCTTTCAAGTTCTGCATTGGCACGATCGCGGTTGGCTTCGGCTTCACGCCATTTGGATTGAGTGCCACCGCCCTGAAACAGCGGCACATTCAATTGCACGCCAACATAAGAGTTAGTCTGATCATTATCGATGGCATTGTTGCCATTGCCCAAGGTGCCATCACCTACCGGTGTAATTTTATTTTTACCGTAGCTTGCAACCAGATCCAGCGTTGGGTAATGACCGCCGCGATTTCTCACCACTTCCTTATCCGCCAGTTCAGCACTGGCTTTGGCTGCCGCCAGTTGCAAATTGCCCAGTTGTGCCTGCTCTACCCATTTATCCTGATCTGCCGGTTGCGGCATTTCCAGCTTGAAAGCGGGGCCGATTGGTTTCAAATCGGCAGGCAAGGTATTGGTGAGCTGTTGAAATGTGCGCTTCTTTATTTCCAGGGTACATTTGGCTGCGATGGCTTGCGCATCGGTCAAGTCGTAACGTGCCTGCGCTTCCAGCGTATCGGTAATGGTTGCACTGCCAACTTCAAAGTTGCGCTTTGCTTGTGCCAACTGTTCTGAAATGGCCGTTTTCTGGGTCTCGGCCAGATCCACCGCATCCTGTGCTGCCAGCACATCGAAATATACTTGTGCTGAACGAACAATCAAATCTTGCTCCGCGCTTTTAAATTGCGCCTCGGACTGCACTACCTGCAATTCTGACTCGCTATACAACTGCCAGTTGTTCTGCCTATACAGCGGCATCACCAGATTAATTGCCGCGCCGTTGTTGATAAAGCGGCTAGTGCCGGAAAAGATTGTCGACGGCAAACCGGCTTGGTTGTACTGAATCTGATTGTTATTGTAGGTACTATTTGCTGTCAAATTAATACTAGGCAGCAAGGTTGAGCGACCCTGTGTCAGCTTTTCCTGGCCTGCGCGTTGCGCGTTGCGCGCTGCAGCAAATACCGAATCCTGACTTTGTGCGGCATGATAGGTTTCCAGCACATCGGCAGCGTTGGCGGTGAAATTAATACCCAATACAGTTAAAGCTATCAGTACTGATTTAGTTTTATACATGGCCTGCCTTCAATATTAGATAATGCTTATATTACTCGGAATAGTCAATAACTTCAAGAATATTGGGGCAAGGCCCGGTTTTTCAACCATGCTGTTACAGCATGCTAAAATTACAAAAACTTAGAATATTACAAACCTTATTGCTCCGGCCCAATGAAATATGAAGTACGTTCGCCCTGAGTTTATCGAAGGGTGCTGGCTTCGACAGGCTCAGCACGAACGGGTATTGAGACTTCAACGGGCCGGATCAATAGTTTAAAACACGAATCGTTCTGGTTGCGGCGCATTTTGCAAGAGCGCTATATTGGTTTCAAACAGGATGACATTTTCAAAAACATCCTGAGCCAAGCGATTAAACACCTTGGCATGCATGGCAGGCGCATCGCCCACAATGGCAAACAAGCGGCCGCCCGTTTGTAATTGTTGCAGATAAGCCTTGGGATCTATAGGCACTGAACCTGTCAAAATAATCACATCATATTTTTCCGACCCCCAGCTGCTGGCTGCATCACCAACTTCCAGCTGAACATTTGCAAAGCCATGATCCGCCAGTTTGCGTGCTGCCTGGCTACTGAGTTCAGGCACAATCTCAATGCTGGTTATATGTGCCGCCAAGCGTGAAACCAGAGCGGCCAGGTAGCCACTGCCAGTACCCACTTCCAGTACGCGTTCATGCTGCTCTATCTTCAATGCATGCAACACGCGTGCTTCAACTTTGGGTTGCCACATGCTAGCGCCGTGCCCCAGCGGAATTTCCAAATCCATAAACGCCAATGGCTGATAGCCTGCAGGGACAAATTGCTCACGCTTTACGATAGACAACAGGTTAAGCACCTTGATATCTGGCACGTCCCAGGGACGAATCTGCTGTTCTATCATGTTGTGACGAGCAAGTTCCGTATTTTTCATGCTGACTATCCTTTGGTGTTAATTCTTATACAAGCACGCAGTATATCAAGCCTGCCAATACCCTGTCGAACAAGCTTGCCAGTCCTGGCCTGATGTATTTGCGTAGATGCGCTGTCGACTGATGCTTCAGCGGGCCCGTAGGGTGCGTCACACGCACCATGGTGCGCACGGCGCACCCTACCTGATATCGTTTGCCAGATTAGTCGTGCTTAACTGCTTGCCTTCAGCCCGTCTTTCCAGTACCTTTCACATTTTACGTGGGGGTCTTCGCCCAATATTGGTGCGGAGTGAGATACACCCTTTGAACCTGTACGGGTAATGCCGTCGTAGGGAAGCGTCTTCAACATGCTGTTTTGAAGCTCCTCCCTGCTTTTTTTGGAGCATCACAACATGAACGCCAATCCCAAATTCCTCAGTCAAACTGCGCTGGTAGACAATGCCGCAGTACAAGCTCTACCCAACTCACGCAAGATTTACGTAACAGGCTCGCGCCCCGATATACGCGTGGCCATGCGTGAAATTTCACAGTCCGACACCCCAGCCAGCATGGGTGCGGAAAAGAATCCACCCATATATGTGTATGACTGCTCCGGTCCCTATACTGACCCCGACGTCAATATAGACATACGCTCCGGCCTTGCAGGAATTCGCACTCCGTGGATTTTGGAACGCGGTGATACCGATGCACTCGCCGGTCCTTCTTCTCGATATGGCGTTGAACGCCTGATCGATCCTGAACTGGCCGAACTGCGTTTCAATCTGTTACGCAAACCGCGTCGCGCAATGAAGGGCAAGAACGTCACACAAATGCACTATGCGCGCAAAGGCATCATCACACCGGAGATGGAATACATTGCGATACGCGAAAATATGCGACGTAAGGAATATCTTGAAGAGTTGAAAGTCTCCGGCCCCACGGGCAAAAAACTGGCCGAGCTGATGGGTCGCCAGCATCCCGGACAGTCTTTCGGTGCAGCGATTCCAGCCGAGATTACGCCTGAGTTTGTGCGCGATGAAATCGCCCGCGGCCGTGCGATCATTCCTGCCAACATCAACCACCCCGAAGCCGAACCGATGATCATCGGCCGCAATTTCCTGGTGAAGATTAATGCCAATATCGGCAACTCTGCAGTAACTTCCAGCATAGGCGAAGAAGTGGAAAAGCTGACCTGGGCTATCCGCTGGGGCGCAGATAACGTGATGGATTTGTCTACCGGCAAGCACATTCATGAAACGCGTGAATGGATCATCCGCAATTCACCGGTGCCGATTGGTACCGTGCCGATTTATCAGGCACTGGAAAAAGTAAATGGCAAAGCTGAAGACCTGACCTGGGAAATTTTCCGCGATACCCTGATTGAGCAAGCCGAGCAGGGCGTGGACTATTTCACCATCCATGCCGGCGTGTTGTTGCGCTACGTACCAATGACCGCAAACCGCATGACCGGCATTGTGTCGCGCGGTGGTTCCATCATGGCGAAATGGTGTCTGGCGCACCACACCGAATCCTTCCTCTATACACACTTCGAGGAAATCTGCGAAATCATGAAGGCCTATGACGTCAGCTTCAGTCTGGGTGATGGTCTGCGCCCCGGCTCGATCTACGATGCCAATGACGAAGCACAACTGGCCGAGTTGAAAACCTTGGGTGAGCTGACACAAATCGCGTGGAAGCATGATGTGCAGGTGATGATCGAAGGTCCCGGCCATGTGCCATTGCACATGATCAAAGAGAATATGGATCTGCAGCTTGAGCAATGTCATGAAGCCCCGTTCTACACCCTCGGACCGTTGACCACCGACATTGCACCCGGCTACGACCACATTACTTCCGGCATAGGTGCGGCCAATATCGGCTGGTACGGCACTGCCATGCTGTGCTACGTGACACCGAAAGAACACCTCGGCCTGCCCAACAAGGCCGACGTGAAGGAAGGTGTGATCACTTACAAGATCGCGGCCCATGCTGCCGATTTGGCCAAAGGTCATCCCGGCGCACAAATACGCGATAATGCAATGTCCAAGGCACGCTTCGAATTCCGCTGGGAGGACCAGTTCAATATCGGCCTGGATCCCGACCGCGCACGTGAATTCCACGACGAGACACTGCCCAAGGAATCTGCCAAGATTGCGCACTTTTGCTCCATGTGCGGCCCGCATTTCTGCTCGATGAAGATTTCTCAAGAAGTGCGTGAATTTGCCGCCAAGGAAGGCTTGTCGGAACAGGAAGCGTTGAAAAAAGGCATGGCGGCGAAGTCTGTAGAATTTGTGCAGCAAGGTGCCGAGGTTTATCACAAGGCTTGAGGTCATTCATGTAGGGTGCGCCGTGCGCACCATGGTGCGTGTGACGCACCCTACGAACCGCTGTTTTATTCGATAAGCCATGTAGGTCGTGTTAGCGTAGCGTAGCGTCCCCGCATGGTGGAACCCGACATTACACTCCGTCGGGTTACGCCGCAAAGTCGCGTCTAACACGACCTACTGCTGTCGAGTTTGTTAATCAGAGTGCCGAGGTTTATCACAAGGCTTGAGGCCGTTCATGTAGGGTGCGCGTGACGCACCCTACGATTTGAAAAATATTATATTATTATTTTGATGAATTGCCGTCCTGACTGCGGCGCATGCTGCATCGCGCCTTCCATTACCTCACCCTTGCCCGGCATGCCGCAAGGTAAGCCTGCTGGTGTGCGTTGTGCGCAGCTCATGAATGATATGCGTTGTGCGGTTTTCGCCAGTCCGCTGCGTCCGGCATTTTGTGGCGGCCTGCAACCCAGTGCGGAAATGTGCGGTGACTCTCGTGAACATGCCTTGGCATGGCTAAACAAGCTGGAGCAAGCAACAAATCCAACGTTATAATCCTGCCATGCAAGCAACTACAAATTCCAAAGTGATTTCGGCAGAATGCCCCTGCATAGGGCACTGCACCACCGCACTGGGCGATGATGTCTGCCGCAGTTGCAAGCGTACCTTTGAAGAGGTTACGCGCTGGCCGGAACTTAGTGATAAAGAACGTATACAAATAAACCAGCGCATTGCCGCCCTTAACTCTGCACCATAATATTTCTGACATCATAGAACCGCATCATTCACAATTTATATTACCGGTAAAGAATAATGGATCTGATATTGTTGATTAAAGCTGCAATTCTCGGTTTGGTTGAAGGCTTCACTGAATTTCTGCCCATATCCAGCACGGGTCACTTGATCGTTGTCGGCAACCTGCTGCACTTCAACGACGACAGAGGCAAGTTGTTTGAAATAGTGATTCAGTCTGCCGCCATCCTCGCCGTGATGTGGGAATATCGCGCAAAAATATTCAATATTATCAATGGCTTGACTACTCAGGCCGCGGCGCAACGTTTTGTATTGAATATATTTGTCGCTTTTCTTCCGCTGGCCATCATCGGTTTGTTGTTTGGCAAACAAATCAAGGCCGCCCTGTTCAACCCCATCACCGTGGCAATCACTTCCATAGTCGGTGCGTTGTTTATTTTATGGGCTGAAAAACGTCAGCATACGATTACCGTGGAAAGCGCGGACGACCTCAGCTGGAAAGATGCGTTGAAAGTGGGTTTTGCGCAGGCACTGGCGCTGATACCGGGTACCTCGCGTTCCGGTGCTACGATTATTGGTGGTCTGTTTTTTGGCCTGAGTCGCAAGGCGGCAACTGAGTTTACTTTCTTTCTTGCCATGCCCACGCTGATCGCCGCGACATTGTATGAGCTTTACAAAGAACGAGCGCTGCTCAACAGTGCCGATCTGGGCATGTGGGCGGTCGGCTTTATCACCTCATTTGTGGCCGCATTCTTATGTGTACGCTGGTTGCTGCGCTACATCAGCAGCCATGATTTCACCATTTTCGCCTGGTATCGCATTGCTTTCGGCTTGATAGTGCTGGGCACTTATTACAGCGGCCTGGTCGACTGGTCAATGAAGTAAACTCCTGGTCTCGACTTTGTAGGGTGCGTCACACGCACCATGGTGCGCATGTCGCACCCTACAAATAATATTTTGGAAATGAGGCCAGTTAGCGCATCAATGTAGTCCTTAACTCTGCTCCCACGGTAAGCCCAATATTTTCCAACCGTTCAACAAACCGCGGTGCTTGTCTGCATTGGCATCGCCTTCAAATCCGGCCAGCACGTTGTAACAATCGGGATAACCGGCCTGTGTGGTCAGATTGGCCGCATGATGAGAACGTCCGCCACTCCGGCAGATAAACATCACCAGCGCTTCCTTGTCCACCTGCTGCTGCATAGCCGCAATGAAGTTCGGGTTCATTTTCATACCCGGATAGGTCATGTACTCAATTTCCACCGCACCGGGTATGCGTCCCACAAAATCCAGCTCTGCACGTGAGCGTATATCCACCAATTTTGCGCCGGGCGCCGACTGCCAAATTTCGAAGGCTTCATCCGGCATCAACGCGCCTTCATAGCTTAATTTCAATTCCTTGGCGCGGCTTTGTGCAACGTTTAATATTTCAGTAATTCTGCCCATGTTTACTCCTTTGGCTGCTTGATTTGCATATTGCTGCTCAGCTATTCATATCAAATATAAGGTTCATATAATTACCTACTGGTGCTATTCTGCGCGGCACGGCAACTACTTACAAGCAACATGAAGAATCACTCACATACGACGCACAACAAGGCTGTGGTTTTTGAACCCACTCATCCCGAACGCTTTGCCGCCGCGCGAAAAAGCACTTGGGTTAGCATCATCATCAATATGCTGCTGTCCATACTGCAAGTCGTTGCCGGATTTTTCGGAAAATCGCAATCCCTGATGGCCGACGGCTTGCATTCCTTCTCCGATCTGGTAGCTGATGTGCTGGTACTGTTTGCCAATCGTCACGGCAACCGCCATGCCGATGCCAACCATCCTTACGGCCATGCACGCATAGAAACTGCTGCAACCCTGATATTGGGCGTTTCGCTGGCGATAGTGGGCGTTGCATTGCTGGTTTCTGCCGGTTTGCGCTTGCAGCACCCGGAACAGGTGCAGGCAGTGCACCCCTTTACCTTCTGGATTGCGTTGATAGCACTTGCCGCCAAAGAAGGCATGTTCCGTTACATGCTGGCGGTGGCACAGCGCGTGCGCTCACAAATGCTGGTTGCCAATGCATGGCACGCGCGTTCGGATGCTGCCTCATCACTGGTGGTCATGATCGGCATCGGTGGAAATCTGTTGGGTTACACTTTCCTGGACCTCGTTGCAGCAGCCGTGGTGGGCGGGATGATCGCTCACATGGGCGCAAAATTCGCACTGGAAGCGCTTGCAGAATTGGTTGATACCGGGCTGGATGAAGAACAGGTGGAAGCCATACGGCATACCCTGCTTTCCACCCCGGGCGTCCGCAGCATGCATGAATTGCGTACCCGTAAAATGGCAGATAACGCGCTGGTGGATGCTCATATTATCGTCGACCCCAGAATCAGTGTTTCCGAGGGTCATTATATTGCCGAAACAGCACGCTTGGCCGTGCTGAAAAATCATCATGTGCTGGATGTAATGGTGCACATAGACCCCGAAGACGATGCCCTGGCAAAACCCAATATGCACTTACCCTCGCGCGAATTGCTGCTGCAGCACTTGACTGCGGCGTTGGGCAGCTGTCTGCTGCCCATCAATCATTCCGTGTTACATTATCTGGATGGCAAAGTTGAGGCTGAGCTATTTCTTGATACTGTTTATTGTCAGGATAAAGACAAAGTGCAGGTGCTTTCGCAGAAATGTGCAGATATTGTGCTAAAAGATCAATACTTCAGTCATATACAATTACATTTTATTGACGCACCAAAATAGTGCGTTCATTTTAATTTCGCACCACTTCAGAGCTTATAAATTATCCAATCTCTTCTTGGCTTGTGGCAAAATGCGCGTTTAGTATTGTTTGAAGGCTGGCACGGTTCGTGCTGCGGATAAACCACCCATTTATTTTTTCAATTTTTTTCTACGTTAATTTTAGGAGAGCAATGATGTTCAAGTCTGCTGCAGAAGCAAGTAAATATATCAAAGGCGGCGAAGTCAAGTTTGTTGACCTGCGTTTTACCGATACTCGCGGTAAGGAACAACACGTTTCAGTACCGGCCAAATATTTTGGTGAAGATAAATTTTCTGACGGCCACGCTTTTGACGGTTCTTCTATCGCCGGTTGGAAAGGTATACAAGCATCCGACATGATTTTGCTACCGGATCCGGCAAGTGCGTTCGTTGACCCTTTTATGGACGAGCCCACTCTGGTGCTGACTTGCGACGTCATCGAACCTACCGACGGCAAGGGTTATGACCGCGATCCGCGTTCCATCGCCAAACGCGGTGAAGCCTATCTGAAATCTAGCGGTGTGGGCGATACTGCCTACTTTGGCCCGGAGCCAGAATTCTTTATTTTCGACTCGGTAAACTGGCATATAGATATGTCCGGCTGTTCGCTTAAAATCAACTCTGAAGAAGCAGCCTGGTCCTCGGCTGAAGAATACGATGGCGGCAACACCGGACACCGTCCTTCCGTCAAAGGCGGTTACTTCCCTGTGCCGCCTGTTGATTCCTTGCATGACATTCGTGCTGCAATGTGTCTGGCACTGGAAGAAATCGGCATTGAAGTCGAGGTTCACCACCATGAAGTAGCTACTGCGGGTCAATGCGAAATCGGTACTAAATTTGCAACATTGGTTAAACGTGCAGACCAGACTCAATACCTGAAATATATTGTGCACAACGTTGCTCACCAATACGGCAAAACCGCCACTTTCATGCCCAAGCCTATCGTTGGCGACAATGGTTCCGGTATGCACGTGCACCAGTCCATCTGGAAGGACGGCAAAAACCTGTTCGCAGGCAATGGTTACGCTGGTTTGTCTGAAACTGCCTTGTTTTACATTGGCGGTATTATCAAACACGCCAAGGCGCTGAATGCAATCACAAATCCAGGTACCAACTCGTACAAGCGTCTGGTTCCTCACTATGAAGCGCCAACCAAATTGGCTTACTCGGCCAAGAACCGCTCTGCTTCGATCCGTATTCCACACGTGCCTAATGAAAAAGGTCGCCGTATCGAAACACGTTTCCCCGATCCTCTGGCTAACCCCTATCTGGCTTTCACTGCCTTGATGATGGCCGGCCTGGACGGTATCCAGAACAAGATACACCCGGGTGAGCCTGCTGATAAAAACCTGTATGACCTGCCACCTGAAGAAGATGCAAAAATTCCTACAGTTTGCGCATCGCTGGAAGAAGCACTGGATAACCTCAACAAAGACCGTGAGTTCCTCACACGTGGCGGCGTATTCTCAAACGACTTCATCGATGCTTACATCGAGTTGAAGATGGGCGAAGTAAACCGTCTGCGCATGACTACGCATCCGGTTGAATTTGATCAGTACTACAGCCTGTAACAGCAGCTAATCTCAAATAGTATTGGAACGGGGCCGCAAGGCCCCGTTTTTTTTATGTGCAAGAATGCCAGTTTGTCACAGGCCTGTGCTTCCCCTATACTTGAGGCCTCCCAATAAGGATGACACCATGAAGTTTTCTCACCTGTTTGTTATCTTGATCTTGAGCCAGGCTGGCTGGTCATATGCCGAAATCTACAAACGGGTTGATGCCGATGGCCACGTAACCTATTCAAGCGAACCCCTCAAGGGCGGCAAAAAAATTTATCTGAAACCGTTGCCTAGCGTTTCCGGCGGCACGCGCGAATCCAGACGCAGCACGCCCGAAGACTTTCCCAGAGTTGATACGCAAACACAACAAAGGCGTGACAATACCAGACGGATAATTCTGGATGACGAACTGGCTTCTGAAGAAAAACTGCTGGATACTGCACGTCAAAATCTCAAATCTATTGAAGATACACCAGCTCCGCCAATTGTTGGTGCGGATGGCATACCGTTTCGCAATGCTACAAAATATGCCGAAAAACTGAAAGCTGCGCAGAATGAAGTCAGCTTGCATGAGCAAAATATCAATGCGCTAAAAACTGAAATATCAAATCTCAAGTAAATTTCTTGATATTTTTTAGCTTTATGTCCGGGTGTAAATTCATATGTTTTATACCTGGACAAACTGAGCAAATAATTTCATGAAAATTCAATATTTTCTTTTATCTGGCATGCTTTCTGCTTAATTAAGCTTATGCTTAACCTTCACTTGCCTAATCTGGATTTACTCAATACAGCCATCATCTTGCTGGATGCCGAGTCACGCATTGTTTATCTGAATCCAGCCGCTGAAGATCTGTTTGGTTTGAGCGCGACCAACCTGCTTAACCATCCTTTGCAACATGCATTTACGCATACGGAACAATTATTCAACACGATCAAGATGGCGCTTTCTGAAAATGCCAGCCATATAGAGCATGACATGATTCTGGGTACGCATGTGCACACCTCCAAATTACATCTCAGCTGCACCGCAACACCATTACAGGCAAAAACTTACGCTTTGCTGCTTGAGTTCCATACCATGGACAGGCCATTAAAGATGGCGCGCGAAGAACACATGCTGGATCAAACACAGGCCAACCGCCTGTTGCTGCGCAACCTGGCGCATGAAATCAAAAATCCTCTGGGAGGTATACGCGGTGCTGCACAACTACTTGAACATGAACTGGAAAAACCCGCACTGCGCGAATATACCCAAGTGATCATTCAGGAGGCTGACCGCCTGCGCTCACTGATGGAGAAACTGTTAACCCCGCAACAGACGCCCCATTTCAGTGCATTGAATATTCACGAGGTCTTGGAAAGAGTGCGTAGTGTGGTCTTGGCGGAACTTTCCAGTGGTCTGCTAATCCAGCGTGATTACGACCTCAGTCTTCCCGAGCTCACCGGCGACAAAGAACAACTTATACAGGTATTTCTGAATCTGGTGCGCAATGCCGCGCAAGCCTTGCAGGGAAAAGGCATTATCGTCCTGCGTACACGTATTGCACGCCAGATCACTTTGCTGAAAAAACGCCATCCTTTGGCCGTCATGATACAGGTGATAGACAATGGTCCGGGTATACCCGCGCACTTGCGCGACAAGATTTTTTATCCGCTGGTATCCGGTCACGCAGACGGTCACGGACTTGGCTTGACACTGGCACAGGATTTTATCAGCCAGCATTTTGGCAACATTGAATTTGACAGTGAGCCGGGCCGCACCTGTTTTACCGTGATCTTGCCATTGGCATAGTTGAATATGACGCCGGTGAATAAAAAATAACTGAATTTCTAATATGGAGCTGAAATCATGAAACCTGTCTGGATAATAGACGATGATCGCTCAATACGCTGGGTACTGGAAAAAGCGCTGGAACGCGAAGCGATACCCTATTTGAGTTTTGCCTCAGCAGATGAAGCATTGCTGGAATTAAAACAGGACACACCGCAAATCGTTATCAGCGATATACGCATGCCGGGTATGTCCGGTCTTGATTTGCTGCAGAAATTGCGCGAGCGTTTTCCCAATTTGCCGGTCATCATCATGACGGCTTATTCTGATCTGGAAAGTGCCGTTTCCTCATTTCAGGGCGGTGCTTTTGAATATCTTCCCAAGCCTTTCGATATAGATCATGCAGTGGATCTGGTGCGTCGCGCATTGGCACAAAGCCAGCACAAAAATATGCCCGCAGAAGAATACGCCATCTCACCCGATATTCTGGGTCAGGCACCGGCCATGCAGGAGGTTTTTCGTGCCATAGGCAGATTGGCGCAGTCCAATGCAACGGTACTCATCACCGGCGAATCCGGTACCGGCAAGGAACTGGTAGCACATGCACTTCATCGTCATAGCCCGCGTGCTGAACAATCCTTTATCGCCATCAACACGGCTGCCATCCCCAAGGATCTGCTTGAGTCCGAACTGTTTGGTCATGAACGCGGCGCCTTTACCGGAGCCGCCGCGACCAGACGCGGGCGTTTTGAACAGGCCGAAGGCGGCACCCTGTTTCTGGATGAAATTGGCGACATGCCGCCGGAACTGCAAACACGCTTGTTGCGTGTGTTGTCAGACGGCAATTATTACCGTGTGGGTGGCCATCAACCCATCAAGGCAAATGTGCGCATTATTGCCGCCACCCACCAAAATCTTGAAGATCGCGTAAAACAAGGCTTGTTCCGTGAGGACTTGTTTCACCGTCTGAATGTGATCCGCCTGAGATTGCCTCCGTTGCGCGAGCGGCGCGAGGATATCCCGTTACTGGCGAAATACTTCCTGCAGAAAAGTGCCAGAGAACTCAATGTGGATGCAAAATCCATCAGCGATTCTGCCTTGAATTATCTGGCCGCTCAGGATATACCCGGCAACGTGCGGCAACTGGAAAACCTGTGTCATTGGCTCACCGTCATGACGCCCACGCAACAGATAGAAATAGCCGATTTGCCGCAGGAATGGCGCGAATCGACAAGTGATGTGGTGACTAGTGGTGACTGGCGCAGCGCGTTAAAGCAATATGTAGCGCTTGCTCTGCAACGCGGTGAGCAGAATATTCTGGAAAACCTGAGTCGCCAATTTGAAGGCACACTTATCACGCAAGCGCTGCAGCATACCGGCGGCCGTCGTATTGAAGCGGCCACATTGCTCGGTATGGGCCGCAATACGCTGACCCGCAAAATTCAGGAACTGAATCTGGATAGCAACGCTAGTTAATCTGTACCATGGTAAATAATCAAAAAACCTGAGAGAATCATCATGCAGGGTTGCATTGAACCCGGAATAAATAAAATTATTCAAGCATATAGCATTGTTTAATTGTGCATGCTTGAGGCTGGCACATCTTACAGGGAAATTATCATGAAACCGATTAAAACTAAGCAGCTCGCTTTAACCATAGCGCTATTGATGAGCAGTTCCGCAATCTATGCAATTCCGTTCAGTTCTTTTGATACTCGCTCGATGGCTATGGGTGGGGCGGGCGTTGCTGTGGGCACACCCGATGCGGCACCACTGTTCAACCCGGCACTGCTGTCGATTAGCAAGGAAAGCGATAAGTTTTCCATCATCTTGCCTACGGTAGGTGTGCGTGTTGCCGATCCTGAAAATTTGCGCGATAGCGTGGACAATTTCCAGAAGGGAAACTATCTGACAACCCTGGATAATGCAGTTACGACTTTTAACAACACTCCAAATTCATCAAATGCTAATGCTGTAGCAAGTGCGATTACTCAAGTAAATACACAGTTAAACACCCTGAGCAACAAGCCTATCACTGTTGATGGTGGCATAGCCACCGTAGTTGCGTTGCCTAGCAAAAAATTAGGGGCCGCGTTTTATCTCAATGCAACAGCCGCAGCAGGCGGATCTTTTAAATATACCGATCAAGCATTACTGACCACCCTATCAAACGATGTTGTAACCTGCGGCAATACACCCATCCCTACATCTGCGGCATGTACAAATGTTCAATCCTTCAATACTGGCAAACTCACCTCCGGTATCGACATAAAAGGCGTAACTCTGGGTGAAGTTGGCGTGTCATTATCACGCCAATTTACGATCAGCGATCAAGTTGTCGCCTTGGGCATTACCCCCAAAATTGTCAAGGCACAGTTGTTTGATACAGTAATACTCGTCAATAGCAACAACCAGAATAACGTTTCCACTAATACCAACGATATTGCTGAATACAGTTTCGTTAACTTTGATCTTGGTGCTGCAAAATCCTATGACAATGGTTGGTCCAGCGGTATTGTGATCAAAAATATTATTCCACAATCAATTGAGTTCAAACATAATCAGATCCCAACGGGTGAATCTTTAAAACTGTCACCTATTGCACGTATAGGTGCAGCACATACCAATAGCTGGTCAACTGTGGCCGTGGATCTGGATCTGACGCGCAATGACCCTGCAGGTTTTGAGAAAGCAACTCAATACTTGGCATTGGGAGGTGAATTGAACGCATGGAATTGGGCGCAGTTACGTGCCGGTTATCGTATGGATCTGGTAGACAATTCACGCAACGTGACTTCTGTCGGTCTGGGTTTCTCACCTTTCGGTGTTGTCCATGCTGACTTGGCCGTTGCGGGTAATGCCAATGAAATCGGTGCTTCATTCCAGCTGGGTGTACATTTCTAGATAGCACTAACTTCTGCTTGCCCGGGCAGGCTTGCACACCATCCCCCTCAACTAAATCAGGGGGATTTTTTTTACTATCCGCAGTTTCTCCAGCCCGTCGTCAGGCTTTTGCACAAGCCAGCATTTAATTGTAAATATATGATTTATATATATATTTACAATTACAATAGCGTCTGTATTCAATCCATCAAGTGATCATACTAAATAAAGCAAAAAATTTGCCGTTAAAACGCTATTAAGTCCTCTCTTGCGCTTGGCAAGCAATTCATGGAGAAAGTATTCTCATGTCCTGTAGTACACGTAAACTAGTCGTATTGAGTTTCCTGCTGCTATGCATACCTGCTGCAAGTGCGTTGCCTTTCAGCTTCCTTGAACCACGCTCTATGGCCATGGGTGGTGCAGGGGTTGCTGTGGCCGATGCTGCCACAGCGCCCTTGTTCAATCCGGCAATGCTGTCCCTTGCGCGCTATAGCGATGACTTCTCGCTGACGCTTCCTACTGTAGGCGTGTACGTCAGAGACCCCAAAGATTTGCTCGGCAGTGTGGACAAGTTTCAAACTGGCAATTATGTCGACAGCCTGCAAACAGCCGTTACCAAATTGAATGCTGCCATCACCACTGCGACCGGCACGCCCAATGCCGGCACGATTGCAGCCGTGGGCAGCAATGCGACTATCGTTGCCAGCAGTCTCAACACCTTGTCAACCCAGCTGGATACCTTGAACAATAAACCGGTTTCATTTGATGCGGGTCTTTCAACTGTTATCGGTATTCCCAACAAGAAATTCGGCATCGCATTTTTCGCCAATGGCGCCATCGCCAGCGGCGGTGCGTTTCAATACAAGGATGCTGCGCTGATTGCTGCTTTATCTGCACAGGCTACTTGTTTGGCAACCGCGGCTGGCAACAACGATATCGCGGCGATCAATAATTGCGGTACACCAATTTTCGACAAAACCACCTTGCAATCGTCAGTCGATTTGCGCGGTGTGATGCTGAGCGAGATAGGCATGGCTTTTTCGCGCGAATTTTATATAAACCGCCGACGCCTTGCTCTGGGCATTTCACCCAAAATCATACAAGCGCAGCTGTTTGATATTCCCCTGGGTTTGAACAGCCCCAGCCTGTCTAATTTCAATACCGGCGATTATCGTGCCCTGTACAGTTTGCCTAATTTCGATCTTGGGGTTGGCATAAATTACAGGGACGGCTGGCGCTCGGGCTTGGTGATCAAGAATGTCATCCCCTATTTTCTTGATTTCAAGAAAGCACCACTGCCAGGCCAGCCCCCGGTTGCCACCGGCGACATATTGCGGCTCATACCGCAAACACGCGCGGGCATCTCGCACACAAACCGCTGGTCAACCGTTGCGCTGGATGCCGACCTCTACCGCAACGATCCTGTCGGCCTGGATAATTACACGCAGTATATTGCCCTGGGCGGCGAGCTGAACGGATGGAACTGGGGGCAATTACGCGCCGGCTGGCGTGCGGATCTGGTGAACAGTGCGCGCAATATTATTTCGCTGGGTGTGGGTTTTTCACCCTTCGGTGTGCATGCCGATGTGGCAGTAGCAGGCAATGAGCACGAAATAGGTACTTCATTTCAACTGGGATTCCGCTTCTAGTGTAGTGTTCGCTATTTGTAACTTAAATGGACGCAGCCTGATGGCAATCGTAGGGTGCGTCACACGCACCATGGTGCGCACGGCGCACCCTACCTGAGCAACCAATCCAGATTACAGCAAGAATGTATCACTACACTAGCTACGCGTCGTATTTATGCTATTTCTGCCCACACCGGCGTATGGTCCGAGGGACGCTCAAGTTTGCGCGGTGCCTTGTCTATAACGCAAGCACTGCACGCAAGCGCTTTGCTTATCAAGATATGATCGATACGCATGCCGTGGTTGCGCCTGAAACCCATCATGCGGTAATCCCACCAGCTGTAGGATTTTTCTGCCTGCTCGAAAAGACGGAATGCATCGCGCAAACCGAGTTGCTGCATAGCCCTGAAGGCCGCACGTTCCGGTTCGCTGCATAAAACTTTACCTGCCCAGGCAACGGGGTCGTGCACATCCCTGTCTTCCGGTGCAATATTGTAATCACCCAGCAACACCAGTTTGGGATAGCGTTTCATTTCTTCTTGCAGCCATGCATGCAGCGCTTTCAGCCATGTCAATTTATATTGATATTTATCAGAGTCCACACTTTCACCGTTTGGGATATATACACAAATAATGCGCATGCCCTCAACGGTAACAGCGAGCACACGCTTTTGCACATCGGCAAAATCCGGTATGCCATACTGAATGTCACTCATGGCAAGCTTGCTGATTATCGCCACACCGTTATAAGTTTTCTGCCCGCTGTATGCAACCTGGTAACCTGTTTGCAGCAACTCAGCCAAGGGGAAATTGACATCCTCGGTTTTGGTTTCCTGCAGACACAACACATCCGGCTGATTTTCAGTCAGCCAATCCTGCACCTGCAACAGCCTGACTTTCAAGGAATTGACGTTCCAGGTAACAACCTTCATTGCGCTTCCTTTTCCGGAATTGCAGTTTTGACTGCAGCAGGAGCTTGCGGTTTCATACCATATGGAGCGTTCTTGGGATAACCCGCCATATCAAGCTCGGCATTCCACTGCCCACTTTCATATCCTTTAAGTATGCTCTTGCCAACGAGGAGTGTGGGTACGACTTCACCCGCAGTTTTGCGCTTGAACTCTTCCACCTCTTCTTTGCTGGCTATATTTTTTTCACTAAAAGGAACGCCGCGCTTGTTCAGAAAGGCACGTGCCTGCACGCAATAGTCACCGCAACTCGGGCTGACATACAACGTCACCGGGAAATCCTGCATGGCCTTGCGTACACTGTAGGGCAGGTCGCCTTCGCCCGCGTTGGCTGGCGCATCAAACTTTTTGGATTCGGCATTGACAGCATCCGCCGCCGGCCTGTCGCCATAATGGACTTTGCCTTCCTTGTCTTGCCAGCGGTAGAGCGTGTCAGCCTGAGCAGAGGCTATTGAAACAAGCAATATCAATAGCAAGCAGAATATTTTTTGCATTTTCCACCTCATGTTAAACATACAAGAAAAATTATTTTGCCTGTACCAGTCCGTTATGACGCAGCAAGGCTTCAATACTGGGCTCGCGCCCGCGGAAGGCGATAAATGATTTCATCGCATCGCGGCTGCCGCCCACTGCCAGCACTTCTTTGCGGAAGCGGCTGCCAATGTCGGCATTCAACACGCCGTGTTCTTCAAACATGCTGTACACATCCGCAGACAAAACCTCCGCCCATTTGTAGCTGTAATAGCCGGCCGCATACCCGCCGGAAAAGATATGCGCAAAACTGTTGGCAAAGCGGTTGTATTTGGGCGGTATCAACACAGCAACTTCTGCGCGCACTTCATCCACCAGCTCAAGCACGCTTTTGCCGCTAGAGGCATCATAATCGCTGTGCAAGCGCATATCAAAAATGGAGAACTCCACCTGGCGCAGAGTCTGCATGCCGATCTGGAAATTCCTTGCCGCCAGCATCTTGTCAAACAGCTCACGCGGTAATTGTGAGCCGCTTTCTGCATGCCGTGTCATGCCACGCAGTACATCCCATTCCCAGCAAAAATTTTCCATGAATTGACTGGGTAGCTCAACTGCATCCCACTCGACTCCGCTGATGCCGGATACGCCCATGTCTTCAATTTCGGTGAGCAAATGATGCAGGCCGTGACCAAATTCGTGAAACAGGGTGAGCACTTCATCATGCGTAAACAACGCCGGCTTGTTGCCCAGCGGCGGCGCAAAATTACAATTCAGATACGCGACCGGAGTTTGTATCTCATGCTGCGCGTGGTTAGCCGGATTGAGTCGTCTGCGTGTAATCGCGTCATCCATCCACGCGCCGCCGCGTTTGCTGTTGCGTGCATACAGATCAACATAAAATTGGCCTATCAGCTTGTCTTCTGCATCATGTACTGCAAAAAAACGCACGCTGTCATGCCATAACGGTGCCTGTGCTGCACGCAATTTCAAGCCGTAAATTTTTTGCACCACGCTGAACATGCCGTTGAGCACAGCATCCTCGGGGAAATACTGTTTTACATCCTGCTCGGAAAACGCATAGCGCTGCTGCCTTAATTTCTCGCTGGCATAGGCTACATCCCAGGACTGCAGCTCATGCAAGTCCAGTTGTGTTTTGGCAAAGTCGCGTAGTTCAGCCAGATCCTTTTCTGCCAACGGTCGCGCATGCTGCGCAAGCTCGCGCAGAAATTGCAATATTTGCGCTGGCGTATTGGCCATCTTGCTGGCCAAGGACAGCTCGGCATAATTCTGGTAACCGAGCAATTGCGCTTCTTCCGTACGCAACTGCAATATTTGCGTAATCAGCGGCGTATTGTCCCACTCGGCCTTGCCGAATTCACTGGCTCGCTGACTGTAAGCCACATACAATTTTTCACGCAAAGCGCGATTGTCGGCATATTGCAGCACCGGCATGTACGACGGCGCTTTAAGCGTAAACAGCCAGCCCTGCTTGCCATCGGCTGTTGCGGCTTCGGCGGCGGCCTGCAGATCATCAGGCGGGATTCCGCGCAACTCGGCCTGTTCCGTTACCAGCAATGTATAGTCGTTGCCTGCATCCAGCAGGTTGTCGCTGAAACGCGAACTGAGGCTGGACTGTAACTCCTGTATTTCAAGAAATCTTGCCTTATTGTCCTGCGCCAGTTCTGCTCCGCTCAGGCGGAAATCGCGCAGCTCGTTGTCGATGATTTTTTTTCTTGCTTCGCTCAGACCTGCATACTCGCGGCTGGCGCGCAACACTTTGTATTTTTCAAACAAGGCTTGGTTTTGACCTAATTCGGCATAATACTGCGTAACTTTCGGCAGGTTCGCGTTGTACACCTCGCGCAATTCCTCACTGTTCATTACCGCATTGAGGTGGTTAACCTGGCCCCACGCGCGCGATATTTTTTCGTTGGCATCTTCCAGCGGCAGAACAAAATTTTCCCAGTTGGGTGCCACATTATCTGTCAGCAATTTTTCAACTACTTCGTGATTATGCTGCAACAATTCATCGACCGCCGGAGTGACATGCAAAGCTTGTATTTCCGTGAAACGGGGTAAACCGGAAAAATCGAGCAGGGGATTTTGTATGGCAGAAAGAGAACCCATTATTCTTTATATGTCCTTGATTATATTGAGTATATTACAGAGCTTACAATATGTAGCGATTAGGCTGCTTGATACACAACACGACCGTTAACCAGTGTATAGCGCACCTTGCCCTGCATTTGCATACCCAGAAAGGGTGTATTTTTGCCCTGGCTTTTCAACGCGCTGGCTTCAACTTTCCAGTAATGCTCTGGGTCGAAAATGCAGATATCCGCTACCGCACCGATGCTTAAATGGCCGGCTTCGATCTGCAGTATTTTTGCCGGATTGACGGTTACTTTTGCTATTGCGTCGGCTAAGGAATGTTTGGCTTCATGCATCCATTTCAATACCAAAGGCAGCAGCAACTCCAAACCTGTTGCACCCGCTTCGGCTTCTGCAAAAGGCAGTTGTTTTGCATCGTCATCCACCGGTGAATGGTTGGAGCAGATGGCATCGATAACGCCTTCCTGCAGTGCCGCGCGCAATGCATCCCTGTCACGCTGATTGCGCAGCGGCGGGATCAAATGGCAATGTGAATCAAAAAAACCGATATCCATTTCTGACAGATGCACATGATTCATCGACACGTCGCAGGTCAGCGCCAGACCTTCAAGCTTCGCGGCGCGTATCATCTCCACGCCGGCGGCGCTGGAGATGCGGCAGATATGCAAACGCACGCCGGTTACCCGTGCCAGTTGCAACATGGTGGACAGCGCTATGGTTTCCGCACACACCGGGATTGCCGGCAATCCCAGTCTGGTCGCCACCTCACCGTCATGCGCCACGCCATCGCGCGCCAGAAAACTGTCTTGCGGACGCAACCATACGCCATAGCCGAATGTCGCGGCATATTGCATCGCGCGCATCAGCACTCGGGTATCGGTCAATGCTGCATCCGCCTGACTGAATGCCATACAACCCGCATCGGACAACTCGGCCATTTCAGTCAACTCCAAACCCTTAAGGCCGTAAGTCAGCGCACCCACCGGATAAACATTGGCCTGACACAAAGATAATGCGCGGTGTTTCAGCATCTCCACCAGACCGGGTTCATCCAGCGGCGGGTCGGTATCCGGCGGGCAGGCAAGTGAGGTGATGCCGCCGGCCACGGCCGCATTCATTTCGGATTCCAGCGTGGCGCGGTATTCATAACCGGGTTCACGCAGTCTTGCTGCCAGATCAATCAGACCCGGCACAACTACCAAACCAGCAGCATCGATTATTCTTTCCGCAGTAAATTCTGCCGGTGCAATACCCACAGATAATATTTTGCCGGCAGATATGTAGATATCCTGCACTTTATCTATATTATTTTTCGGGTCTATAAAGCGACCATTGCTGATTTGAATATTCATCTCACCCTGCCTTACTTCCTTTTTTTATTTGCTACCCGCAAGCAAGCTCATTACCGCCATACGCACGGCGATACCAAAGCTGACCTGCGACAAGATAACTGACTGTTTGCCATCTGCCACGCTGGAGTCTATCTCCACGCCGCGATTCATCGGGCCAGGATGCATCACGATGGCGTCCGCCTTGGCCAAAGCCAGTTTCTCCTGGGTCAAGCCGTAATACTTGAAATATTCCTGCGCCGACGGCAAAGCAGCGCCCTGCATGCGTTCGTTCTGCAGGCGCAACATCAGGATCACATCGACATCGCGCAAGCCCTGTTCCATATTGTGAAATACGCGCACCCCCAGCTGCTCCACATGGCTAGGCAACAAAGTCTTGGGCGCTATGACGCGTACCTCGGGCACACCCAGAGTGGTCAACGCATGGATCTGCGAACGCGCCACGCGCGAATGCAAAATGTCACCCACGATTGCGACGCGCAGATTGTGAAATTCTTTTTTGTAATGGCGGATGGTGTACATGTCCAGCAGCGCCTGGGTCGGATGCGCATGGCGTCCGTCACCCGCATTGATCACATGCACCTCGGGTGCCACATGTTTTGCTATCAGATGCGCCGCACCGCTTTGCGCGTGCCGCACGATGAACATGTCTGCATGCATCGCGCACAGATTATCCACCGTATCGAGTAGCGTTTCGCCTTTGCTGGTGGATGACGAGTTGATGTTCAGGTTAACCACATCGGCAGACAGGCGTTTCGCGGCAATTTCAAACGTGGTGCGCGTGCGCGTGCTGTTCTCAAAAAATATATTGAATACCGACTTGCCGTGCAGCAGCGGCACCTTGCTTATTTCACCAAGGCCCGCGCCTTCCACAAAAGCAGCGGCACGATCAAGTATGTCAAAAAGTATGGGCGCGGGCAGCCCTTCGGTGGAAAGCAGATGTTGCAACTCGCCCTGCTTGTTCAACTGCGGATTATTCATGCGAACTCTTCATGCGGTTTGTGCCTTGGACGGTTCTTCAAAATAGGCTTGTAAAATAATCTGTGCTGCAATCTGGTCCAGTCTGGTTTTTTGTTTCATTCCATGCACGCCGTTTTCGCTCAAATATGAACTCGCCGTGGCAGAAGTATAACGCTCATCAACCAGCATGACAGGCAAATTAAATCTTCCCTTGAGACGATTGGCAAAGCGGTGACATAAAGCGGTCATTTCATGCGGGCTGCCGTCATCATTACAGGGCAAGCCAACTACCAGGGTGGCAGGCTGCCACTCTTTGATCAATACTGAAATTGCCGCAAAGCGCCGTGTATTTTGTTCCTCATGCAAAGTCAACAGCGCTTGCGTTGTTTGCGTGATGGCATTACCAACCGCGACACCTATACGCTTCTTCCCGAAATCAAATGCCAGATAGGTGCCCGAAAGCGGTTGGGCTGCGTTTGCGAGATTGTTTTCATCAGCCGCGCTAGTGTTCACTTTGCCTCATCAAGCATGCCCTGAATCGGCGGACAAGGTGGCATAGTCCACACCCAGCAAAGCCATCGCTGCAGCCAAACGTTCCTCTGCCGGAAGCTCAAACAGGATATGCTCGGAAGCCGGAACACTGAGCCAGGCATTTTCCGACAACTCATGTTCAAGTTGCCCCTGGGCCCAGCCCGCATAGCCCAGAGTAACCAGAATGTTTTTCGGTCCTTTGCCCAAACCAACCGCTTCAAGGATATCTTTTGAAGTTGTCATCCCTACCTTGTCTTTGACAATCAGCGTCGACTGCCAGTTTCCCGTGGGTTCATGCAGTACAAATCCACGCTCGGTTTGCACCGGCCCGCCAAAATGCACGGGCAAGAGTTCGAGATCAGACGCTTCCAGCGGCACATTGATTTGTTCGAAGAGTTGGCCCAAGGTCAGGCTGATGGGGCGGTTCACCACTATGCCCAAAGCGCCCTGATCATTATGTTCGCATATGTATGTAAGCGTTTTGGCAAATACGGGATCCGTCATGGCTGGCATGGCAATGAGGAAATGATGGCTGAGATCAAACTGTGACATGTAGGTATTGTAGCCTGCCGGGCTGCCTCTACACCACGGAAAATTTTTGGCCGTGTAAAATCCTCAATGCTAAACAGTCATGCAAGCAGTTTCAGGAAGTAGTGGCATCCTCGGCCAGCGGAGCATAGAGTGCAATATTGGCCAACAGCTCTTCATCCTGGTAAGGCTTGCCCAGATAACCGTTGACGCCCAGTTCGAACGCATAGTTTTTATGCTTTTCGGCGGTACGCGATGTAATCATGATGATGGGTAAATCTTTGGTTTTGTTATCCCTGCGCAGCTGTTTGGTCAGCTCAAAACCATCCATTCGCGGCATTTCCACGTCCAGTAACATCACATCAGGCGTGATCTCCACCAGTTGCTCCAGCGCATCTACACCGTCCTTGGCTGTAACAACTTCATAGCCAATACGGGTCAGCAAGCGTGTTGTAATCTTGCGCACTGTAAGCGAGTCATCTACTATCATCACAACCGGTATACGCCTTACTGTTTCGCTTATTGCTCTTGCACTGATTTTCTTCGCCTGTATGCCTTGTTGCGCCAAGGGCACAGGATTAAGAATCAAAACCACATTTCCGTTAGCCTGCACGGTTGCGCCTGCAATGCCGCTTAATCTGGCGAGCTGCTCACCCACGTTCTTAACGACTACTTCCTTGTTGCCTGACAACTCATCCAGATGTAGCGCCATGCGCTGTTCGCCGCTATGCAATAGCAATATAGGATTGTAGGACTTGCTTTCCGGCGTGCGCTCCGAGTCGCCCAGCAAACGCGGCAAATAATACAAAGGATATGTCTTGCCTTGCCACTGCGCCTGGCCAGACTTGTATAACTCAATCAGGTCACCGGGTTTTACCTGTTGTACCTGTTCCACCATGACCGACGGTATGGCATAGGTTTCATTCCCCGCCTTGACCATCAATGCCTTCATGACTGCCAGTGTCAATGGCAGATAAATAGCAAAACTCGCCCCTTTGTCCGGTTCTGAGGCAACTTCTATACGTCCGCCCAGCGCCTTGATTTCACTGAGCACCACGTCCATGCCCACTCCGCGTCCGGAGATCTCGGTCAATTCGGCAGCAGTGGATAATCCGGTTTCAAATATCAGCAACATCACATTTTCGTCACTGATCATTTCATTGGCCTGCAGCATTCCCTGCTCAATGGCTTTCTTGCGTATCTTGGCTGTATCCAGACCGGCGCCATCATCCTTGAAATCAAATACAATTTCATTGCCTTCCTGACGCAGGGTCAGGGAAATATTGCCTATCGGCTGCTTGCCCTTTAATTCGCGTTGCTCCGGACTTTCCAGACCATGCACAATTGCATTGCGCAACAGGTGTTCGAACGGTGCGGTCATTTTTTCAAGCACGCCGCGATCCAGTTCAATTTCTGTACCGTACAATTCCAGGTTCACCTTCTTGCCCAGCTCCTTGGCTGTCTGCCGCACAATGCGGTACAAGCGCTGGCTGGTACTGGAAAACGGCAACATGCGTATGGACATCAGGCTCTGTTGCAGCGTTGTGTTCAATTTGGACTGTGCCGACATCGCCGCACTGGTCTCATCCAAGTTCTTCAGCAGCGTCTGTTGCACGGTCTGCACGTCATGCACGCTTTCGTTCATAAACCTCGTCAACTCCTGGAAGCGGGTAAAACGGTCAAACTCCAGCGGGTCGAATTTTTCCGCGCTATCGCCGGCTACCGCAGCACGAGCCTGCATTTGCCCTTCCGCATGGATTTCAATCTCACGCACCAGTTTGCGCAAGCCCTGCACGCTGCCGTTCAAATCCAGCAAGCCGCCCTTGAATGCGCTCAGTTCAATCTCCATACGCGAGCGGGCCACGCTGATTTCACCGGCTTCATTCACCAGATCGTCAACAATGTCGGAACGCACACGCAATACTGCCGACTCCCTGCGTTCTTCAATATTTTCAACGGCTGTCCCGCTTTGCGCAGTTGCAACCTGGGACTTGTTATTCACTACCGTGGCTACCTGCTCGGCGGGTGCTTCCTCTGCAGTATCGCCGCTGCGTAACTTTTCCAGTGCATTGCCTATGCGGTCGAAATAGTTTTCCAGCTCTTCCAACAGGGCTGCATCCTGCTTGCCGGCAGCGACTGCCGTATCCAGACAGTCCTCCACTCTGTGCGTCAGCTCGCCCAGACGCATGGCACCGGCCATGCGCGCACTACCCTTGAGAGTATGCAGACTGCGTTGCAATTTGCGCGCGATCTTGAGACCTTCAACCTGATCTTGCGGGTTTTCTTTCCAGTTGCTCAGTTCGCTTGTCAGTTGTGGGTATAATTCATCTGCCTCTTCCAGGAAGATAGGTAGCAGCTGATCATCGAGGTCATCCTGTATCGCGCGTTTTTTTGCATCGTGAGCGAATTCCTGACTTTCACTTCCTTCAATGGAAGTTAATCGCGATTTCCGCTGTGCCTGGGTTTCCACCTGCGCAGCAACGTCACTTTTGGGTTCCGTTACTTCTACTTTGTCGCTATCTACTACAGCCTCCTCTATTGTGGCAAGAAAGTCGGGTTGCAGATTGTAGCTTTGCGAGGTTTGCGCAGCGCTTTGTTGCTGGGCTGCGTCCTCACTCTGTGACGTACTGGACAACTCAAGATCGTCGAAATTAAACGTGAATTCATCCGCCGTAGCAGATATCTCGGAACTTTCCGGTTTGGGTGTCAGCGCACTGTCTGCCTGAAGTTCATGCATGTCCAGAAAGAAAGGATTGTTCTCCTGCGCAGCGGACACATTATTGCTTGGTGCATTTTTCTGCTCTGCATCTTCGCTGCTAGTACTCTCCAGTGTTTCGGGAGACTGCCACTGTAATGGCTCATTGGCTTGTTCCTGAGCAACGCGCTGAACATAAGCCACCAGATCTATATCATCATCTATCTGTTTGTCATCCGCTGCATTGCTTGCCTGCAACTGGCTGCTAAGCTGTGACAAATGCACATCATCGCTATCCGGCAGCATAGCCTGTTCCGCAGGAACGGCCTCGTCAATATGCATGTGTTGCATATATTCCTGCTCAAGTTCTGCGTCCGCTGTTTTCTTTTGCGCTGGCTGCACTTCACCAGTTTCGGATTTAATCAGTTGCTTTTTTTTTATTTGCAAGCGTGTTATCAAATCCGGCCTTGCTTTGGGCTCCTGCTTGTTGCGCAGGGTATTGACCATTTCCGCAAGCGCATTGATCGACTGCTCCAGCAGATTCAATTGCAGAATATCAAGGATAGCAGTCATATCCATCAAGTCTTGCAGCCACGATTCTAGCGAGCCTGCCAAGTCGGCTATATCCGTAAACCCTGTAGAGCGGTTTATGCCGGCCAGCGTGTGGGCGGCGCGAACAAACTCATAACCAACTACCGGATTTTCTGCTTTGCGTAACGCAACAACCAAATGTTGCAATGTATCAATAATACCTGCCGCTTCATCCGTCGCTATGCTGAACAAAACCGGCGACAGGCTAATGCCACCGATTACGATATCCGGAATTTCCGCCTCTACCTCGGAAGGAGCGGCTTTTTCCGCAACCCTGACTTCCTCGTCACCATTTTCTATGCGCAGTGCAGCTGCCACCAGGGCTGTAGTGTCTATCAAAGCGCTATCTCCACTGCGCAATCTTTCTACCCAGTGCTGGAACAAAACTTCTGCATCGCCAATAAGTTCGAGTACAGAAAGTGATATGGATTTGTCATCCTGCAACCACTTGTTCAGTGCCTTTTCGATCGACCACGCTACCTCACCAAGATTGGTCAGGCCGACCATGCGCCCGCTGCCTTTGAGGGTATGAAAACCTCGACGTATGATGACTAGCGCCTCGCGGCTATGCGGATTACGCTGGCAAATCTGCAGATTCTCATGCAGAGTTTCAAGCACATCATGGGCCTCTTCAAGGAAGACTTCCAGCAGCTCGGCATCTTCACCACCCTCGCGCACCGACACGCCGCTGGGCGTGACAGATTCATGCGATACTGTCTTTTCATCAACCTGAAGTGCGCTGGCATGTATGCTTTGCAAAACCTCTTGCAGTATTTTTGTATCCGGTTTCTGACCCTGCGACAAGCCATGGGTATAGTTTTCAAGCGAGCTGACTGCTGATGCAATTGCGTGCATCTCTGCCGCTGAAGGGTTGCTACCGTTGATATAGCGCTCAATTGCCTGTTGCACCGGCAGGATGAGTTTACATGCAACATCCAGCGACAGCAGGTACAGGCCGCCTTTAACCTGCACCAGCAAACGGCGCAACGGCGATAGCTCGCCACGTTTGCCCGCATCGCTGAAAAACACATTCAGGCTCAATTCAACCTGCTGCAAATTACTCTTCATTTCCGTGGCAAGCGGCAGCAATACTTCCTGTTCCGCCATCTGGCAATGCAGGGCTATCAATGCCGACATGCTGTCCGTACCGTCTTCACCCTCCGCGGGAAGCCCGCTCAGCAGGAACTGATTGACCAGTCTGACCTGATCATGGAAAAGACTATCGATACGCAGATAATTATCTATACCGTTGCTCAGCAACATCATCGCCATTGCCATTTCCATCTTGATTCTGTGCACGGCATCGGGATCATCAGGGTTGGCAACAGCTGTATGCATCTGCTTGCATAAAAATTGCAGCGTATCGCGATCCAGCTCTTCCGAGAGGGTATGCAGTTGTTCCAGTTTCTCTGCAAATCGTTGGTTGCTATCCGCATCTCCGGCTACACACAGCTCCAGCATTTCCTGCGCTTCATTCAACTGCTCGCGCATCTGTGCCAGAATTTTGCTGGCTTCACCGTGCGACAAAGGCTGGGTTTCGGGCAGGTACGCGCCCAATTCGTAGGTTTGCTTTATTTTATCTACCGTTTCGCTCACCGGATGACTGCGCGCAAGCATATATTGCATATTGCACGTGGTATTGTATTCGCTGTCCCGCTGCGTATTTTCCACCATCGACTTCATCTGCAAATCAATGCGTGCGAGCAATTTGTTGGCATTGAGTTCGGCTGGCAAACCGTCATGTATCAGGCAATCCAGCAAGCCGGTGGCTATCCACCAGAATGCGCGATGCTGATCCTGCGGAGCGCATGCCATCACTGCCTGCACGGTCGCTCGCATGATATTCAGGGATTGCTCGGGATTGTCCTGGCGCAGCCATTTCAGCAACGCGCGCTGATATTGCGCACGTGCTTTCTTTACACTGGTCAGCGCAGCGGGAACGAGCGGCACATTGAGTACTTCGGAGGGCAATTCAACGCCAAACTCGGGGAAAAACAGATCAACTTCAAAAGCGCTTTCCAGGCCGCGCAATTGGTGCAACTCCTGATAAGAATAGAACAGCCTCAGAGCCGTATTGGATGCGCCGTCGGCCAGCGCATCCAGATATTGCGTCAACGCCAGCAGCGCGCCACGCAGGGTATCGCGATGCATATTGGTCGGTGCCTGTTGTTGCGCCAGCATCTCCTGCAACACGGTTTCCAACTCCTTGCTAAATACCGCAAGACCTTCCAGGGACAACATTTGCAGCACGCCAACGGCACGATGCAACTCGTCATGAGCCAGCTGCAAGTGATCCCTGCCTGACCAACCTGCCGCGAAGTAAAGTTCAAGTTCAGCACCAATCTGCAATAGCGAACTATCTAACCCGTTCTTTACTGAAAGCAGCGGCAGTGGATTGAACTGTTTGTTATCAGCCATGTGTAGTCTGAAACCCCTTAGACCTTGAAGCCCGAAACGGAACCGCTGAGTTCCAGCGCCAGCTTCTCAACTTGCATAACCGACGCGCTGGTTCTGTTCGTACCGTCTGTTGTCTGCTCGGTAATTACCAGAATCTGCTTGGTCACTTCCGCCAGTTCACGTGCCATTTCCGTCTGCATCTGCGTGGATACGGAAATACTGTTTACCAGACTTGCCAATTCACGCGTGGTTGAATCAATTTCGCGCAAAGACTGTCCGGCATTGTCCGCCAGCTTGGCACCCTCAACCACACCCTGCGTGGTAATCTCCATCGCCGCAACCGCATCGTGCGTATCGTTCTGAATCGCCTTGACCAGCAAGCCGATCTGTTTGGTCGCATCGGCCGAGCGTTCCGCCAAACGCTGCACCTCTTCCGCAACCACCGAGAAGCCGCGCCCCGCTTCACCTGCCGAAGCCGCCTGTATCGCCGCATTCAGCGCCAACACGTTGGTTTGTTCGGTAATATCGGAAATCAGATCCACAATCTCACCGATCTCCTGCGAGCTTTCACCCAGACGTTTAATTCGCTTGGATGTTTCCTGGATTTGTTCACGAATGCCATCCATACCGGCAATAGTATTTTGCACGGCTTGCGTGCCCTGCGAAGTAACCGCTAGCGTCTGGCGCGCCGCTTCGGCGGATCTGGAAGCGGAAGCATCCACTTCTCTGATCGAGGTTGTCATCAATTCCACCGCGTCGCCTGCCTGGTAAATTTCTTCGGATTGTTTCTGCGCGGCGGCCAGCAGCTTCTTGGTAATAGAACCCGCCTCGCTGGTCGCTTTCGATACCATCTGCGCAGAACTACTCACCGCAATAACCAGTTTGCGCAATTCATCAGTCGTAAAGTTTACCGAGTCTGCAATCGCACCGGTAATGTCTTCCGAAACCGTCGCTTTGACAGTCAAATCACCGTTGGCCAATTCTGACAATTCATTCATCAGATTCAAAATTGACTGCTGATTGGCATTGTTTACCGCTTCCGCCGATCTTGCGCGTTGTGCAGAGTCATTCAGATAGACCCTTGCCAGCATTGCCAGCAACAGCAAAACCATACCGCCTGAAATAACCATGGCATAGCTGGTTACTCGATTGGACAGGGCACTGTCATACGCATCCGTCAGTTTCTGAGCCTGATCAAGAAAGGGTTCGCTATCGTCAAAAATCGCCTTACCCGCGCGTTTCGCGCCCAGCAGGTTCTGTGAGTTACCGATAATAATTTCTGCTGCACCGCGATAGCCTTCAAACAGCTCGGCCAAATCTGCCACATTTGCATCAGACTTGGGTAATGCTGCCAATTTTTCTTCGGCTCCCATAGTGTTCAATGCCAAAGCTGTAACCTGTTCCGTGTTTACTTCCGCAAGCATGGAGGTTGCGTCTTTACCCATACGTTCCACGAGCAAAGAAAAATTCAGCAACTCGGGTGACTTCGGCATTTGCTTGATCTGTTCGCGCAACTCTTTGCCCATGGAGTCAATAACGGTAATTGCCCTAGCCAGGGTCAGCAAACCTGTACGACCCTCTTCCATGATGGCAACGTTGGCAACCGTCTGTTTAACACGCGGTATCAACTCATTCAACACCACTCTGGGTGCTCCCTTGGTGGCAGGCAGGGTTGCATCACCCTTGTCCAGCAGGTTGATCACTTCGGAAACGGTCTGACGTCCCTGGCTCAAGCCCTCAAACGCGCTGAAATTTCCCAGCAAACCCTGTTGCGCATCTTTAGCCAAACGCTGAGACAACATCAGCAGCTTGGATGATTCAGTAATGTAGCGGGTACCCTGTGCCGCTATCCTGTTGTCAAAATAGGCAGAAATAACCGCTATCACCAGAAAAGTCACCAATGCCATACTGAGCAACTGCAACTGCTTGCCTATCGGAAGTTTGCCGGTCAAGGGAGTAACAGTTTTTTTCTTCTTGCCCGCCACATTCGGTTTGGCCGATTTTTTGAACGGATTGGGAATTTTAAAAGCCATTTTGCGTCCTTATTGGTGGGGAATTACGCCCCAATTTGTATAAATTCCGGCTGCTGTATCAGCTGCCTGATATCGAGTTTTCGCCATTGCTGTCCATCGGTATCCTGATATGAGACCTCGTCGCCCTTTTCACTGCGCTGCCAGTCGTTGACATTGCGCAAACCCAGTACTTTTGACACCAGCAAACCGGTATTGAAATTATATTTTTGACCGATCAACAAAACGCGACTTTGCGCTTCCCTTGCAGTCTGGCCGTAATTCAAATAGGCACCCAAATCAGCTATGCTGTATATATTTCCACGCACATTCGCCACGCCACAGTACCACTGCTTGGTCAATGGGACGGCCGTCATGTGCGGCAGCGCAAGCACTTCCGAGATATCCGCCATATCCACCAGCCAGCTATCCTTGCCCACCAAAATGCCCAGTGTGGCAGCCTGATTGTTGCTGCCGGACTGGGCCTGCATACGATCCAGCAAACCTTGCTGAAACTCACGCAGATTAAAGCGCTTGGACATGGTTAATTCAGTGCCGCAATCTTGCTTAACAATTCAGCCGCATCGACAGGCTTGGTTACATAATCCTTGGCACCCTGGCGCAAGCCCCAGATCTTGTCTGTTTCCTGACCCTTGGTAGTGCAAATAATGACCGGAATATGCTTGGTTGCCTCATCGGTGGTTATCGCGCGCGTCGCCTGAAAGCCGTTTAATCCCGGCATCACCACATCCATTACGACCAGGTCGGGCATATCGGCTTTGGTCTTGGCTATGCCGCTTTCGCCATCTTCAGCAAAGGTGACGTTATAGCCACCCTTGGTCAGAATTCCACCCGTAATGTGGCGTTCCGTTGCTGAATCATCCACTACCAGAATATTCTTAATTGCCATTGTTACCCTCCTTATTTTGTGTGTGCTGGATGACTGCATCCGTTAAACTTTTCTTACTGAAAGGTTTGGTCAGGTATTGATCGGCGCCAACCAGTTTTCCGCGCGCACGATCAAACAGACTGTCCTTGCTGGTCAACATGACCACAGGCGTATCTTTGAATTCTCTATGATTTTTAATCAGGGCGCAGGTCTGGTATCCGTCAAGTCTGGGCATCATTACGTCGACAAAAATAATATCCGGCTTGTTGTCCACCACTTTGGACAAACCGTCAAATCCGTCTTCGGCCAACACCACCTGACAACCGGCCTGAGATAAAAATATCTCGCCGCTACGACGTATCGTATTGCTGTCATCAATCAGCACTACCTTGATGCCCGACAATAAATTACTTTCGCTCACTTTTTATTTTCCATAAACACAATCTTCCCCAGCAATCTGCGCTCTGAATTTCGGCGCAGTCTTAATGCAGACCGAATCGTACCGCATTTTACACTTAATGTTCAACGTATTAGAACAAATACTTAACAAATGAATTCATCAGATTCCTAACTAACTCGTTTTATTGCCTATGCGATAATTTCCGCATATATGGACATTCAACTCTTGTATATCACAAATATCGCTAATAATCATGCGAATGTAGCAACATTCACGGTGATTACAATGGGAAATATCTCCTATCGCTTCCAGAATTTTGGTGTAAATACGATTAATAACGTAATGATTTCAAGTCGGCCTATTAGCATGGCAAAGGTACACAGCCAGGTCTGAAAAACTGTCAAACCACTATAGTTTGAGGCGGGACCCACTTGGCCAAGTCCGGGACCTACGTTATTGATGCTGGCCAATACTGCCGTAAAAGCCGTCATGAAATCCAGGCCGCTGATCAGCATTGCAAATACCAGCACAACCACAATGATGAAATACAGGAAGATAAACGCCAACACTGAAAAAACAATATTGTTAGGCACCACTGCGCCGCCGATTTTCATCGGTGCAATGGCTGAAGGATGCAGTAATTTGGTAAATTCCCTGCCTGCCTGTTTGAACAGGATTATAGTCCGTATCATCTTGATGCCGCCTCCGGTAGAGCCGGAGCTTGCACCGATACTGGACAGAAATAGCATCCATAAAGGGGCAAATATCGGCCACAGGCTGAAATCCGTGTTTGAGTATCCTGCGCTGGTCGCAATCGAAATCAAATTGAAAGAAGCATAACGCAATGACGTCCAGAAGCTGGGATAAACTCCCTTCCACCACAGCAGCAGGGCAATCACAACACAGCTGACCAACAGCAGCAAAACACTGCTCTTGCCCTCCACATCGCGAAAATAGGCGCGCAGGCTTTTTTCGCGCAGCGCAAGAAAATGCGTGGCGAAATTAATTACCGCCAACAGCATGAAAATAATCATCACAAATTCTATCAATGGCGAATGAAAATATTCTATGCTGGCATCGTGCGTGGAAAAACCGCCCAGCCCCATCGCGGAAAATGCGTGGCACACCGCATCAAACCAGGACATGCCGGCCCACTTTAGCGAAACGATGCACGCCACGGTTATGCCCAAATAGACCAGCCACAAACTGCGTGCAGTTTCTGTAATGCGCGGCGTCAGCGTCGAATCTTTCATCGGACCGGGTGTTTCCGCCTTGTACAACTGACGGCCGCCGATACCCAGCAAGGGCATGATAGCCACTACCAGAACGATAATTCCCATACCGCCCAGCCAGACCAGCTCATGCCGCCATAAATTGACCGCCTGTGGCAAACTGTCCAGTCCCGTCAACACGGTTCCACCCGAGGTGGTCAGTCCGGACATCGTTTCAAAATAGGCACCGGTAAACGACAAGTTGGGCAATGCGATCAACAGCGGTAATGTGGCAAAAGCAGGTATCGCTGTCCACATCATGACGACCAGCAAATAGCCGTGACGCAGGGATAATTCCGACTTGTACCTGCGCGTAAGCAGCCACATCAACGTACCGGCCAGAAACGTCATCATCATCGCCAGTACAAAATCCAGTAGCGTGCCATCCTGATAAATAACCGAGGTGATAATCGGCAATATGTAAGTAACGCTGAACAAGGCCAGCATCATTCCCAATGCATGCACTACCGTCAACGAACGCACCATTAGAAGAACCCTATGCCGATCTGGAAGAGTTTTTCAACCTTGCGGATTATTTTCTTGTTCATTACAAAAAGTATTACATGGTCGTCAGTTTCAATCAGCCGGTCATGATGCGCCATGATCACGATACCGTTGCGCACCATCGCGCCTATGGTTGCACCCTCCGGCAAATCGATTTCGTCTATTCTGCGCCCGACCACCTTGGACGAATGCCTGTCACCATGAGCAACCAGTTCCAGCGCTTCTGCCGCGCCGCGACGCAGAGAGTGTACTGCCGCCACATCACCGTGCCTGACATAGGCAAGCAGCGAACCTAT
>JBBQYH010000003.1:0-42812 GCA_038208855.1 Burkholderiales bacterium
GCATATCAGACTTCAGTGCGCGTGTCCTAGGCCAACGAACCAGATTTGCTATGCTTCGGTCATCAATTGCAATCACGTCGATTTTGTCGCTGTGCTCACGATAGGTCGCACGCAAGCCCAGATCATAGGCCTTGCGCTCCAAACTCTGCATCAAATCACTATTTGCAGCGATCCAGAAAAATATTACGACCAGCAGGCCTAGAAACCAGTCTGCTTTTAAAATCGAAATTTTCTTGAAATTCATTACGTCCCTGTTATCAACTTTTAGTGAAGGTTACGGACGAATACTAAAACATTTTTCAACTTCAAGCCATAAGCCACTTGATTTCTTTCGGATAATCAACAATTGACGCCGAACCTTATGGCGTAATCAGGCTACATATAATACAAATACAATACACAGAGATTTAAGCAACGTCTTGTTTCTGCTTGCAAATGATGGAGGACCATAGCGACGCAAGAATAAACGCCACACCGACAAGACCGGTAAAAACTTCAGATATATGAAATTTCATGCTTGCCAGCATGATAATGGCCAGTATACCGATTGCATAATGTGCGCCATGTTCAAGGAACACGAATTTATCCAGCGTGCCCTGCCTGACCAGGTAAACAGTCATGGAACGCACAAACATTGCGCCTATAGCCAGCCCTATCATGATGATGACTATATCCTTGGTGATCGCCAAAGCCCCAATGACTCCATCAAATGAAAACGACGCATCGAGCACCTCCAGATACAGAAATCCGCCCACACCGCCACGCTTGATCATGTCACCGACTTTGGGATCATCCTCTTCCATTTCCAGAATACTGCTGATAACGTCAACCGCCACGTAAGTCAATATTCCCCAAAGTCCGGAGATCAGCACCGCCAACTGTCTGCTAGTTTCTATCATGGCCATACTGGATAAAAGCACACTGATTGCAATCATGAGCGCAATCGAGGTTATCCTGCCAAAGGAAGCAATTTTTTTCTCGACAGCTCCCAGCCAATGCAATTTTTTTTCATCGTCCAGAAGAAAATTCAGGAAAACCAGCAACAGGAACATCCCGCCGAAAACAGCTACCTCGGCGTGATGTTCGGTCAATTGTTGCGCATATTCAGCCGGTCTTTCCAAGCCCATTTTCCACGCTTCTACCAAGCCGATATTGGCAGCGAAAGCAACAATCAAAAGGGGAAACAACAAGCGCATGCCAAATACGGCTATAAACATGCCCAAAGTCAAAAACAGGTTTTGCCAGAACTGGCTCCATGTTTTGAGTATTGACGCATTGACGATAGCATTGTCAAATGACAGCGATATCTCCATGATGCAAAGTATGGTCGCCATGCCAACTGCCTCGATCGCGCCAATTGTCCCGGCAATACCATGCCCCCACCACGCTGCCAATCCAAGGCCTGTCAGCGAAATTAAAAATGAATACCTGAAATGATGCATAGCTTACCGGTTATTGCTTGAGGATTTTTTTCATCAGCTTGCCCATCTCCGCAGGGTTGCGCGTGATATGTATGCCGCACTCCTGCATCACAGCCAGCTTGTCCTCCGCGCCACCCTGTCCGCCCGAGATAATCGCACCGGCATGCCCCATGCGCTTGCCTGCAGGAGCAGAAACGCCTGCAATAAATCCGACTACCGGTTTCTGCATGTTTTCTTTAATCCAGCGCGCGCAAATTTCTTCGTCGTTGCCGCCTATCTCGCCAACCATGATGACTGCATCTGTTTCAGCATCGTCATTGAACAGCTTCATCACATCTATATGCTTCAAACCGTTAATGGGATCTCCGCCTATGCCAACACAGGAAGATTGTCCCATGCCTAATTCTGACAGCTGCCACACCGCTTCATATGTCAACGTACCCGAACGTGAAACTACACCTATGCGGCCTTTGCGATGGATATGCCCCGGCATGATGCCGATCTTTAATTCATCCGGTGTAATCAAGCCCGGACAATTCGGCCCCAGCAGGATCGTTGATTTACCCTGCATCTTGTTTCGCGTGCGTATCATGTCATGCACCGGTATGCCTTCAGTTATGCATATCACCAGCTCCAGACCGGCTTCTACAGCCTCATCAATCGCGGCGGCGGCATAGGGTGGTGGAACATAAATAACGGATACGCTTGCACCGGTCTGTGCTTTTGCCTCAGCAACACTGTCATAAACAGGGATACCCTCATAGCTCTGTCCTGCTTTACCCGGGGTTACGCCAGCCACAAAGCAATTTGCACCGTTGGCGTAATTTTTACTGTGTAAAGTATGGAACTGACCGACCTTGCCTGTCATGCCCTGAGTCATGACTTTGGTATTTTTATTGATCAGAATAGACATCAGTTTCCTCCTTTCGCCGCAGCCACTACCTTCTGCGCTGCATCTGCCATGTCTGTAGCAGCAATAATTGCCAAACCCGACTCTGCCAGAATTTTCTTGCCCAGGTCGACATTCGTACCTTCCAGCCGCACTATCAACGGCACTTTCAAATCCACCTCCCGTGCCGCTGCCACGACCCCCTCGGCAATGACATCGCACTTCATGATGCCACCGAATATATTGACCAGAATCGCACTCAGATTGGGATTCCTCAGCATCAGCTTGAACGCCTCTGCAACTTTTTGCTTGTCTGCTCCGCCCCCAACATCCAGAAAATTGGCTGGTGATCCACCGTAAAGTTTAATGATATCCATCGTGGCCATCGCCAGCCCGGCACCGTTCACCAGGCAGCCTATATTTCCGTCAAGGGAAATATAGCTGAGATCAAACTTGGAAGCCTCAACCTCGGCCGCATCTTCCTCATCCAGATCGCGCAACGCGACAATTTCAGGATGGCGATACAACGCATTGCTGTCGAAATTGATTTTTGCATCCAGCGCAATCACACGCTGATCTGCAGTCAATACCAGCGGGTTGATCTCCGCCAGCATTGCGTCTTTCCCTACAAAAGCACGGTAGAGTCCTTGCAAACATGTCCTCGCCTGGGATATTGAAACATCGGGAATGCCGATTTTCTTTGCAACCGCATCGGCTTCGGCATCCTGCAATCCGGCTTTAGGATCTATCCAGACCTTGTGTATCTTCTCTGGCGATTTGGCAGCTACCTCCTCGATATCCATACCGCCTTCACTGCTCGCCATCAGCGCTACGCACTGCTTGCTGCGATCTACAACCATACCGACATAATATTCCTTGCTGATCTGTGCGCCTTCCTCTATCAACAAGCGCCTGACTGTTTGTCCACCAGCAGCTGTCTGGTGTGTGACCAATTGCATACCCAAAATTTCTGCTGCAAGTTCGCGAACCTCCGCCAAGGTGTGCGCCACTTTTACACCACCGCCCTTGCCGCGCCCGCCCGCATGTATTTGTGCTTTTACCACCCATGCAGAACCGCCCAGTTTGCGTGCCTCATTTTCGGCCTCTGCAACTGAAAAGCAGACCGCCCCCCTGGGAGTGGGCACCGCAAACTGACGCAAAATTTCTTTTGCCTGATATTCATGAATTTTCATAAATCACCCTCGTTGATTGGCACTACTACAGCGATGTAAGCTAGTAACATATTACCGAATATTCATTGCCAGCGCGGAAATATGTTCGTACAGGGCAACACTGAAAACAGTCATAGCAAAAATTGAGGACGAAAAAATGCAATTGCAATATGTATTGCAAATTCAATACGGAACAAAGGAAATTATAAGTAGATGGTGCCGCTTGACGGACTCGAACTGTCGACCTACCGCTTACAAGTCTAAAGATAACGGTTACATTTAGTATTGATAGTCATTTATCAAAATCAAACATATCTAATAAAATCATGCAATAAACAACTTTTGACCTTCCGCCTTGTATTGATGGATATTCAGGAATATACTGCATTTGTGGTTACATACTGGTTACATGGCGGACTTATGCAGGGGATGACATGGCAAAAGTGAAAGCGATTGTAAAGGCTGAAAAGAGTAAATTAACCGCTGGGCGCATAGCAGCCTTCCAGTGCAGTAAAGGCAAAACACAATCTTTTCTTTGGTGTGACAAGGTGCCTGGGCTGGCCGTTCGTGCAACTGCTACCGGCACGAAGTCCTACATATTTCAAGCCAAGGTTCAAGGCAAATCAATGCGCATCACAATAGGCGACGTGAATACATGGGGCATTGAGGACGCACAAAAGAAAGCAAAAGTCCTACAAGTAATGATTGATGATGAGCAAGACCCGCGCCAAGTAATTGCCGATAAAGTCGCCGCCAAGAAAGCCAAAGCCGCCGCGCTGATAGCACAACAAACCCGCGAAACCGTAACCGTGGCCGATGCGTGGAAGGAATATGTTAAAGACCGAAGCGCATCAATAAAGGATGGAAAGCCCGAATGGGGCGAAAAGCATAAAGCGCATCATGTCTATTTTGTTCAAGCTGGTGGAGCAATACGCACCCGTGGCCGCCGCCCCGGTGAACCCACAAAGACCCGCCCCGGCATTCTTGTACCATTAATGAAATTGCGGTTAATTGACCTTGATGAAAAAACTACTGCTGCATGGGTAACGAAACAAGCCGCCCGCGCACCCACAACAACAGCTCAAGCCTTCCGCGCCCTACGTGCCTTCCTTACATGGTGCGCCAAACAAGACGAATATAAAGCAGCCGTACATGCTGATGCGTGTCAGTCAGATAATGTAAAAAAGGAAGTCCCAACACCACAGACAAAGAAAAATGACAGCTTGCGCAAAGCTCAAATCAAACCATGGTTTGAAGCCGTGCAAAAAATTGGCAATCCAGTAATAGCCAATTACCTGCAAAGTTTGCTATTAACCGGCGCACGCCGTAATGAATTGGCCGCACTGCGCTGGGCAGACGTGAGTTTTAAGTGGAAAAGTTTAACCATCCGTGACAAGGTGGAAGGTGAGCGCACTATCCCGCTAACGCCCTATGTAGAGCATTTAATATCTACCCTGCCCCGCCGTAATGAGTTCGTTTTCAGTAGCCCCACCGCTAAATCAGGAAGGCTTGAGGAACCGCGCAACCCACACAACAAGGCATTAGCTGCCGCTGCATTGCCCACCCTTTCCTTGCATGGTTTACGCCGTTCCTTTGGCACCTTGTCGGAATGGGTGGAAGTCCCCGCCGGAATTGTTGCGCAAATCATGGGGCACAAGCCAAGCGCAATTGCTGAAAAACATTACATACAACGGGAACTCGACTTGCTGCACTTGTGGCACGTCAAAATCGAATCGTGGATTTTGGAACAGGCTGAAATTAGATTTACTCCAGAACAAGCGAAGTTGAGGGTAGTTGCTTAAAACCTGAGAATAGTGAGGGCTTCATGCGTCTTATTTTAATTTTCATTTCGGTGCTTGTGGTTTGGTTCTCATGGAAACTCAGGAAAAATTACAAACAAATTAAACGGCAGCAAGAAATTCAGCAGGCATTTGATACTCTCGCCCTGCACATTTTAAAAACTCATTTATCAATAGAGGAATATCAAAAACTATTTGCTGCTTTAAAGGGGGACTATCGCTCAGGCTTAACTGGTAGGTTGAAACAAATCAATGAATCAATTTACTTAGCGACCACAAGTAAAAAACAGGATATTGCCGAATCAAGGATGGCATTTGCAATTGAATGCAGCGACGACATAAAGACCCATTTCACTGAGCTATTGAGCCCGTACGTTATCAAGGAAATCGACCAATATGTTTATAAAGCACAAGAACAATTCAACACTCAAATGTATCTCAACGTTTCCAATGGCCACATGGAAAAAGCTAATAGCCTGAAGACGACCAATGGCAAGCAGAAGTATCTTGGGCTTGCTCGTGATGTACTGAAGAGTGGAATAGAGGCGGGAAAAGGTAACATCCCAGAGTTAGAAGTTGCTCTATATTCAGTAAACGCAACCATCACTTCGCTTGATTGATTGATTGGAGGCATGCAATGGAATACTACTGTTACTGGAATAAAGCAGAATATGCTTTGGCAGAGCGGCAAACACCATCGTTAAACGAAAAGCTTGCTGCGAAACTTTTACGCGCACGTGGAAGTTATCGTTATTCAGAAGATACCCGTGAATCTTTCCCTTTTCCAGCGCCTGAACCATCCATGGAATTAGTCCAAAAATATCCTGCCTTAGCAGATATGCCTAGAGACGAAAATGCATTATCAAAATTGAAATTGCATCTTCATATAACGTATAGAGAAATATTGGACAAATTGCATGCTGCCGGTGAAATTGAATTCTTTGACCCTGTCACACATCTCAAAATAAACGATGTCAGTCAAATACAAAATCCAATAGTTTATATGGATAGGATAGCCGCGCAGATTGTCGAATATTCCAATGCCTATACTGCGCCAGTGGCCAATAAGGAGGCCGCCAAGGGCATAACGAAAAGCAAAGTTATCAATGCATTCGACGGGCTGCACTTTAATCGAGACAAATGGAGCAAGTATCTGGGCGACCCGCCCGACTGGCTAAAAGAATGCCGTGTTGCACTGGGGAGCAAAAATGCATCCGCCACATGGAATCCCGTGCTAATTGCTGTCGCTCTTCTCGACAAAGGAGTGCCGATTAATAAACTGAACACCGTATTTGTTAGTCTAAAAGATTGGACAGAAGAATGGCAGGATAAATCTGCAATATTCACCAATTAGATACCGCCCCACCATACCGGACGCATACCGGACACCTGTCTACAAAGTCCCATAAAACCTAGCTTTAACATACCGCCGCATGATTAAAAAATGAGCGGTAAGAAATTGTGTTACCTCGCAAACAACATACGAGGTAACACAATGCAAACCGCCGCTAATCAATTCACTCCACTGGAGCAAGTCACCCGCCCCACGGTTCCAACAGATGCCGCCGCATATTATTTAAACAGGAAACCGCAAACTCTTCGCGCTTGGGCGTGTCTGGAGAATGGCGCACTTCGCCCTGTTCGTATAAATGGCCGCCTAGCGTGGAATGTAGCAGATATTAAATCCTTGCTGAACGGGGGGCAATAATGGAAAAAGCCCAACTCCCTATATTTGCAGAATTGAGCCTTGCCGACACCGAGGATTTTACAGCAAATAAAGCAAAGACGTTTAAGGGAACAAGCAACCCGCGAGAACTTCGCACCATCTACACATTGATGATGAGCCCACGAAAGCGGGAGGAAGTTGACCGTATAGCTGGTTGCAGTAACGCCCCAGAATTAATAGCTGGATTGCGCCGCCGTGGTTTAAATGTACCTTGTCGCCGTGTCCCTGCCATTGACCGTGACGGCTTACCTATTCGCTATGGTGTGTATTACTTTACGGACGATGACCGACGCAAAATTAACACATGGATGCGTAAAGAATCACTTGCAGATACCAATGCGACGAGGGTTAAAAATGTCTAATCATCCTCAATTTCTGCGCATAAAAAAGCTAATTGGTGAAAAGATAATACTGAACGCTGCTAAACATAATCTTCGTGAATTACTTACAGAAAGCCACATTGACGCAAACCGCTCACGCATGAATATCATTTTAGAGGGTGCAACAACGGCGGCTAACGTTGCTTTGACAGCGCAATCACTTATGGATTATGATTTACTCAAGCCTTTACGCAGAGACGCCGTACGCGGTTTAGAAATTGTGTTCGGGCTACCTGTTAAAAGCGGCATTGATGAGTTGAAATTCTTTCGTGATTGCGTGTCCTGGTCAGTACGCTTTTTTGAAGTACCGTTAATTTCAGCAATCATCCACAACGACGAAACCGCACCTCATTGCCATATAATTTTACTTCCGTTATTTGATGGGCGAATGATTGGTTCAGGATTAATGGGCAACCGTATGCGCTTAAACACCATGCAAACTGACTTTCACGAACAAGTAGGGCAAGTCTACGGGTTAATCCGTCAAACACCCTCAAAGCGCATTCCAATAGCTGCAAGGCGCGATTATGCCGTACAGGTGATAGTAGAGTTAAAAATCAATCCATCACGGATAAATGAACCCGCTGTAAAAACTGCTTTGCTTGAATTGCTGGTCATAGACCCCATGGCTGCTTTGCAATCACTTGGATTGCATCCTGCCACAACGTCAGAACAAAAACGAGATAAGCCTATAGGCTTTAGTCAAAACAAACCTATAGGCTTTAGCAATCACAAGCCTGATATAAAGCAAAGCCTATCCTGTGTAGGCTTCCCAATTCCTGAGCCTGATTTAACACCTGCTACCGATGACATTAGCAACGAATACACCAGAATTACTGCTGACGACATAGCCCCTGAAAGTTGGGACGGTGAAGGGTTGGCTAATATTATTCCTGATGGTGACTATTCTGCGGATAGCTGGGACAGTGACAAAGGCGAGTTTAATACCATGAATGTCAAATCAAAACAGGTTCATTCATAGCACGGGATTGCTGGGACGTAATGCGGGAATTAGTACGAAATTAATACGTACACGGTGACCGCATAAGTTTAATGCTGCCAATACTTTGTCTAGTATGTCAAACAGAAAAGCAAGGGAATTAGTACGCATTTTTTGCTATGTGCCAGAAATCGCCCAGCGTTTTGTATTGTAGTGTGAGGTAGCCAAATTTAGAAAGCGTGGTTACATATTGGTTACATGTGACAACCAACTTCACAAACAAAAAAGGCTCGCATCTCTGCAAGCCTTGATTCTATTGGTGCCGCTTGACGGACTCGAACTGTCGACCTACCGCTTACAAGGCGGTTGCTCTACCAACTGAGCTAAAGCGGCGGTAAAACGATAACGACATGTTCAGTGGCTTGCACCCCAAAACCTGACGCTTAAAACTGTGGTAGGTCGTGCCAGATTCGAACTGGCGACCAACGGATTAAAAGTCCGCTGCTCTACCGGCTGAGCTAACGACCCACATTCCAAAAGGAAGCGCGCATTATACGGTCTGCTGAGATTATGTCAACGCGATGACACAATTTTCTGCATAAAGTTTACTTGCAGTAACGTGTAACATCTGCAACGGCAGCATTCTCAAAGCCCTCGCGGCGCAAGCGGCATGAGTCGCACAAGCCGCAAGCACGTCCATCTGCATCGGCCTGGTAACATGAAACAGTCATGCTGAAATCTACTCCAAGCTGCGTACCCTGCCGAATGATATCGGCTTTGCTCATCTGCATTAGTGGCGCATGCAAGCTCAAGGGATGCCCTTCTACGGCCGCCTTGGTCGCAAGATTTGCCATGTTCTCAAACGCCTGTACATATTCCGGGCGGCAATCCGGATAGCCGGAATAATCCACCGCATTCACGCCAAAGAAAATATCCTGGGCTTGTAGTACCTCTGCCCAAGCCAAAGCCAGAGAAAGCATGATGGTGTTTCGAGCAGGTACGTAAGTAAGCGGAATACCGGCCGTTTCCTTTTCCGGAACAGCAATGCTGTTATCCGTCAATGCCGACCCACCAAAGGCAGTCAAATCGATATTGATCACACGATGCTCGCTTGCCCCCAGAGCCTGCGCCACACGCTTGGCCGCCGCCAGCTCTGCATGATGGCGCTGTCCGTAATCAACACTCAGCGCATAACACCGAAAACCCTGCTGCCTGGCCAATGCAAGCACGGTAGCCGAATCCAGGCCACCGGATAACAAAACAACTGCATTCTTCATAGCTATCCTTACAGGCCTAACGACCGGCCACATTCCCCCACAAAATTTTGTGCAATTGCAACTGCATGCGTACTGGCAAATGGTCACGCAATATCCAGTCTGCAAGATCACCCGGTAACAGCTGCCCCTGCGCAGGCGAAAACAGCACGTCGCACTTTTGCGTCAATGCGTGCTGTGCAAGCATCTCCCTGGACCAGTCATAATCTTCCTTATTGCATATCACAAACTTGATTTCATCCTGAGCAGTCACATGCCGCAGATTTTCCCACAGATTTTTTGATGCTTCACCCGAAGCAGGTGTCTTGATATCCATTATCTTCATCACCCGCTCATCTACTGCACTGATGTCCAATGCGCCGCTGGTCTCCAGCGAGACACGATAATCCTCATCACATAACATTTCCATCAACAGCAGACAATTTTTTTGCGCTAGTGGCTCGCCGCCCGTAACGGTTACATAGCGCGTGGGAAATTTCCGAATCTCGGCAAGGATAGCCTGCAAAGTCATACTATGCCCGCCGGTGAATGCATAGGCGGTATCACAGTAGTGACAGCGCAGCGGACAACCGGTCAGCCTGACAAAAACAGTAGGCAGACCGACGCGGCTGGTTTCGCCTTGCAGGGAGTAAAAAATTTCACTAATGCGCAATGAAGCGCCTGTTTCAGAGAAGGACATAAGAAATCAGAAGAATACTACTTGAAGGTTTTGAGTCGCTGCCTGGCTTTGCTGGCTGCCTTGCTGTCGGGATACTTGGAAATTAGAAGCTTTAAGGTTTTCTTGGCTACGGTCATTTCACGCAACTGCTGCTGGCAAGCGGCAATATTCAGCCACGCATCCGGAACATTGGAACTGTTTTGAAATTTACTGACTATGGACTGATAGCTGGCTATGCTCTTTTTAAAATCATCCAATGAAAAATATGCATCACCTATCAAGTAATAAACACTGGGCAAACGACTCGAATCGGGAAATTTTCTCAAAAATTCCGTACCGGATTCAAGCACTTTTTTGTAGTTAGCGGCCTTGTAGTATGCATTTACAACTTCATACGAACTATTTTCAATGGCTGCCGCATCTTCTACCCCACTCGCATCGGCTGATTTTTGCGCCGTAGCTGTTTGTGCAGCCGATTCAGCTGCTTCTATGCGGCGGATACGCGTATCCAGGTCCACATAGAAGTCTTTTTGACGGTTTTTAGCGTCTTGCAGATTGTGCGCCAGCTCTTCGCTCTGGCCGCGCAACCCGCGTAATTCTTGGTTCAATGACTCTATCTGCGCGAGCAGATCAAGCAAAGAACCGGTTTGTTGCTTATTTGTTTCTTGCAGCTTGCTGTTTGTTTTTTCCAGCTGATCTATACGCACTTCCAATTGTTGTATGTGAGTTCGTGCTTCATCATCACTGAACAACCCCGCTATTGCCTGGGTTGATGCCACACACAATACAACAAACAGGTAGTGTTGAAACTTGCTCATTTGTTACTTGTAAACGATATCAGCGCGACGATTTTGCGACCATGCTGCTTCGTTATGCTCAGTTGCTCTTGGCTTTTCTTCGCCGTAGCTGATAGTAGAAACCTGCGCTGCTTTCGCACCACTTACTACCAGCATTTTCTTGACCGCTGTTGCGCGACGATTGCCGAGTGCCAGGTTGTATTCGCTGCTGCCGCGCTCATCTGCATTTCCTTCAACAACAACGCTGCGATCGCCATGCTCACCCAGATATTTGCCGTGAGCCTCTACCATAGCCTTGTCTTCAGACTTGACTGCAGACTTGTCGAAGTCAAAAAATGCGCTACGCTTGGAAAGGATGCTGTTGACATCATTCAATTCATCAGTTGCAACTGGCGCTGCGGCCTGTGCGGTTTCAGGTGCTGCGGCCGGCGCTTCTGCAGGCGCTACTGGTGCGGTTGCAACTTCAGCTGGCTTGTCGCTTGCACAAGCAGCCAACATACTGATTAGAAATATACTCAACGATAGTTTTTTCATATTTAGTTCTCCTGGTGATTAAAAGATTATTGTTTCAAAAAAGGTCCCCACATTGGCTCCCGAATATCTCCCTGTTGAGGAATCATTTTCTGTTTAACTCTGCCATCGCTTGACACAGTCGCTAATATACCACGACCTAATAATTCGGTGGCAAACAGAATAATCTTTCCATTGGGTGCAAAACTGGGCTTCTTTTCCCAGCCCACATTTGTTAATACCTGAATTTGCTTGGTATTAAAGTCTTCAGTTGCAATGTAAAAGTGGCCACCTGTACTGTGCATAAACACAAAACTGTTGCCATCCGGACTATAGCGTGGAGAAAAATTATTAACTCCCTCAAACGTCATGCGTTCGGCAAACCCTCCGTCCACGGACATTTTGTAGATCTGCACGCTGCCACCGCGATCAGAGCTGAACAGCAGAAAACGACCGTCAGGTGAAAAACTGGGTTCCGTGTCTATGGCATCGCTATAGGTAATACGCCTCAAATTAGTTCCATCCGGACGCACCAGATAAATAGACGAACTCCCGTCACGTGTCAACACCAGCGCCAGCTGTTTGCCATCCGGAGACCAGGCCGGTGCGCTGTTGCTGCCCGGGAAAGCGGCCAGCGTAAATCGCTGCCGGGTAAACAGTGATTGTATATATGTCACCGCCCTGCCCTGCTCAAAGGTGACATAGGCCAGATGACTTCCGTCGGGTGACCAGGCTGGTGACATGATGGGTTCTTTCAGCGTCAGCACGGACTGCTCACCATAGCCATCACTGTCGGCAACCACCAAACGGTTCAACTTGCCATCACGATTGATATAGGCAATGCGTGTACTGAACACCCCTGCATCGCCGGTAAATTTTTCATAAATCATGTCGGCAATTCTGTGTGCGATTGCGCGCGCCTGATCTCCCCTGGAAACCACGGACTGGCCCAGCATTTGACTTTGCTTGTGCGTATCCAACAGACGAAATTTGACTTCTATACGTCCATCGGCAAGTATCGTTGCGGAGCCTATACTCAAGGCATCAACATCTGCCCAGTCGGCGTATTGCACTTCGCTTGTTTCATGGGGCAACTTTCCCGCACCGTCTACTATCTTGAACAAGCCGCTACGTCTCAGGTCATTGGCAATGACTTCGCTGATTTTCTGTGCAAGCTTTTCTTCACCGGCAAAAGGCACGACACTAATCGGAATTTGATGCTCACCTGCTCCGGTTATTTCAATATCCAATGACGCAAACGCCGGCAAGGAGACACAAAGCAGTGCAATGAAAAAAACTCTACGCAATGACATATAAACAAATACCTCTTATAGCCTGCTCTCTGCAGGACTGAATTTTAAACGCAATTCACGAAATTTATTGAACAAATTCTGCTCGGTCGGTGGCAAAGGCAAAGGTTGTGCTTTTAAGATTGCACGTTCAACCGCGTTGTCGTAGGCCTCAACACCGCTGCTTTTTGTCAGATTGGCACTTAATACTTCACCGCTGGGCAGTAGTATCACATTGAATTCAGACTTGATACTTTTGGACACACCAGGCGGCAACACAATAAAGCGTCTTATCCTGGCAGCTATCCTGCCTATATATTCATCCACTACCTTACCCGTCTCTATCGCCGCCAGCTCCTGAGCTTTATGCTGCGCTTGAGCCTTTGCCAGTGACTGACGTTCCAGTTCTTCCAAACGTCTTTCGGCAAGATCAGCCTGCTTTTCTGCCTGCTGCCTGGCCTTGCTAGCTTCCAGCTTCAGTTTTTCTTCCTGGATTTTCTTCTTTTTGTCGCGAATATCGATATCAGCATTTGCCGGTGCAGCGGCTGGGGTCTCCACCTTGGGTGTCACTACCTGCTCTGGCTTTTGCGGTGGAGGTGGCGGCGGAAGTGCTACCTCCTGCTCCGTATCCGACGGAAGACTATCCCATATATCCACCACCATACCTTGCGGCGGCTTCATTTGCCAGCTGAAACTAAAATACAGCAAAGAGAAAAAAATTGCATGCACCAGCAGAGCCAGCGCGCCTGCGGAAATGCCATAAGATTCGCTTGTAGCGTATGTCCTCATGATTTTATGTTTGCCGAGGCATCCATCTTACTTGACCCTGGCCAGCAAACCGACCTTTTTAATTTGCAATTGCTGCAACAAATCCATGATCTTCACCACCTCCTCATAGCGCACATTTTTATCGGCGGATATCACGACAGGCTGCTCTGCATTCAGCTTTTGTTTCTGTTTCAATTGCGCTATCAATTCATCCTGTGACACGGATATCTCTATCCCGCCCTTGCCCAGATCGCGCATGGCCAGGGAAGCATTTTTCTTGATGATCACTTCCAGCGGCGATGCCGGCGGCATGGACGATTTGCCTATGCTGGGCAAATCAATCTGGCCCGGATTCATCAGCGGTGCGGTAATCATGAAGATCACCAGCAACACCAGCATCACATCTATGTAGGGAACCACATTGATGTTGCTCATGGGTTGCAACGAAGGACGACCGTTACTGCTCATGGCTGGCGCTGCAATACGTTGGAGAACTCTTCCATGAAACTTTCGAAGCGCGAAGACAAACGCACCGTTTCATGCGCAAAGCGGTTATAAGCCACCACCGCAGGTATCGCCGCGAACAAGCCCATCGCGGTGGCGATCAGCGCTTCGGCTATGCCCGGTGCCACATGCGCCAACGTGGCTTGCCCGACATTGGCCAAGCCTCGAAACGCATTCATGATGCCCCACACCGTTCCCAGCAAACCCACATAGGGGCTTACCGAACCGACGGTGGCCAGAAACGACAGGTGTGACTCCAGCTCATCCATTTCGCGCTGATAGGTCGCGCGCATGGCGCGGCGTGCGCCGTCCATCACGGCAGTGTTGTCCATCTCGGGTTTTTTTTTCAGCTTCATGAATTCCGAAAATCCTGCTGCGAAAATACGTTCCAGGCTGCCTGCTGTTTCGCGCTCATCCAGAAAATCCTTGTACAAACGCGCAAGATCCGGGTGTCCCCAGAAGGCTTCCTCAAACACATCGCTTTGCTTGACTGCCTGACGTATTGCAAACATTTTGAGAAAGATATACCACCACGACATCAATGACACCAGCAGCAGCAGGCCCATGACCAATTGCACCGGCAAACTTGCATCGTGTATCAAGGGCATGAGCGACATGTTTTGTGAAGCATCCATACTTTTATAAACCTTTTCTTGATAGCTACTTGTTATGCATAAATATTAAATAAAATCAATAACTTAAGTTATTTCCATTGATCGCGCAAAACATCCGGCACACTGACTGGCTTGAATGTATCCAGCGCGATACTGACCAGATGAATCTCGCCCACCACCAGCAACTCATCACCGCGCATCATGGTCTGATGCAAAGTGACACGACTGCGCCCGATCTCTTTCAGTTGCGCACTGACCGTGAGCAAATCATCGAGCAAAGCGGGCTTGAGGTAGTCCAGCTTGAGCGAACGCACCACAAACACCACGCCCAGCTCTTTCATCAAGCCCGCATTGGTAAAACCGAAACTGCGCAACCACTCAGTCCGCGCGCGCTCCATAAAGTTCACATAACTTGCGTGATAAACCACTCCGCCCGCATCCGTATCCTGAAAATACACGCGTACCGGCATGCTAAAAACTTGCAAATGCTTGCTCATTCTACAGCTCCCAGATCCCACAGCTCGCGGTTTAGCGCATTACGTGGCTGTACCAAACTAAAGAGTGCATAAGCATTGGCCGTAGCCATGCGCCCGCGCGACGTGCGTTGCAAATATCCCTGCTGAATCAGGAAAGGTTCGATCACATCCTCTATCGTGTCGCGCTCTTCGCCGATAGCGGTGGCGAGGTTATCCACCCCCACAGGGCCGCCCGCAAATTTTTCTATGACTGTCATCAGCAATTTTCTATCCATCACATCCAGACCCTGTGCATCCACATCCAGCATGGTCAGCGCGGCATCGGCCACCTCTTTGGTAGCTTCGCCCTGCGCGCGCACATCGGCATAGTCGCGCACACGGCGCAGCAAGCGATTGGCAATACGCGGTGTACCGCGTGAACGATTGGCAATTTCCATCGCACCATCCGGCGAGATCGGCATCTCCAGCAAACCGGAGGAGCGTGTAACAATCCGCTGCAACTCATTCGGCGTATAAAATTCAAGGCGCGACACGATACCGAAACGGTCGCGCAGCGGGTTGGTCAGCATGCCTGCTCGGGTAGTCGCACCCACCAGCGTAAACGGCGGCAGGTCGAGCTTGACCGAACGCGCAGCCGGCCCCTCGCCTATCATGATGTCGATCTGGTAATCCTCCAGCGCCGGATAAAGGATTTCCTCCACCACCGGCGACAGCCTGTGAATTTCGTCGATGAACAATACATCGTTCGGTTCCAGATTGGTCAGCAGCGCAGCCAGGTCACCGGCACGTTCGAGCACCGGGCCCGAGGTATGGCGCATATTCACCCCCATCTCGCGTGCAATAATGTGCGCCAGGGTGGTTTTCCCCAGGCCCGGCGGGCCAAACAACAACACATGATCCAACGGCTCTTTGCGTTTTTTTGCCGCCTCGATAAATATTTCCAGCTGGCCGCGGATTTTTTCCTGTCCCACATACTCATCCAGCAGCTTGGGGCGCAGAGCACGCTCCAATGCCTCTTCCTTGGGTGAATTCACCGCGGGAGAAATAATGCGTGCTGCACTTAAGTCGTCGTGTTGGATCATGATTTGAGACTCGACACTCTGTTCGTCGTTGGCAGTTTGCTGAGTGCATACATCTGACGCCTATTGTATCTGTAACATTTTAAATCCCCCCTAACCCCCCTTTTACAAAGTGGGGAACACTCCTGAATCACCGTCAGGCCGAGTTCCTCACTTTGACAGAGGCAGGGTCTCTCGTAGTGCGGGCACCCAACGGCGTACTCCTTGCGGGTAAAAAGGGAGGAACTCCCCTGATGCACAGCCCAACTGAGTTCCCCACTTTGTAAAAGGGGGGTTAGGGGGGATTTGTATTGCTTCAATTGGATAAGTGTTTTCATGCCTTAGATAAATACTTTAAAGCCTGACGTATACCATCGGAGACATTCACATCCGCAGGTAACTGCTTACTCGCCCAGTCGGCTTCTTTTTCGTTATAACCCAAGGCCAGCAGGGCATTGACGATATCAGCACTGTGCGATGACGCTGCGCCTTTGGCCACCGTTGATGGCGTTGCAGTAAACTTCCCCTGCAGCTCCAGCAACAAACGCTCTGCTGTTTTCTTGCCCACGCCGGGAATCTTGGTCATGCGGCCGATGTCCTTATTCACCACCGATGCGGCCAAGTCAGCCAGACTCAGCCCGGACAGTACCGACAGCGCCAGTTTGGGTCCCACACCGCTGATTTTCAGCAATTGTTTAAAGGCTGCGCGCTCTTCATCCGTGCCAAAGCCATACAACAACTGCGCGTCTTCGCGCACCACCAGATAGGTGTGCAACAACACCTTCTCGTTAAGCCCGGGCAGATTATAAAACGTGCTCATCGGCACATCCACCTCATAGCCCACACCCTGCACATCCAGCAGAATTTGCGGCGGATTTTTTTCCAGCAGAATTCCCGTCAAGCGACCTATCATTTGATTTTTTTCACTTTCACATTGCGTCTCATCACACCAGCCTGCCATTCTTGACGCGCAAACCCAGCGTCGACATTTTTCCCAAACCTGCGCCCGCATGGGCATGGCAAATCGCACACGCTAGCGCATCCGCCGCATCAGCACCCGGCTTGCCATCCAAACCCAGCAGTCGCTGCACCATGTCCTGCACCTGCTCCTTGTCGGCATGGCCATTACCCACCACAGCCTGTTTTACCTGCAACGCGGTGTATTCCGCGACGCTCAAATTCGCCAGCACCCCGGCACAGATTGCCGCCCCGCGTGCCTGTCCCAGCAATAACGTCGATTGCGGGTTCACGTTCACAAAAACTTTTTCCACCGCCACCTGCTGTGGTTGATAAGTTGCTATCACTTCACCCAGCGATTCCAGTATGACTTTCAAACGCGGCGGCAATTCGCCCGCCGGGGTTTTGATGCAACCGCTGGCGATGTAATGCAGCTTCTGCCCAACTTTCTCGATCACGCCAAACCCGGTGATACGCAAACCGGGATCAATGCCGAGAATGCGAATTGGGGATTTTGAACTAGACAAAACCAAACCCCCTCTACTTCTCCCTTGTCAGGGGGAGAACCGATCGCTCTCCCCTGACAGAGGCGGGGTCGCACGTAGTGCGGGAACCCAAAGGCGTACCCCTTGCGGGTGCAAGGGGGGCGGAGGGGGTTAGATTTTTGCGATTCACTCTTCTATAACCGCGTTGGTATAAACTTCCTGCACATCATCCAGATCTTCCAGCGCATCCAGCAACTTCTGCATCTTCACCGCATCATCCCCGCTAAAAGTCACTTCTGTCGCAGGCTTCATCACCACCTCGGCCATTTCCGGCTTGAAGCCAGCCAATTCAAGTCGTTGTTTAATATCAATAAAATCATGCGGCCCGGTAATCACTTCAAAGCTGCCGTCATCATTGCTCAGCACATCTTCCGCGCCTGCATCCAGCGCCACTTCCATCAATGCATCTTCATTGGTACCCGGCGCAAAAAACATCTGCCCGCAATGCTGGAACAAAAACGCCACCGAACCATCGGTGCCAAGATTACCGCCAAATTTGCTGAAAGCATGGCGCACATCCGCCACCGTGCGCGTCTTGTTGTCCGTCATGCAATCCACAATCACCGCCGCACCGTTGATGCCATAACCCTCATAGCGTATCTCGGTGTAATTCACCCCCTCCAGCTCACCGCTACCGCGCTTGATCGCACGCTCCACGTTGTCCTTGGGCATGTTTTGCGCATAGGCTTTTTCCACCGCCAGACGCAAACGCGGGTTACCCGCCGGGTCACTGTCGCCCATGCGCGCAGCCACGGTTATTTCCTTGATTAACCTGGTAAAAATCTTGCCGCGCTTGCTATCCTGCTTGCCCTTGCGGTGCTGAATATTTGCCCACTTGCTGTGACCTGCCATAACACTCTCCGTTTAATCCGCGCATTGTCGGCGAATTTCAAGTTAAAACAATAGCGAATACTAACATTTAAGTTCTACAAGCCAAAGTTATAAGCACGCGCAAAGAATTGTTCACGTCGCTCGGTTATAATTGCGCATTATATTAAATTCAAATCCCTTCCTGCCTGGTTAACTCCAAGCGGCACGGTAAACCGCACCATACATGAATATATTTTACGAAGAAGAAGGCAGTTTCAAGGTAGGCAGCATCATGACCGACAACGACACCTCGTTGCAGGTTGAAAATACCCATGGCAAGCGCAGCAAGATCAAGGCAGCCAATGTGTTGATTCGCTTCGATAAACCCGCCATGGGCGAATTTATTGCGCAAGCTGAACAGGTCGCTACCGAGATAGAGCTGGAGTTTTTGTGGGAATCCTGCCCACCGGAAGAATTCGGTTTTGATACGCTGGCCGAGGAATATTTCGGCCACAAAGCCACTGCTCTGGAAGGCGCGGGCATCTTGATGCGTTTGCATTCGGCACCGATGTACTTTTACAAGAAAGGCAAAGGTCACTACAAGGCGGCTCCGCCCGACGCGCTGAAATCCGCACTGGCCAGTGCCGACAAAAAGCGCCTGCAAGCCGAGCTGCTGGCGCGTTACACCGAAGAATTGAGCAATTTCAAGCTACCTGCAGAATTCTCCGACAAACTGCAACAACTGCTGTACAACCCCGATCGCAATACGCTGGAAGTGAAAGCACTGGAGGCCGCCTGCGCCTTCACGCATTTGTCCGCGCCGCATTTATTGCAGCGCTGTGGCGGCATTCCTTCCACCAAAGACTATCATCTGGACCGCTTCCTGCTGGAAAATTTCCCGCGCGGGACAGGTTTCCCGGAGGTGTCCGTAGCGCCGCACAATGAGTTGCCGCTGGCCGAGGTCACGGCCTTCAGCATAGATGATGCTGCGACCACCGAAATAGACGATGCCTTCTCGGTTGCCACATTGCCCAACGGCAACTGGCGCATCGGCGTGCATATTGCCGCCCCCGCGCTGGGCATTACCCCCGGCACGCCGGTTGATGAAATTGCGGCCGAGCGCCTTTCCACTGTGTATATGCCGGGCAGCAAGATCACCATGCTGCCGGAGAACGTGGTGCAGGAATTCACCCTGCGTGCCGACAAGGTTTGTCCTGCTTTGTCGCTCTACATGGAAGTGGATTCCGACACCCTGATCGTGCTTGGCAGTGAAAGCCGCCTTGAGCGCCTGCATATTGCCGCCAACCTGCGCCACGATACGCTGGAGCCTTTGTTCAATGAAAACACACTGGCTGCCTGCAAGCTGGACTATCCCTATGCCAGTGAACTGACCCTGCTGTGGAATCTGGCCAACAAGCTGGAAGCCGGACGCGGCAAGGCGGACAGCAACCAGCAGCAGGTGGATTACAACTTCAATGTTGAAAATGATGTGGTGACTATCAGCAATCGTTTGCGCGGTTCTCCCATAGATAAAGTGGTAGCCGAGCTGATGATCTTTGTAAACAGCAGCTGGGGCAAGTTGCTGGCGGACAATGATGTGGCGGGCATTTACCGCACGCAGAACAACGGCAAGGTAAAAATGAGCACAGTAGCGGCACCGCATCAGGGTCTGGGTGTGGCGCAATACATGTGGTCCAGCTCGCCATTGCGTCGTTATATTGACTTGGTGAATCAGCGCCAGATCATCCAGTTGCTGAAAAACGAAACGCCGATCTACGCAAAAAATGACAATGCCCTGTTTGCCGTGCTGAGCAGCTTTGACACTGCTTACACCGCCTACAACGAGTTTCAGCGCTCAATGGAGCGCTACTGGTGTTTGCGCTGGCTGTTGCAGGAAAATATAAAACAGATTAACGCTACGCTGATACGCGAAAATCTGGTGCGTTTTGTCGGCTTGCCACTGGTGGGACGCATACCCTCCATACCGGAACTGCCTGCAGGTACACTGGTCACATTGGAGATGGAAGAAATTGATCTGCTCGAATTGAATTTCAATGCACGCTTTGTGTCTGCGGAGACACCCGCCGTGGTTGAAGCAACGGAGTCGGTTGAGTAATGGCCAAGGCAATGCCGGGAGATAGTTTGATTTGAACATAAGAAGTGAAAAGCCTTTGCTGGACAATCTGCGTTCCTTGACTGTGCGTGAGCAGTTCTTGCTGTCATACACACTGTGGCGAAAATCTCTTCCTTTTTTCAACCGTGCAAAACAAGGCGGCAAGGATTCCATCCACGCCAGAAACGTCACGATTTTAAGCGCGCTGTCGTATTTGCAGCCCAACATTTCAAATCGTGACAGACTGCTGGCTTATTTCAAGCTTCCCATGCCGAGGGCTGTCCTGTTCTCGTTGGCGCTGCATACTTTTGTGCTGTTCGGCATCGGCTTTGTATTGCCCGATCCGACTAAAAGCAAATATTTCAAACAGCCTCTGGAAGTGGTGCTGGTCAACAGCCAATCCAGATCCCGCCCGGTCAAGGCAGATGCCTTGGCACAACATGATCTGGATGGAGGCGGCAATACCGAAGAAAATAAACGTGCCAGCAGCCCGCTGCCTGTCATCAGCGATGACACACAATTTACCCCGGAACAATCCAGGCAACACCTGCAAAACCTGGAGCAACAGGTTAAAAAACTGCTCACACAGGCCAAGGGCATGTACAGCGTGCCACAGGAACATACCGAAAAACAGCGCCAGGACGGTAGTGAAATGAATGGCCACGATCTGGTTGAACGCGCGCTTGAAATTGCACGGCTGGAAGCCCAGATCAACCGTAATTTCAGCGCCTTCCAGAAGCAGCCGAAACGCAAATTTATCGGCGCGCGCACGCAGGAATATCGCTATGCACAGTACATTGAAGATTGGCGTATCAAGGTTGAACGCATAGGCAATCTCAACTATCCGACGCAGGCGCGCCAACAAAGAATATTCGGCCAGTTGCGCCTGACGGTTTCCATCAGGTCAGACGGCACGGTGGATAGCGTGGAAGTTACCAAATCATCAGGCCAGCGCATACTCGACGCCGCCGCAGTGCGCATCGTCAAACTGGCTGCACCCTATGCACCATTCCCCGAAGATATACGCAAGGAAACGGATATCCTCAGCATCGTGCGCACCTGGAACTTTACTTCCAATGACAAACTTGAAAGCCAATAAGGTAGAATAAGTCCATGTCACGCCGCCTATTCCTGCCACTGTTGCTTGCCTTGACTCTGCTGTTTGCCCAGCAAGGGGGAATATCTCACGCGCTGCGCCACATCCTGGCGGAACAAAAGCAGCAGGACAAACAGGCACCCCATTCCAATACCTGCGACCAGTGTGCGTCATATGCCCAATTGGGCGGCGCACTTAACAGCACGCTTCATACTTTCGCACTCGCTACCATCTCCTCCTCTGCACTGCCGCAACGCAGTGTAAGCTTCAACTCCATTCATGTAATTGCCGCCACTGCGCGCGGCCCGCCGCTTCTGCAAAGAATTGCATAACGCCACCCCGCTATCTGCGGGGTGTATGTCATCATTTTTTGGAGAACATCCATGTTCAAATACGTCGCATTATGTGTGAGCTTGCTCACACCGCTGGCCGCCCATGCAGCCAGTGATAATCAAGCAGCAGTCAATGAAGAGTTGCGCACCATACATCAGCAGATACAGCAACTGGAACAACGTGTGCAACAATCCGCGCCTGCCGCAAGCACTGCAAACGCATTCAATCCAGCTATTTCTTTAATCCTATCAGGTAGTTACGGTAGCACGGAACAAAACCCTGCTACTCCGGCCAGCGGCTTTGCCATGTCTGCCAATGATAGCGGCCACAGCCGAGGCTTCAGCCTGCAGGAATCCGAACTGGGCTTCAGTGCAAATATTGATCCGCTGTTCCGCGGTGTCGCCACTGTGTCGCTGGCGCCCGAAGGCAGTAGCAGTGTGGAAAATGCGTTTGTCGAAACCACCACTTTGGGCCACGGCTTGAATCTGAAAATGGGCCGTTTCTTCTCAGGTCTGGGTTATCTCAACGATCAACACTCACACGTCTGGGACTTCGTCGACCAACCTTTGGTGTATCGCTCGTTCTGGGATAACCAGTTGGCGGATGATGGCTTGCAGTTCAAATGGCTGGCCCCCAGCGATACCTTTATCGAGCTCGGCGGCGAAGTCGGGCGCGGGCGCAATTTCCCCGGCAGCAACCGCGCAGACAACAACGGCGCAGGTGCCGAAACTTTGTTCGCACATATAGGCGACGACTTCGGTATCAGCAGCAGCTGGCGCACCGGGTTTTCGCTACACCAGACCAAACAGGTTGATGCCGTCAGCAACAATGTGCCGGATGCGCTCGGCAACAAATTCAGCGACAGCTTCACCGGCGACAGCCGCACCGCAGGGATGGATTTCGTCTGGAAATATGCGCCCAATGGAAATCCCACGGTGACCAATTTCAAATTCCAGGCTGAATATTTCCAGCGTAAAAACGAAGGCACACTGACCTACAACACGGCTACACCGTTCAGCGACAGTTACAGCGTGACCCAGTCCGGCTGGTATGCACAGGGCATCTATCAGTTCATGCCCTTCTGGCGCGCGGGCATACGCTACGACCAGCTTGATTCGGGCACTGCGCAACTGGGTAGTGCACTGGTTGGCAAGGTTATCAGTAACTACGGATTTACCCCGACACGCAGCAGCGTGATGGTGGATTACAGCCCCAGCGAGTTTTCACGCATGCGTGTGCAATATGCGCTGGACGAATCACGCCAGGGACTGCCGGATCACCAGATATTTATGCAATACATCATGAGCCTGGGCGCTCATGGTGCTCACCAATTCTAAGGAGCACAACATGTCAAGCAAATACAGTTCAGTAACAATACAGAGTAAAAACAGCACAAGCGGACGTTATGCCGCTGCCAAAAACATTTTATTCACAACGCTATTCTTGATCAGCGTTAACGCGCATGCCACCTTGAACATCTTCGCGTGCGAGCCCGAATGGGCCGCACTGTCGCAGGAACTGGCCGGGGACAAAGCCGATATTTATGCCGCCACCAGCGCCCTGCAAGATCCGCATCATGCACAAGCGCGCCCCAGCCTGATTGCCCATGCGCGCCGTGCACAACTGGTGGTGTGTACCGGAGCCGAACTGGAAATAGGCTGGTTGCCGCTGGTGCAGCATGAATCTTCCAACCCCGCCATAGCAGTGGGTCAGCCTGGCTATTTTGAAGCAACACATTATGTGCACTTGTTGGAAATACCCGGTCGTCTGGACCGGGCTGACGGTGACGTGCATGCCGCCGGCAATCCGCATATCCAGCTGGACCCGCGCAATTATCTGCCTGTCGCCCGGGCATTGTCCGCCAAACTGTCCGAACTCGATCCAGCCAATGCCGCGTTTTATGCCGGCAAGCTGGAAGCCTTTGGCGACAAATGGAATGCGGCCATCAAACGCTGGGAAGTTGAGGCTGCGCCGCTAAAAGGCCAGTCCATACTGGTGCAGCATCGCGCCTATCCCTATCTGGAAGGCTGGCTTGGACTAAAACAAGTGGCAGAGCTGGAACCCAAACCCGGCATGGAGCCGACCGCGGCGCACCTCGCCAAAGTACTGGGTGAAATAAAACAACACCCCGCCCGCATGGTGATACGCGCCAGTTATCAGGACAGCAAGCCTTCAGAATGGATAGCCGATCACGCGCATATAAAAATGGTGGAATTGCCCTTTAGTGTAGGCGGCACCGAAAATGCGAAGGATTTATACAGTTTTTTTGACGACATTATTTCGCGTCTGCTGGGAGGCTTGAAATGAACCTGGATGATCTCAGCATACTCATACCCGCTTTTATCGCGGGTATGTTGATTCTGCTTACCCATGTTCCGCTGGGCATGAAGGTGCTGGAACGCGGCATTATCTTTGCCGACCTGGCGGTTGCACAAATTGCCGGTCTGGGCGTCGTCATCGCCGGGCTTGCCGGTTATACCGAACAACCGCTGGTCATTCAGCTCATCGCCGTAGCAAGCGCCTTGCTGGGTGCGGCGTTGCTGACCTATATAGAGCATTTCCTTACCGAAGTTCGCGAAGCCAGCATTGGTCTGCTGTTTGTACTGGCAGCCAGCGGCGGCATCCTGCTGATGAGTCACGATACCCATGCGGGTGAGCATTTGAAAGATTTGCTGGTCGGGCAAATCTTATGGGTCAGCAATACGCAGTTGATCGCCACCGCCGTGCTCAGTGCCTTCATCCTGACAATCTGGATACTGTTTCGCCACAAACTCGGCACCTTCGGCTTCTATGCACTGTTTGCACTGGCGGTGACGGCGTCGGTGCAACTGGTCGGCGTATATCTGGTTTTTGCCAGCTTGATAATTCCCGCACTCGCTACTTGCAAGCTGCAACGCAAACGCATCGTGGCGGCTTATCTTGTCGGCTTGAGCGGTTATGCGGGCGGCCTGTTGCTTTCGGTATGGCTGGATCTGCCTGCAGGCGCTGCCATTGTGTGGACCATGGCGCTGGCTGGCAGCAGCCTGATGCTGCTGAAGCGGGGCAAAATAAAGTTATAATCGGCTCATGACAGATAAATATGCAGTAATTGGCCACCCCGTTTCGCACAGCAAGTCCCCAATGATACACAGGATGTTCGCCGAGCAAACCGGCCAGGACATGAGTTATGAAGCCATTGAGGCACCGCTGGACGGCTTTGCAAATACCGTTCAGCGCCTGCGCGATGAAGGCTACAAAGGCTGCAATATTACCGTGCCTTTCAAGCATGAGGCATTCGAGCTCGCCAATGAAAACTCGGGCCGTGCGCGTGCGGCACATGCGGTGAACACCATGTTGTTTCAGGATGGCCTCATCCGCGGCGACAATACAGATGGCGTTGGTCTGGTAGCCGATATAGAGCAAAACCTGCAGTGCAAACTGCTGTTCAAGCGCGTGCTGCTAATGGGCGCAGGCGGTGCTGCCCATGGTGTGATCTGGCATCTTTTCAATGCGGGTGCCGCCATCATCATCAGCAATCGCAGCATGGACAAGGCCGACAAACTCGCGCTTGAATTTGACGGCTACGGTACTGTATTTGCCAAAAGTTATGCGTCGCTGGCGGGACAACAGTTTGATATCGTGATCAACGCCACTTCCAGCAGTTTGACTGACTCTCTGCCACCCCTGCCTGATTGGCTTTTCAAACCTGGCGCACTTGCCTATGACATGATGTATGGCAAACAAACGCCGTTCCTGCGCTTTGCCAGTGAACAAGGCGCAAGCCAGATTGCAGACGGACTGGGCATGCTGGTAGAACAGGCTGCGGTGGCTTTTGAGAAATGGCGCGGAGTACATCCCGATACTGCCCCGGTCATGGCCAAGCTGCGCGAATGAAAAAATTTTTGTGGAAATTGAGCTGGCGTTTAGCTGCTTTATTGTTTGTGTTGCTGCTGATCTATCAGGCTTGGATAGCTGCACATATTGCATGGTGGATTGATCATAACCCGGCTTCCAGCGCATTTATGGATGACAGGCTTATCATCATGCAAAGCACGAACCCAAAAGCAAAACTACAGCATCGCTGGGTTCCGTACAAACAGATTTCAAACAATCTCAAGCGCGCCTTGATTGCTGCCGAGGATGCAAAATTTGTCGACCATGAAGGGTTCGACTGGGAAGGCATACAAAAAGCCTATGCAAAAAATATGGCGCGCGGAAAAATTGTAGCCGGCGGATCTACCATCAGCCAGCAATTGGCCAAGAACCTGTTTCTTTCCACCAAACGCACGCCATGGCGCAAGGCCGAAGAAACCTTGATTACCCTTATGCTGGAAGCAATGATGGACAAACAGCGTATTTTCGGCATTTACCTGAATACGATCGAATGGGGTAACGGAATATTTGGCGCCGAAGCTGCCGCCAGGCATTACTATCAAACCAGCGCTTCTGAACTTTCGATGGAACAGGCTGCCAAACTTGCTGCAATGGTACCCAACCCCCGCTATTACGATACACACCAGGATGCGAAAGGTCTCCTGCACAAAACTGAAATCATAATGAGTACGATGGATTTTGCCGAGATTCCGTAATTAATTAGCGTCATTTTGTATATCAATTAATACTAATACTCAAGCTGTTTATCGTAAAGTCTTTGCAAAGATCAAATTTGATTGAGTATACTCGTGGCTAGTTGATAAAAATCATATATTGTCCCTAAGTGATATTTTTAATATCCGATATATCGGTCAGGAGGAATTCGTAATGCGTGCCAGCTTTTATATTTTATTTTCCCTCGTATTTTCGCTAGTCTTGATTACGCCTGGCATTGCTGCCGATGAGGAATCCGGCAAAGCGCTTGTTTTTGATAAATCGAAGGGAAACTGCCTGGCATGTCATGCCATACCCAACGACCCTACAGCTACTTCTCCGGGGGATGTGGGGCCACCATTGATAGACATGAAATCTCGTTACCCTGACCGTGCGAAATTGCGCGCACAAGTCTGGGATGCCACGGTAGCCAACAATAGAACCGGCATGCCGCCTTTCGGTAGAAATAAAATCCTGACTGAAGCTGAAATTGACAAAGTGACCGACTACGTTTACGGACTCTAAATGTCAGCGTGAGTGCAGCAAACTGCTCGCCACTTGACAGTCTTAAGCTTAAAACAAATTTCATACAAAATAAGGGGGCAGTACTATTTCAACTGACCTTCAAATATATAATTTTCTAGGAGAGCATCATGGCAGGAGAAATGCAAATACGGGCGAGAATGATTGGTGACGTTGTAGACGTCAAAGTTTTGATCTCTCACCCGATGGAAACGGGAACGCGCAAGGACCCAAAAACAAAAAACCTGATACCCGCATATTACATAACCGAGGTGGTCGCAACTTTAAACGGCACCCCTGTATTAAAAGGCCATTGGGGCGGTGGCGTGGCTAAAAACCCCTTCTGGGGATTCAAGGTGCAAGGCGGAAAGCCTGGAGACTTCATTGCCATCAGCGCCATTGACAATAACGGCGGCAAGTACGAGCACGATGCCATCGTGATTTGACAGCACAATATTTAACAATGACTTCTTTCTTCAAGGCAAACGCGAGGATATAAAATGAAATATCTGTTCACATCTCTGGTTGCTACATTCCTGTTCATTAGTGCAGTCAATGTTCAGGCAGACCCTGAATTAGATCGTACAATGTTGCTGGAGCATTATCGTCAGACTTTTCCCAATATCAAGGTCGAAAATTATGTGTATGGCGCCTTAAGCATGAATAACGATGCCAAATCACAATATGACGAGATCATGAGTTTTCCTCCATTTTCGGGCGATGTTCGTCAGGGTGGCGTGCAATGGGAGAAGTCGTTCGCAAATGGCGAAAAATTCGACTCCTGTTTCAAGAATGATGGCGTGTATGTGGCGGCTCATTATCCCTACTTTGACGACAAATTGGATAAAGTGGTCACGTTTGAAAACGCGATCAATAATTGCCTTAAAAAGAATGGCGAGCCTGAGATTCCTTACGCAAGCCAGGAAATGGCCATATTGACGTCCTATGCCAGAAGCCTGTCAGATGGTGCAAGAGTAAGGGTCAAGATTAACGGACCCGGTGCCTTGGCGGCATACGAAAAAGGTAAACAGATCTATTTCACACGCAACGGCCAATTGAACTTTTCATGTGCCACCTGTCATGTCGACTATGCCGGCAAATTTGTACGTAGCGAACAATTATCCATGATGGTCGGTCAGGCTAGCCACTGGCCCGAGTTCCGTTCCGGCACAGAACCAACAACACTGCAGGCCCGGTTTGCCCAATGCCAGAAGAATGTCAGAGCGAAACCTTATGCATTTAACAGCACTGAATATAATGATCTTGAATATTTCATGACGTATATGAGCAATGGCCTGAAAATGTTGACACCGGTTTTCCGCAAATAAGCTACCAGCAATCATGTAAACGAGCATTTCTAAAAACCCTCATGTTTTCATGAGGGTTTTTTAATTTTATGCATCAACTTCATTGAAATTCAACGCAGCACAGCCGTCTATACCCCAAAAAATATCTTGACTAATTTCGTCGGGATTAGTAAAGTTGACAACAATGATCAGGTATTAACTGTTTCTACTATTACTAATTTTTATATTTTTTATCGAGGTGCACTATGCGTCTAACAACTAAAGGTCGTTTTGCAGTAACCGCAATGGCTGATCTGGCTGAACGCCATGGTAGCGGACCCGTTACGCTGGCAAGTATCAGCGAACGTCAGAAAATTTCCTTATCTTATCTGGAGCAACTATTTGGCAAGTTGCGCAAACACAATATTGTTATCGCCGTACGCGGACCCGGTGGCGGCTATTATCTGGCCAGATCTGCCGCGCTGATTTCTGTCGCGGACATTATTGTGGCCGTAGATGAACATATGGACGCGACTCTATGTGGCGGCAAGGGAAACTGTGACGATAACAAACAGTGCTCTACACATGACTTATGGATGGGCTTGAACCAGATTTTGCACAAATACATGGCTGAAGTCAGTTTGCAGCAATTAATTGACAATAACGCCAAATCCACTGCGGGCGTTGTGTCTGTGGATATTAGCCATATGAAGGGTAGTGTCAAACAGGTGCTCGCTCCGGTATGATTGCGTCTTTACGCTAAATTTTGACCTAATTACTTTGACCTGAATAGAATTACAGGAGAATAAAACAATGGCAATTACAGTAACTGAAAATGCTGCAAAGCAAATCAAGAATCAACTCGCCAAGCGTGGTTCCGGCCTGGCCTTGCGCATAGGCGTCAAACCATCAGGTTGCTCAGGATATTCATATACTTACGAATTTGCAGATGAAGTACGTGAAAATGACCAGCTGATCGAGGCACATGATGCCAAAGTTGTGCTGGACAATGTTTCTTTGCAGTATATCGATGGTTCCAATCTGGATTTTGTCACTGAAGGCCTTAAGCAAGTTTTTAAAATTGACAACCCCAAAGTCACCGCGATGTGCGGCTGCGGCGAAAGTTTCAGCATTAAAATCTGACAATTAGTCAAAAAAAGAATGGTTAGGCCGTAACCATGGCCGACGTGAACTATCCTCGACATAGATTAGATCGGAATTTACCAAAATGAGTGCAGCTCTGCAAAACATCATCAATCAGCCATACAAACATGGCTTTGTCAGTGACATCGAATCGGATGTCGCGGCCAAAGGTCTGGATGAAAGCACGATCAGGATGATTTCGGCCAAGCGCAACGAACCTGAATGGTTGCTGGATTTCCGTTTGAAATCCTATGCAGCCTGGCTCAAGATGACTGAACCGACCTGGCAAAATGCGCATTATCCAAAAATCGATTTTCAGGCCATCAGCTATTATTCCGCGCCCAAGCAAAAACCCAAGCTCAAGAGCATGGATGAAGTCGATCCGGAATTGTTGCGCACCTTTGAAAAGCTTGGTGTCCCGCTGCATGAGCGCATGGCGCTGGCCGGGGTGGCTGTGGACGTTATTTTCGACAGTGTGTCTGTTGCCACTACTTATAAAGCGAAACTTGCCGAAGTAGGCGTGATTTTCTGTTCATTTTCAGAAGCCGTAAAAGACCACCCCGAACTGATACAAAAATACCTCGGTACGGTCATTCCCAGCAGCGACAACTTTTATGCCGCACTCAATTCCGCAGTATTTACCGACGGCTCGTTCTGCTTTATTCCCAAAGGCGTCAAATGCCCGATGGATCTGTCCACCTACTTCCGCATCAACACCGAAGAGTCCGGCCAATTCGAGCGTACTTTGATTGTGGCGGAAGAAGGCGCTTCGGTCAGCTATCTGGAAGGCTGCACTGCACCTGCCTTCAGCAGCAATCAGTTGCATGCGGCGGTGGTTGAGCTGGTTGCGCTGGACAACGCGGACATCAAATACTCAACCGTACAGAACTGGTATGCAGGCGATGAAAACGGTGTGGGCGGTATTTACAACTTTGTCACCAAACGCGGCCTGGCCAAGGGCATCAATTCGCGTATCTCATGGACACAGGTTGAAACCGGCTCGGCGATTACGTGGAAATATCCTTCGGTGGTATTGCAGGGCGACAACTCTATCGGCGAGTTTTATTCGGTTGCCTTGACCAACCATTATCAGCAGGCCGATACCGGCACCAAGATGATCCATATCGGCAAAAACACCCGCAGCACGATTGTCAGCAAAGGCATTTCTGCGGGCAAATCCAACAACAGCTATCGCGGTCTGGTGAAAATTGCACCCAGTGCCGCCGGTGCGCGCAACTATTCGCAGTGCGACTCGATGTTGATAGGCAGTGAGTCGGGCGCGCACACTTTCCCGTACATCGACGTCAGAAACAACACAGCGAAAGTGGAACATGAAGCATCGACCTCCAAGATAGGTGAAGATCAGATGTTCTATTTTGCACAACGTGGCATTGACGCCGAAGCAGCCGTATCGATGATCATCAACGGATTCTGCAAAGATGTATTTCAACAATTACCCCTGGAATTTGCGGTCGAAGCGACCAATTTGCTCAGCTTTAAACTGGAAGGAAGTGTAGGATGATTTACCCGGATAGCAAAACCATACTTGAAGTGCGCGGCCTGTGTGCCAGCGTGGAAGGTACACCTATTCTGAAGAATATGAATTTCACCATCAAAAGCGGTGAGATACACGCCATCATGGGTCAAAACGGCTCGGGCAAAAGCACCTTCTCCAAAGTGCTGGCCGGACATCCCGATTATGAAATTACCAGTGGCAGCATCCTGTTCGAAGGCAAAAATTTGCTTGAACTGGCTCCGGAAGAGCGTGCTCGTGCCGGTTTATTCCTCGCCTTTCAGTACCCTATCGAAATTCCCGGCGTAAACAACAGCCAATTTCTGCGCCTGATGTACAACACCGTGCAATCGAATCGCGGCAAGGAAGAACTCGACCCGCTGGAGTTTGACGACTTTGTGCGCGACAAAATGAAATTGCTGGAAATGCGCGAGGATTTTCTGGATCGCAGCGTTAACGGTGGCTTCTCCGGCGGTGAAAAAAAGCGCAACGAAATCCTGCAAATGGCGATGCTTGAGCCCAGCCTGGCGATACTGGACGAAACCGATTCAGGCCTGGATATCGATGCGCTGCGCATAGTCGCCCAGGGCGTAAATCAACTGGCCAACAAGGACAACGCAATCGTGATGGTGACCCACTACCAGCGTCTGCTGAACTATATCGTGCCCGATTATGTGCATGTCATGGTGGATGGCCGCATAATCAAATCCGGCGGCAAGGAATTGGCACTGGAGCTGGAGCAGCGCGGCTACCACTGGGTCAGTGATGAGCTCAAGGTGGCAGCATGAACATTGCAGTCCAATCTCCGGCTGGCAATCCGGCCAACTCAGGCTATTTGCAAGGCCTGTTGGCCGGTCAGTCTCAGGTGTCGGCCAGCAAGCAGGCATGGCTTAACAAGCTGCGCAGCGCTGCGGTTGAAACGGTCAGCGAGCTGACCATACCCACAACGCGCGACGAAGAATGGCGCTTTACCGATCTTTCCATGCTCACCAAAGTGTCGTTGCAACCTGCGCACACCCCAAACAAACTGACTGCTGCCGATATCAAACGTTTCAAAATAGATGAAGCAACAAGTCGCATCGTATTTGTGGATGGCATATATGCGCCTGAACTTTCCAAAATTGAAAGTCGTGGCATTATTGTCGGCAACCTCGCCAAAGAGCTGGCAAACAATTCTGCCTTGCTGCAGCAGCATCTGGCGCAGCACGCAACACTCAAAGGCAATGTTTTCGCCGCATTGAATACCGCTTTTTTGCACGATGCGGCGCTGGTCATGTTGCCTCGCGACAGCCAGGTCAAAGCACCTGTGCATTTGCTGTTTATCGCCACGCAAAAAGAAGTGGTGAGCTACCCGCGCACACTAGTGCTGGCAGACAACGGCTGCGAAGCCACCGTAATTGAAGATTATGTTTCACTACAGGACGAAACCTATTTTACCAATGCCGTGTCGGAATTCGTGCTGGCAGACAATGCGCGCATCCATCATGTGCGCGTGCAGCGCGAAGGCGCCAAGGCATTTCACATTGCCAACTGCTCGGCAGTTTTGTCGCGTTCAAGCAGCTATCAATCCGTGAGCATTGCGATGGGCGCGCGCATCTCGCGCTACAATCTGAACATCAAACTGGCCGAAGGCGCCGAATGTTCTGCCGACGGCCTGGCCATGATCTCCGCGCGCCAGTTGGCCGACACGCACACCTGTATAGACCATGCTCAGCCGCACGCCATCAGCCGTCAACTGCACAAGTGCATCGTCGGCGGCGGCGCGCATGCCGTGTTCAATGGCAAAATCATGGTGCGCCGCGGCGCGATCAAGACCGATTCGGAACAATCCAACCATACACTGCTGCTCACCGACAAAGCGCATGTGGATACCAAACCGCAACTGGAAATATTCAACGACGACGTCAAGTGCACGCACGGTGCAACCATAGGCCAGCTCGACAACGACGAGGTGTTTTACCTGCAAAGCCGCGGCATCACCCATGAAATGGCGCGCAACATGCTGACCTATGCATTCGGTGCAGAAATCATCGAGCGCATCCCCGTGGCCTCGCTCAAGCGCAGCCTGGAACAGACCGTACTCGAACAAACTTCAACACAACTATGAACGCACCTATTTTCAAGCCAAACAACACGCTGGATGTCGCAAGCCTCCGCGCAGATTTCCCGATACTCAAGCTGCAGGTCAATGACAAGCCGCTGGTGTATCTGGATAACGCCGCATCCAGCCAGATGCCGCAACAGGTCATGGATCGCCTGCAGTTTTACCAAACAGCACAGCATGCCAACATCCACCGTGCCGTGCATTACCTGTCTGAAACAGCAACGCATGAATATGAACATGCGCGCCGCACTTTGCAAAAGTTCATTAACGCAAAAGAAGATCGAGAGATCATTTTCACCAGCGGCACCACCGAAGCGATCAACCTGGTGATGCACGGCTATGGCCGCAAGTTCATCAAGGCCGGCGATGAAATCATTCTGACCACGCTTGAACACCATTCCAACATTGTGCCGTGGCAGATGCTGTGCGAAGAAACCGGTGCAAAAATACGCGTGGTGCCCATCAACGATGCGGGCGAGTTGATCATTGAAGAATACGAGGCGTTGTTTAACGAGCACACAAAATTCGTAGGCGTGGGGCATGTCTCCAATGCGCTGGGCAGCATCAACCCGATCAAGGACATGATCAAGTTCGCCCATGCACGCGGCGTGCCGGTGCTGGTGGATGGTGCACAAGCAGCGCCACATATGAGCGTGGATGTACAAGATCTGGATTGCGATTTTTATGCCTATTCCGGTCACAAGCTATGCGGTCCTACCGGCATAGGCATGCTTTACGGCAAAGCAAAGATATTGGAAAGCATGCAGCCCTACAAGGGCGGTGGCGACATGATCTTGTCGGTGACGTTTGAAAAAACGCTTTACAACACCATCCCGTTCAAATTTGAAGCGGGTACACCGCCTATCGCTGCGGCTATAGGCCTGGGTGCCGCGATAGATTATCTGCAAAATATAGGCCTGGACAACATTGCCGCCTATGAGCACTCACTATTGACTTATGCCACTGCACAAATCAATGACATGCAGGGTGTGCGCATTATTGGTACTGCAAAAAACAAGGCCGCGGTAATTTCCTTTGCCATCGACGGCGTGCATCCGCATGACATCGGCTCCATACTCAATCAGGAAGGGGTTGCTGTACGCACCGGCCACCATTGTGCACAACCGGTGATGAACCGTTTCCGCGTGCCCGCCACTTCGCGAGCCTCTTTCGCGTTCTACAACACCATGGCCGAGGTCGACGCTTTAATCGCTGGCATCCGCACCGTACAAGAGGTATTCGCATGACCCTTGACTCCTCAATTGCGCGCCTGATACTTGTGGCAATTAGTTTTCAATTAACTTTGGCTTCACAACCAATTTTCTGCCTCATGAAACGCCTGGCCGCGTTGCTCCTCTTTGCGGGGAATAACCCCACTGCATCGTCGCGCCTTGCCAGACATTCCCTGAGTCACAAACTTGGCTGTGCCAACCGAGGAGTCTAGGATCATGGCCGACATGAAAGCCCTTTATCAGGAAGTCATCCTGGACCACAACAAGAAGCCGCGAAATTACGGCAAGCTGGAATCCAGTACGCATCATGCCGAAGGACATAACCCCTTGTGTGGTGATCACATCAGTTTGACGATGAATGTGGTTGGCGACAAAGTCGATGCCATCGGTTTTGAAGGCGAAGCCTGTGCCGTGTGCAAGTCATCCACTTCGCTGATGACGGTTGCCGTAAAAGGCAAAACCCGCGCCGAAGCCGAAGAAATCGCGCACGAATTTCTGGATATGACCACCGGCAAGCTGGATCTCAGCGCGCCCAACAAACTGGGACGGCTGGCCGTATTTTCCGGCGTCAGCGCATTGCCTACCAGAGTGAAATGCGCAATCTTGCCGTGGCATACACTGCGTGCAGCGCTTAACTCGGTTGCAGAAGTCAGCACCGAAGCGGATGCAGATCCCATGCATACCTCTTGATGCGCGCAGTATTTTTAAGGACATAATTTTATAAAATGCCAAAAATCGCAGAAATTGAAAGCACGCCCAACCCGAATGCGATGAAGTTCATCCTGCGGGAGAATCTCACCTGGGGTGTATCCCATTCGTATGCCAATGCCGACGAGGCCAAGGATGACGAATTGGCCCGGCGTTTGTTTGAAATTCCGCATGTCAGCAACGTGTTCTTTGTCGACAAATGGGTGACCGTTACGCAGGATGGCGGTGCTGACTGGAAAGAGCTGGTGCGCAAGGTAGCCGAGCCAATACGCTTTGCCGCAGCCGCGGCGGCGAAATCTGAAGCAGCCATCGCCGAGGCCAACATAACACTTAGCCATCTGAGTCCTGAAGATCAGGAACGCCTGGACAATATCACCGCGTTGCTGGATGCACAGATACGCCCCTATCTGAAAAGTGACGGCGGCGACCTGACCGTGGTGGGCCTGGAAGGCAACACATTGAGCGTGCATTACCAGGGCGCTTGCGGCAGTTGCCCAAGCTCGCTCTCCGGCACACTGTATGGCATTGTGCAATTGCTGCGCAGTATAGAACCCGACATTGTGGTTGAGGCAGTCTGATGTGTGCATTGAAAGCATCTCATGACTGACTGGTCAACAGTCGCACCTCTGGAAAAATTCAAGCCTGGCACACACAAAGTTGTCGATGTGGACGGCACGAATATTGTTGTCTTCAATCTTGAAGGAAATTTTTACGCCATTGAGGATGTTTGCACACACGATGGCGGGCAACTCACCGGTGGAGTAATTGAGGGTGACCAAATCATCTGTCCGCGCCACGGCGCACATTTTTGCATCCGCACCGGCGCAGCCTTGACGGCGCCGGCTTATGAGCCCACTGCCACCTTCCCGGTACGCATAGAAAACGGCGACGTGCAGGTGCGCGACGATCGTTGGGATTAACCCGCAATAAATTCAGCAACCTAAAGGAACGCCATGTCAGACACCAACAAGCCTGTACCTACCTTAATCGAACTACACCAGAAATCGCGCGTATTGGAAATAGCGTTCTCTGATGGCCAGCACTTCAAATTGCCTTATGAATTTCTGCGTGTACATTCTCCTTCAGCTGAAGTGCGCGGTCATGGCCCCGGCCAGGAAACCCTGCAGGTAGGCAAAAAATTTGTTGAAATCAGCAATGCCGAAGCAGTCGGCACTTATGCCATGCAATTCCTGTTTTCCGACGGCCACGATAGCGGTATTTACTCGTGGGAGTATCTGCACAGCATGGGCATGAATCAGGAACAAATGTGGAATGACTATCTGGAAAAAATGTCCGCCGCCAACGCCAAACGCGAACCGGTTGCCAACCTGCTGACGATGGCCAATGCAGCCGGAGGCGGCGGTGGTTGCGGATCCGGAGGAGGCTGTGGCAGCAAATCCAAGTAAGTGAATTAACAATTGCAACGTAGCACACTATGCAAACTTCATAGGAAACACAGAAATGTCCAAAGCAAAAGAGCAATTCACTGAACTAGACTGGCGCAGATTTATCAGCAGCGTAGGCGAAAACCCGGACAGACCGGGCCTGATCGAAACACCTGCCCGGGTTGTTGCCGCGTGGCAACACTGGACTTCCGGATATACACAAGATCCGACAGACGTACTAAAGGTTTTTGAAGATGGTGCCGAGCAATACGACGAGCTCATCGTGGTTAAAAACATACCCGTCTACAGCCATTGCGAACATCACCTCGCGCCATTTTTTGGCACGGTCACCATTGGTTACGTACCCAACGGCAAGATCGTTGGCTTATCCAAGCTCACCAGACTGGTTGATTGTTTTGCTCACCGTTTGCAAGTGCAGGAACGCCTCACCATACAGATTGCAGAATCGCTGATGGAACAATTGGAAGCCAAGGCCGTGGGCGTGGTCGTAAAGTGCCGCCATCTGTGCATGGAAAGCCGCGGCATCCGCACGCAAGGCGAAGAAACAATTACCTCAGCCATGCTGGGAGAGTTGCAACCCAACCAGGCGATGCGCGCAGAATTCATGGCTTTGGCACGTGAATCCTGATCACAATATTATTCAATATAATCAGATATTTGCTATTATTCAATACACAACGGTGCTGCCATGGCTTGCAGCACCGTGCCGGTTTTAGTGTCCTGAGCAAACACTGCCACGCCCATCGCGGCAGGCCGTGCATCAACAGGCAGCGAGAACTGGCCGCTGAATAGCAATTTGCCGGACGGGCCTATCGAGTTTGACTGGATCAATTCACGCACAACATAGTCGTGCTGCAAACGACTGCCGCTGTTTTCCCCGCGCCCCACATCCGACACCAGCCCGTTTTGAAATAGCGCCGCATAAATACGCACATCATGCGAATTATTTACTTGTCGCAATTGCGCGCTAACTTCAAACCCTATCTTGCCGGCTGCAACAGTTTGCAAACGTAAAGCGATATCCGCCTCCGGCAATGACTTGAGCTCTTCACGTACATCCTGCTGCACACGATTTCTGTTTGACCAACTCGCATAATTTCTCCCGGCCAGAATCACCTGCGGTGTAAACATGAAACTGCTGCCACTCACTTTGGAATAGTCAGACTGTCTGCCGGTATAAATCGGGCTGGCAAAACGATCGCGCCAGCCCAGCCTGTCCCAATAATCCACATGAAATGCCAGCGGCACAACTTCATCGGCAGACAACATTTTGGGCACCAGTGAACGCAACCAACTATCCGCCGGTGGACAACTGCTGCAACCTTCCGAGGTGTAAAGCTCTACCAGTTGAACACGAGTAGTAGAGGAATGATTTTCACATGATGCTGCGTAAACAACATCATGTGAAAAGATACTGATACAAATGATCAAAATTGGTAATTTATAATAATACATGGCATGCTCCACGCTAACGATACAGATTAGTCGGCAAGCAATCGCAATGCTTACAAAGATAATAGAAAATTCAGATACGTGAAATGAACAACCAAAAGCAACGCATGAAAGTGCTGGGGGCAGGTATATTCAGTCTCATTCTCGGGCTGGGTGTTGCACGTTTTGCCTACACACCACTGCTTCCGCTGATGCAAAAACAGGCCGCGCTGGGGATAGCCGCAGCCGGTTGGCTCGCGGCCATTAACTACCTCGGCTATCTGTTTGGTGCCGTAATTGCGACACAGATTAGCGACATGGTACTCAAGGACAGACTGTACCGGATAGGCATGATACTGGCTGTGCTCAGCACCGTCATGATGGGCTTGAGTAGCGATTTTACGCTGTGGGCTATCTCGCGCTTCATCGCGGGACTGGCTAGCTCTGCCAGCATATTGCTGGGCAGCGGGTTGATACTCAACTGGTTGATTCGGCATAACCATCGCAGCGAACTAGGCATACACTTCTCCGGCATCGGTCTCGGCATTGCCGGTTGCGCGGCTGTGGTGGCCTTGATGAACCACGCTTTTGATTGGCGCGAACAGTGGTTCATGTTCTCTGCGCTGGGGTGTTTGTTGCTGATACCTGCCTTGGGTTGGCTGCCGGCGCCGGATCGTAGTGCCACCACCAAAACCGGCGCGCCCATGCCTGACGCGCCACCCAGCCGTCTGTTCCTGCGCTTGTTTATGGCAGCATATTTCTGTGCCGGCATAGGCTACGTGGTAACAGCCACCTTCATTGTTGCCATTGTGGACAAACTACCCGAGCTTTCAGGCAATGGCACTATGGTTTTTCTGGCGATCGGCATTGCTGCCGCTCCCGCCTGCATCGTGTGGGATTTCATCGCGCGACGTGTGGGCGAACTGAATGCCCTGATCATTGCCGCCGTGCTGCAAATTGTTGGCATCCTGCTACCCGCCCTGGGGCTGGGTCTGATCGGCGCGATGGCTGGCGCGCTGTTGTTCGGCGGCACTTTCATCGGCATGGTCAGCCTGGTGCTGACCATGGCAGGGCGTTATTATCCAACCCGCCCGGCCAAAATGATGGGCATGATGACGATTTCATACGGCATCGCGCAGATCATCGGTCCGGCCATCACCGGCTGGCTGGGGAGCAAACTCGGCAGTTATACCGGCGGCCTGTATCTGGCTGCCGCAGTGCTGGTGGTGGGAACCGTGCTGTTGCTGATCTTGCGCAGTACCCAGCAACGCGAGGCGTTTGAAAAACAAGCGGCATAAATATTAGGCTACCGCTATTCTCCCCGCTTATTCTTTGGCACTTTGCTTGGCAACTTTCTTATAGTTTGTCGCCTATCGATCTATGCAGTGGATGGACCGAGAATGTGTTGAGGATCATGCCTGGGAATGTCGGTAATCAGGCGTTCATATTCTTTGTTGACAACTTCGTAGCATTCACACACGATTTTCTTCAATCCCGGATGATCAAGTAGTGTGATGCGTCCACGGGTGTGGTGAATCAGTTCTTCACGCTTTAACTTTCCCATGGTCTGGGTAATTCCTTCGCGCCTTACCCCAAGCATGCCCGCTATCAGCTCTTGGGTCATGGTCAAAGTTTTCGAAGTTGAGCGATCAAAGGTTATCAATAACCAGCGGCACAATTGCTGTTCGATGGAGTGGTGTTTATTGCACACTGCCGTTTGCGCCATCTGTGTGGTAAGTGCCTGAGTGTAGCGGAGCAATATTCTCAGGACAGGCCCGGCGCGGTTGAATTCTTTGTTAAGCAATGTGGCTTTCAGGCGATAACCGTATCCCCCACATTGTACAAAAGCATGATTGGGCGTGGTTTCACCACCCATGAATAATGCAATGCCCAGAATACCTTCTTTGCCTACCACAGCAATTTCGGCCGATTCACCATCCTCAAGTACGTAGAGCAGCGAAACGATAGCCGTGGTGGGAAAATAAACGTGTTTCAGGCTGCCGTGCGACTCGTATAGGCTTTCTCCGAGAACCATCTCTACCAACTCCAAATGCTCTGACAGGCGATCAAACTCAGCCTTGGGTAAGGACGCGAGTAGATGGTTCTGTGTCGGACTATTGTGGGCGACAGTCATTCGATACCACCATCATTGTTTTGATCATTCACGTATTGCATAGTTAAGTATTCCTTGATTAGCCTGCGCCTTGTTCAAGGCAGGTGTATCTAACTGACTGTGTGCTGCACGGAGCAGAAGTTTGTAGTTTATAAAGAAGATATTCAGAAGTACTGAAACACTTATCGATATACAGTCAGCAATGGTTTATAAATTGCCATGTCTAATTTATTCACCATGTAACTACCGATAAATTTTTAGTTAGCAAAAACCTGGCCGCCGCCATTCTCCCCGCTTATTCTTTGGCACTTTGCTTGGCAACTTTCTTATAGTTTGCGGCACGAGGGTTACCGAGTTTGCGGTAATCCTTGGCCACTATTTTGTAAGCGTCCGCTTTAAGACGCAGGTCTGCCGCCTCGGGATTTTTTGCACTACCGGCCAGAACAGGCAAGCGCAGTGTGATTCCGTTTTCGATCAGGTCCGGGTTACGGCCAGCAAGTTCTGCTCTATTCTCCGCATAAATAAGCGGCCACCAAAAAGGATTTTCCCAGGTGGTCGCAGCAATTCCCCACAAGGTATCGCCGGGCGACACAACATAACCAGTCGTTGCAACTTTAGCAGTCGGAGTGGCTTTCACTTCTGCGGGTACGACGGCTGGCATAACTTCAGCAGGTGCTTGAACGGGTTGCGCCACGACGGCAGTTTCCACTGCTTTCTCTTGCGGCACGACGGAAGCATCTTGAGTAGACGATCCACGCATTAAGTAAAACCCCAACAACAGCAGCAGCAATAAAAGCAGCGCTGCCAAGATCCAGGCACCGGGTCCGGTACGCCATTCCGTTTTATCCTCATTGAGTTCTTTGATATGCAAATTGCGGAAAGGTGCATTGACAGCAAAACGCAGCGCGCTGTAGGGGTGAAATTGCACACGCGAGTGCTCGGGTATTGTTAACGCCGCACCTGTATTGGGATTGTGCCCCGTCTGTTCGTCAACATGGGTGGTCTGGAAACGGCCAAAGCGATACAGATGAATGTAGTCGTCCTTTTCCAAGCCCTCTGCCATGGTTTTGGCGAGTTGGTGAATATAAACGTTTGCCTCATCACTGCTAACCTTGGCACGTCTGGCTACCAGCGCCGTAAAGGCGTGCAGCGTGATTTTATTATCGTCGCTCATGTAGGCTCGCCTTCTTCAACAGGTTTGATATCGTGTACGTCTTCACGCAGTAATGAGCCCGTGCGAAACACCGCCACACGTCGCTTGGGGAAAAGCGCAAAGTCATGCGTGGCAGGACGATAACCACGGTGTTCATCGTAAGTAGCCGTATCAAAAGTACCCAAGTGCGGGATGGTTACCGCATGTCCGACCACGAGTAAGTCACGAATCTCCCGCAGTGTTGCCCTCAGCAAACGCTTCGACACAATGTTAGTTATGCCCAGCTCCTTTGCAACGTGTTCGATAAGCTCAGATTGATCCATGGATGCTCCATTGTGGTTCGGTTAAATTAAAGTTTTGACAAGCCAAGGAGCAACATAATGAAGCTGCATTATTCTTGGCGTGTTTCTGCAGTAACTATAGGGAGACTTGCTGTTAGCCTCTGTGCGCTGACACACATAGAACTCTTGGTAAACTTGAAGTTGGCCTACCATTGCTGCCATTCAAAATTGGCTGTAAAGTCCCAATTGCAGTCGGTTGATTACTGCCGTACTATTATCGTTATATGCGGACAGGGAAAACAACCTGAATTATTTAAATTAAAATGGTTAGGAAAATTATGCACGCTTCATTATTATTAATAGTACTGACCGGTGGGTCAGTCTAATAACTGTTATAGAGTGACCAATATGAATTGGCTAATATCCGCAAATGGAAAGATGTACGACCATGCCAGCTCTTTTGCACATCATGGGTCAATAGATTGGCGTCAGGGAAATGCAAAATATAATTTGGGCGACATTGTTTACATTTATTGCACAAGCCCGATAAAAAGAATCAGATACAAATGCAAAGTAGCTGAGCTACACAAGAATTCCACGCAAATAAGAGATGACAAGGAATATTGGCTTAATTCTAATGAATATGAAAAATCCCTTGATGGGAAATTTTTCAACCTTCAGCTCATCGAAGAAGTAGATTCTGAAAAACTATCTCTACCGCTCCTTTTAGAAAACGGGCTAAACGCAGCTCCTCAAGGTCCAATCAAATTAAGCGAAAATCTGGAAAGGTATATTTCGTCAATATTTAGAACAGCAAATGATGAATTCTTCCCAGAGGTATTAGATTCAAGCATAGAAATATTTGAAGGGGTAAAAAAGCAGGTCTCCGTAAATAAATATGAACGCAGCTCCGTTGCGCGCGCAAAATGTATAGAGGCGCATGGATGCTCATGCAAAATATGCGGGTTTAATTTTGAGCAAGCTTATGGGACTCTTGGCAAAGATTTTATCCATGTGCACCACATAACGCCGATTCATACAATTGGCCAAAACTACAAAATTGATTACGCTAACGACTTAATCCCTGTCTGTCCAAATTGTCATGCTATGTTACATAGAGAAATCGATGGCAAGTTTTATTCCGTATCTGCATTATCCGAGCTGCTAAATTCTAAATGCATAACGGCGCTCAAGCGGGACTCGCCCAGAAGCGGGCGAGCCCCTT
>JBBQYH010000004.1:0-41154 GCA_038208855.1 Burkholderiales bacterium
GGTGATAGAACGCATAGGTTAAAGTATGATTTGTCAGCGCAAAGTCTAGTTTTAGACCTTGGGGGATACGAGGGACAATGGTCAAGTGATATTTTTTCGATGTATTGTTGCACGATCCATATTTTCGAACCAGTACCTGAATTCGCAGAAAATATTATGCAACGATTTTTAAGGAACCCTAATATTTTCGTCCATCAATATGGGTTGGCAAACAACGATATAAACACCAGTATTTCGCTAAGTGGCGCTAGTTCTTCACAGCATAAAATTGGCGAGCAGATGTTGAGCATTCAATTAAAGAAGGCGAGTAAGTTCTTTGAAGAAAATAAAATTTCATCAGTTGATCTAATGAAAATAAATATTGAGGGGGGCGAGTACGATTTACTTGAGCACCTCATGTCTACAAATTTGGTTAAAGCTATAAAAAATCTGCAAATCCAATTCCATGATTTCTTCCCTGATTCAAGGGAGCGAATGAAGAAAATACAAGAGGCATTGGAGCACACGCACAAGCTGACATATCAATATGAATTTGTTTGGGAAAACTGGGAACTTAGATAAGTTGATGCTGGTTAACTCAAGAAATGTTAAGGACGCGAATTGGATAACACATCTACATTACCGCTCGTGAGCGTAATTCTCCCTGTTTATAATGGATTTCCCTACTTGGATGAATCCATAAACAGTGTTCTGAAACAATCCTTTAACAATTATGAGCTTATTATTATTGACGACGGCTCAACCGATAATTCCGGTACGATTATAGAAAAATATAATGATCCGCGAATCCGATTTTTTCAACAATCAAATAAGGGATTGGCAGCAACCCTGAATCGTGGTATTTCTCTTGCTAGAGGAGAATATATTGCTCGCCAAGATCAGGATGATGTTTGCTTTCCGTTGCGTTTTGAGAAACAGATAGCGTTCTTGGAAGATAATCTGGCAGTCGGATTGGTTGGAACGTTTGCGGAAATATGGGATTTAAATGAACGAACTGGCAGGTTGCTTAAACACCCAACAAATGATGCAATAATTAAATTCAAATTACTATTCAATAATCATTTTGTTCATAGTTCAATGATGATTCGACGGCTGGTTTTTGAAAAGGTAGGGGGCTATACAGAAGATAAATCAAGACATCCCCCTGAGGATTATGAGCTATGGTCTCGGGTGATGAGGGAATTTAAAATTGCTAATTTACCTGAGGTGCTAATGGCATACCGTGAAGTGCCAAATAGCATGTCTAGATTAGGGTTGAATCCTTTTGTACCCAATTTGATTAAAATCAGTGCTGAAAATATTTCATGGGCGTCTTCTTTGGCAATTGAATCACCTGAGGTGATAGCCATATCTAAGTTGTCGCAAGGCGCATACAGCGGAATATCGAGCAAAGTTAGATTTTCAAGGATGAAATCCGTTCTGCAGATTGCGGTTATGCGTATAGCTTATGATTCTGGTGTGTCTGCTAAGCAATTAGACGCGGCATTGCAAGCTAGGCTGAACTTGCTACGCTACCATTACATAAATTATCTCTCTGGGGGGAGGCTGGGTAAAATGATAAGTGGTCGCATAGGTCAATACGTCAAGCGTGTGGTAAGACGAATGTTAACGGTGCCAAATACATGAGCTGTTGTGTTATTGGTGGTGCCGGGTTTATTGGTTCTCACCTCGTCCGTGCTTTGCTAGAAACCGGCAGGGATGTGCGGGTTGTAGGCAGGCGGGAGCGCGAATTAATCAACCTGCCACCAAATGTAAAGTACTTTCAGGCCGACATAGGAGATACGGATTATATTTCCAAGAGCCTTAAAGACGTTGATGAGATAGTTGATCTCGCTTATTCAAGTGTGCCAAAGACAAGCTTCGAAAGTCCTTTACTTGACATCATAGATAATCTTCCTGGTTCTGTAGCACTATTTGAAACGGCAAGTAAATTGCCCATAAGAAAAATGATTTTTGTTTCTTCGGGGGGTACTGTTTACGGTGAACCGCAAAACTTGCCGATTACAGAAAATCACTCCACCAATCCAATCTCTCCCTATGGGATATCCAAACTTGCTTTGGAAAAATATGCCCAGATGTACTGCAGAACACGTTCGCTACCTGTTATTAATGTACGCCCTGCAAACCCATTTGGCGAAGGACAAAGGCCTTTTGTAGGTCAGGGCTTCGTTGCGACGTCCATAGCATCTCTGCAAATGGGGAAGGAAATAAAAATTTTTGGTCGACATGGGACAATTCGGGATTACATCTATGTTGGTGATTTAGCAAAGGCGCTGATTGCGGCATTGGATTATGGTGTGCCAGGTGAGTGCTATAACATAGGAAGTAGTGTGGGTAGGTCGAACATACAAGTTATTGAGCAGTTAAGCATCTTTGCAAAAAGAGACAATATTAGTCCTTGTGTAACACATATTCCATCTCGTTCCTTTGACGTATCTTCAAATGTATTGAGTACAGAGAAGTTGTACTCAATATCTGGATGGCGCCCAGAAACAGATTTTACGGTGGGTATTGAGCGGACGTGGAATTGGTATAACGATCATGTCAAGGGTGGGTTGGTCTAGTGCGCATATTATTTTGCTGCCAATTTTATGCGCCAAGTGTGGGCGGTGTTCAAGAGGTGATACGCCAGCTTGCCGAACGATTAACAGCCAGGGGGCATCGAGTTACTGTTGCAACTACCAAACTTTACAATCGAGATTTTGATACGCTCAATGGAGTGAATGTCAAAGAGTTTGAAGTATCCGGAAATCTTGTTTTTGGCATGGCGGGCGAAAAAAAAAATTATCAGGATTTTGTGCAGGCAGGTCAATTTGATGTAATGATGGTCTACGCAGCACAACAGTGGACTTTTGATGCATTGTGGACAATTCTGGATCAAATTACTATTCCAAAAGTTTTTGTACCTTGCGGCTTTTCAAGTTTATATGAACCCGGGTATGCAAAATATTTTCTAGGTATGCCAGTAATATTAAGAAAATTTGATCATCTTGTTTTCAATGCCACCCATTATCGCGATATTGAATTTGCCCGTATGCATGGCATAGAAAGTTTTTCCATTGTGCCTAATGGGGCCAGTGAAGAAATGTTTAATGTAGCTGCTGATCCATTATTTCGATCGCGCCAGGGTATTACTGAACAGTCGTTCCTATTTCTGACTGTGGGCAGTTTCACGGGGTTAAAAGGTCATCTGGAGCTAGTTAGGGCATTCGATATTTTGAAGTTACCGGAAAGTCAACATGCTACCTTGATACTCAATGGTAATGAAATACAGAGATTGGGAAGTAGTAACAGAGAGTTGTTGGAAAAGTTTACAGGTTTAGTAAAGATTCATGGTTTGGATTACGCGCTTAAGCAGGTTTTAAAAAAGGTATTCAGAACGATTAACTCACCAATAAAAATTGCCAATCAGATCAATTCTTCACAAGCAAATAAACGAGTATTTGTCACTGATTTACCTAGAGATGAGCTAACCCAAGCTTTCATGGCGGCAGATTTATTTGTTTTTGCTTCAAATATTGAATATTCTCCTTTGGTCCTGTTTGAATCTGTAGCTGCAGGCACCCCTTTTCTGTCAGTTGATGTGGGTAATTCGGTTGAAATTGCCAAATGGACCGGTGCCGGTGTAATTTGCCCATCGAATATTGACGCGATAGGGTACACTCGGGTCGATGAAACTGTTATGGCAAATTTGATGGCTGAACTTATGCAACAAAAAGATAAGCTCAAAAAAATGGGTCAGACCGGAAGAAAAAATTGGTCTGAATGGTTGTCGTGGGGAAAAATTGCGACTCAGTATGAGCAGATTTTTAGCACCCTAAAGAGCACAAGAAACTCTACGAGGTAAATTGAGTATTAATTAAGAGATAGTTTGAGATGAAAATTATTAAGCGATTAATTAAAAAAATAATAAAATCTATTATTTCAAATCGCAATGATCCTGCAAAAAATACTCATTGTTCGGAATTTGAAACCGACAATTGGCTCATATCAGACTTTCTTGTTAAGAAACTGATACCAATTGTTGGCGTGCATCCGTATCCGGTTGCTGAGTTGAATTTGATGGTGGCAGCAATTTGTAGGCTAAAGCCTCAGCAGGTTTTTGAATGGGGAACAAATATAGGAAAATCAGCGAGAATATTTTATGAAACCGGCAAGCAATTTAATATTCCGCTTGAAATACATTCCATAGATTTGCCCGATAACCAAGAACACCAGGAACACCCAAAATCTAAACGAGGTAATATGGTGAAAGGATGCAATGGAGTAAAGCTGCATCAGGCAGATGGCCTTTCAAAAACGATAGAGTTATATTTACTCAAACCACAAAGTCGAACTTTAGTTTTTATTGATGGCGATCACAGTTATGAATCGGTTCGCCGTGAGCTAAACGGGGTGGTTAATGCCATGCCTAAGGCACATATTATGTTACATGATACTTTCTATCAGTCTGAAGAGTCGGGCTATAACATTGGCCCTTACAAGGCGGTCACAGAAATGCTTGCCATGATGCCAGGAATGTATCGTGTAATGGCAACAACGACAGGATTACCAGGCATGACACTACTTTATAAATTATGATTTTTCATAGGTTTGAGCGCTGCTTGAGCACTACTATTTGCTCAGCGATTATCATCGCTATGCGATAGTGACAAAGGTTGTCACTATGTGGATTGGATGAATTATGATTATTACGCAAGTAAGAGGTGGTTTAGGTAACCAGATGTTCCAGTATGCGGCTGGGCGCGCGCTTGCTGTGAGAAAAAATACTGAATTCATATTGGACGTATCAGCCTATGAAGCAAATGCAATGCATCAAGGATTTGAACTCCAGCGTGTTTTTATAAGTAAGGAAAAAATCGCCAGTTCAACTGATATTAAAACTCTATTGGGCTGGAAATCCCCTTTGTTGATGCGACGGATATTGGCACGACCATACTTTGGGTTAATAAGGCGGAATACATTTGTGGTGGAGCCGCATTTTAATTACTGGCCTGATATTAATTCAGCTTCTCGGGATTGTTATCTTCAGGGTTATTGGCAATCGGAGAAATATTTTGACAGTATTATTCCGTCTATAAGGGAAAATTTTAAATTTATATTGCCCATGTCTGAACAGAACAAGAGCATTGCTGCAAAAATCGGGCAGGTAAATTCAATCAGTCTGCATGTAAGACGTGGTGATTACGCGAATAATCCCAAAACAAACGCAACTCATGGAACGTGTACACTTAAATATTATAGGGAAGCAATTTTGCATATTGCAGATACAGTCGAAAACCCACATTTCTTTATTTTTTCAGATGATATGAAATGGGTTAGAGATAATTTAGAACTTCAATTTCCGTATCAGTATATCGATCACAACAGGGGGCTTGAAAATTACAATGATATGCGTCTGATGAGTTTGTGCCAGCATCATATAATTGCCAATAGTTCATTCAGTTGGTGGGGTGCATGGCTGAATAAAAATCAGGACAAAATTGTCATTGCGCCAAAAAATTGGTTTTTAATTAACAGCTTAACAAATGATCTTTACCCCGAGGGATGGTTAAAGCTGTGAATTTGCCGATTTCTGAAAGAAATCAAACTGTGATGTAAGGAGTAATGTGCTGGAGTTTTTTAAACTGCATGAACACACCGGATGGTTACCTGAAGTAACTTTCAATAAGGGGTTGAGAGGTATACTGAATTGGTTAAGAGATCATGGTACGTGACGACATCTCGGAACGGAGAAATAAACAGCAAGTGCCGTTTGTGACGGTAGCGATGCCAATTTTTAATGCGGGGAATTATTTGCGCATGGCCGTACTTTCCATCGTTATACAGACTGAACAGAATTGGGAACTTTTGATTATTGATGATGGATCTACTGATAATGCGCTTGAATCAATTAGGGATATTAAAGATAGTCGAATCTACATAATGCAAGATGGAGAAAATAAAGGTTTGGCTCAACGTCTGAACGAAGCGATAGATCTTGCTCGTGGACAATATTTTGCACGCATGGATCAAGACGATGTATCTTATCCGGAACGATTTGAAAGACAAATTAAGTTTTTTCAAAGCAATGTTGATTTGGATTTACTTGCCACTCGGTCCATATTGATCGATCAGAATAATCAGCTAGTTGGTTTATTTCCATCCTCAATTACACATGAACAGATATGTGCGCGTCCCTGGATGGGGTTTCATTTCCCTCATCCAACATGGATGGGTAAAACGGAATGGTTTAGGAAATTCCACTACAAAGTTCCAGGTCCGTACCTATGTGAAGATCAGGAAATATTGCTAAGAAGTTTTCGTGGCAGCCATTTTTTAACTGTGGATGAAATTTTGTTTGCATATCGCATTAAACGCGATATTAATTTGCAAAAGTTATTTAGAACACGGAAGTCAGTTTTAAAAGTGCAAATAAGACAATTTATGAAAACTCGTGAATGGAAATATATCTTGCTGGCGGTGGCTGTATTGTCAGGAAGATTGGTAATGGATTGTATTAAGTTTTTATTCCAAAAGCTTAGTCATGATCACCCTGTTGGCTTTTCTACGTACCAGTTACAACCATGGCAATCTTTGCTGAAAAGAATTTCAGATATTGAAAAGTCGTCAGGAGCTGCTCTTTAACAGGTTCAAATATAAATATTTATATGAAAAAACTATGTGTTGTCGCAACAATTCCTGTAGTTGTGTACTCCTTTATGCAAAGTCACATTTGTGCTTCTGTTGAAAAGTGGTCTGTAAGCATTGTCAGCAATCCTGAAGGAGCTGAGCTGTTGAGTAATATGGGGGCACAATTCAAACCAATATCCTTCTTGCGTAAAATATCTCCTTTGCATGATTTAAGTGCTTTTATGCAGTTGATATTATATTTCCGTCGTGAACATGTCGATTTGGTACATTCGATCATGCCAAAAACTGGCATGCTGGCTATGATTGCTGCACGTATAGTGGGCGTCCCTAATCGGGTACATACTTTTACTGGTCAGGTGTGGGCTAACAAGCGTGGATTGGAGCGCAGTCTGCTTAAAATGTTTGACAAGCTTATCGTTTTATTTGCAACACATATAATTGTTGATAGCCCCTCACAACGTGATTACTTGATTCGAGAGGGGGTGCTTCCTTATAACAAGGGAATTGTTATCGGTAGCGGTTCGATTTGCGGTGTAGATCCCCAGCGATTCAAGCCAGATGCTTCAATGAGACAAATAGTGCGGAATGAATTGAAGATTGATCCAGAGCACATCGTCATCTTGTTTCTTGGCCGATTGAATGGTGATAAAGGCATGCTTGAATTGGCGCAAGCATTCGCAATTTTGGCAAGTCGGAAATTGGCAGCTGTGCTTGTATTAGTGGGTGCTGAAGAAGATTTCCCCTATTCCAAGGTGCAGGAAATTTGCGGTATTTATCAGAATCGATTGCGTAGAGTCGGCTTTACTCCCTACCCAGAGCGCTATATGGCCGCCGCCGATATCTTCTGTTTGCCGAGTCACCGTGAGGGTTTTGGTCAGGTTATTATTGAAGCTGCTGCAAGTGGTGTACCAACTGTTGCAACCAATATTTATGGTATTAGCGATGCAATTGTGGATGGTAAAACTGGCCTGCTTTTTCCTTTGGGAAGTGTTGTCATGCTGGTGCAATTGTTAATGAAGCTGATTGAAGACAGCGAAGTTCGCGAATCGATGGGTGAGGCGGCGCGTGTTCGCGCTCTGGATCTGTTTTCCAGTAAGAAAATAACCGATGGAGTGCTTAATCTCTATGAAGGTCTTCTGAGGCGGGATTGAGAATATTTAGTGGTGTTTACAATTAACTCAGAATGTAGCTGAAAATTTTGGCTTGTGTACAAATATCCTATGAATTGTTCGTACCTTCGAGTTTATAGGTTGATGGATGATGATTTCAGCGATTAAAGCATATCGATGGTGTAAAATTCCCGCCAGGTTTTAACAGTTTCGTTTTACTCTCTATAGATATGGTTAATTCAAGGTTTTTCTAAGCTTTTAATGAGTATTTACCCACCACTGAGTGCAGCGCTAGTGACTCTTCTGCTGACACATTTTTTGCTGTCCAATAAGTCAGCTGTAAAGCTGCGTGATGTGCCCAATGACCGTTCCTTGCACACTGAGCCGGTGCCGCGTATTGGCGGCGTGAGTTTAATGGCTGGGATATTGTCCGGTTGGTTGTTATTGTTCAATTCAGTGATGTGGTGGATATTATTTCCGATGCTGGGCTTGTTTTTGATCTCACTACTTGATGATATTTACAAGCTAACAGTAAAACTGCGTCTGCTTTCACATATTTTGGCGGCCACGATTTTGGTCGTGGGTTCGGGTCTGGCAGTACAGCAAGGTGCCGTAATTGCACTGGTTGTGATTGTGCTCGGCATCTGGATGATCAATCTTTTCAACTTTATGGATGGCTCTGACGGGTTGGCGGGCGGTATGGCCATGTTCGGATTTGGTGTATTGGGTGTTGCGGCGTGGTTTGCACACAACCCTTCGTTGGCGCTATTGAACTTTTGCATTGCGGCGTCAGCAGCAGGTTTTTTATATTACAATTTCCATCCTGCTAAAATATTCATGGGCGATGCCGGCTCTATTCCGCTTGGTTTTCTGGTCATTGCTATGAGTCTGTGGGGTTGGTTGCAAGGCAATTGGTCGGCGTGGTTTCCAGTGCTGGTGTTTTCTCCCTTTATTGCGGATGCGAGCGTAACGCTATTGAAACGCACAATGCGTGGCGCCAAGATCACTGAGGCGCATCGTGAACACTATTATCAGCGCTTGGTGCAGTTGGGGTGGGGTCATCGCAATGTTGCATTGGCTGAATACGCTTTAATGCTGGCTGCAGGAATTTCGGCACTTTGGGTATTCGAATTCGTTTTTCCTTGGCAATTGTTACTCGCATGGGCTACTGTTTATGCAGTCATGATGTTGATCATAGATAGGCAATGGAAAAGCTACGTAAACGATAATAATGTTTAAATCACGAATCAACACGTATATAGCAATATTGCACGATTTGATTTCGGCTGCATTGGTTTGGTGGTTTGCCTATCTGCTCCGTTTCAATTTTGATCTGCCTGAGTCATATCAGCAGGATCTCTGGCATACCATGGTATGGGTAGTACCTGTGCAAGGAATTGCATTCTGGGGCTTCGGCTTGTATCGCGGTATCTGGCGGTATGCCAGTGTGGCTGATTTGCGGCGAATATTATTCGCCGTTTTCTCTTCAACAGTGCTTATTTCTTTTGCATTGGCAATGCTCCGTGTACAAGCTGTTGTACCACGATCAGTATTGGTTCTAGACCCACTGTTGTTGATGCTGGTAATGGGCGGCAGCCGTTTGTTTTACAGGATGTGGAAAGAGAATTTGCTATATGGAGATATTCATTTACGCGGTGAGCCGGTGTTGGTATTGGGGGCAGGGCCAGCAGGTATCAGTTTGTCAAAAGAGCTTGCGCATAGCAATGCCTGGCATCAAGTAGGTTTTCTGGATAATGATGAAGATAAGCAGGATCGTTCTGTCAACGGTATAAAAGTGCTGGGCAAACTTGATAGCCTCACTTACTGGGCAAATCGTTTGGGTGTAACTCAGATCATCATAGCAATGCCTTCGTCAACGCATCAAGTTCGCAAACAGATTGTTGATCTTGCCAGCGATAGCGGAATAAAGGCGCTGACTGTTCCTGCTTTTGACGATCTATTAAGCGGACGTGTTGCAATTTCACAACTGCGTGCAATCGAGCTGGACGATTTGCTGGGGCGCGACCCTGTGCAATTGGATGAGGCCGGACTACATGAATTACTGGCAGATCGTACGGTGCTGGTTACAGGTGCAGGTGGTTCTATAGGTTCGGAATTGTGCCGTCAGATTATACGATTCAAGCCTGGTGCATTGCTTCTGTTTGAAGCTAATGAGTTTGCGTTGTACAACATGGAGCAGGAACTTGGCCAGGCTTTCCCGCAACTCAGGTTGATTTGTCTGGCAGGAGATGTGCGTGATGCTAGCCGCATTGAGCAGGTGTTTGCGGATTTTAAACCTGCGGTAGTATTTCATGCGGCAGCATACAAGCATGTGCCGTTGATGGAGCAGTATAATGCCTGGCAAGCAGTACGCAATAATGTGTATGGCACCTGGTGTGTGGCGAGTGCTGCGAGACTCCACAATGTTGAAAAATTCGTGCTGATCTCGACTGACAAGGCGGTAAATCCCACAAATGTGATGGGCACAAGCAAACGTTTGGCTGAAATGGTATGTCAAGGTCTGCAACAGGATGCCGGAACGCAATTTGTAATGGTACGTTTCGGTAATGTGCTGGGTAGTACAGGAAGTGTAATACCGAAGTTTCGCGAGCAGATCGCAAAAGGTGGACCTATTACGGTCACTCATCCCGAGATTACACGCTACTTCATGTCCATTCCCGAGGCTTCTCAATTGGTGTTGCAGGCTGGCTTGATGGGAAGAGGCGGCAAGATTTTTGTGCTGGACATGGGCGAGCCCGTGAAAATTGCTGATCTAGCGCGAGATTTGATACGCCTGTCGGGCATGAAAGAAGATGATATCAAAATTGAATATACCGGTTTGCGGCCTGGTGAAAAGTTGTATGAGGAATTGCTGGCAGATAGTGAGCACTCATTGGAAACGCCTCATCCCAAGCTGCGCATAGCACAGGCGCGGAATGTGGATACTGCCTGGGTAAATGAGTTGATGAACTGGGCTGGTTCTTCCCAAGAGGCCTGGACTGATGCTGCGGTAAAGCAAAAATTGCAGCAATTGGTGCCGGAATACGTGCCCACTGCCAACCAAAATTGATCATCTGCGATGACGTTTTCCACCCACGAAGTCGGCGCATTCTTTATACTTGCGAATTGAGCGCATAGCGCGATTAAATATCGAGGAAGTGCATGGCTGGGTTGTCCGTAATTATCATCACCAAGAATGAAGCAACCAATATTCGCGCTTGCCTTGAGTCAGTCAAGTGGGCAGACGAGATAGTTGTGGTCGATTCAGGCAGCACGGACAACACTGTTTTCATTTGTCACGAATTTACCCAGCATGTGTATACACATGAATGGCCTGGTTTTGGTATGCAGAAAAATCGTGCATTGAGTTACGCTAGTCAGGAATGGGTGTTGTCGCTGGATGCAGATGAGCGGGTTACGCCGGAATTGCGCAGTGAAATCGAAAACACCCTGCGCGAAGGCAATGCTTCGGGATATGAGATTCCGCGTTTGTCCAGTTTTTGCGGACGTTATATGCGCTATTCCGGCTGGTATCCGGATTATGTAACGCGGCTGTTTCAACGCAATAAAGGCGAGTTTACAAAAGATCTGGTGCATGAGCGTGTCATTATTAATGGCATTGTTGAGCGTTTGAAACACAATTTGCTGCATGAGTCGTTCCGCGACCTCGATCAATTGCTTGCCAAAATGAATCACTACTCTACTGCCGGTGCCGAGATGCTGGGCAATCGGGGACGAGACGCAACACTAACCCAGGCGATAACGCATGGTCTGTGGGCATTTATCCGCTCCTATTTGCTGCGTGCGGGGTTCCTCGACGGGCGCGAGGGTTTTATGCTGGCAGTATCGACTGCTGAGGGCACTTATTATCGATATGCAAAGCGCTTGATGATGCAAAAGCGTGACGATAAGCGTGTGTTCAACATCGTCGAACCCACGCTCATGTCGGATGCGGGGCACTGCAACAGTTTTATCAATGCTCTCTTTAGTGCGAGTACAGGCGAGATTCCGTTTCGGTTGTGGGTCAACCGGCGTGCTGAGGTTGGTTTCAATTTCCACCATGTCGAGATGCACAGATATTTTTACCGCAAGTTGCGGCGGTTGCAGAGCTATTTTTTGTACCGCAATCTGCTGAAACAACCAAATAAACTTTTTATTTCAACCGCAGGCCGAACTGATCTGCTGTTGTTGAACCTGACTGCGTGCGGCACGATACCTCCTGCCAAGGTATATCTGTATTTTCATTGGTTCAACCCGAGTCAGAGCAAATTGCACAGCCTGAAAAAATTGGCCGGGCTCCAACCCAATCTGGTGATCCTTGGGCCAACACCGTCGGTAGTCAGTGTATTCAAGAATGCCGGGTTTGCAGATGCCAGGGTTGTACCGTACCCCATTACGCCAAGAAAAATACAAGACCTGAACTATCGTAACGACTTCAAGTACTTGCTTTATGCCGGTGCAGCAAGGCAAGACAAAGGATTTAAACAAGTGGTTGATTTTATTGAATATTTAAATGTTGTCAATGCCAGCATACCAGTCGTTATTCAGACTTCAGCGGAACATTTCGGAAAATGCGATGTCGAGACGCTTGCCGATATCAAACGTTTGCAATCGATTCCTTATCCGCATCTGACATTGAAAACAGATGTGCTCAGCACAGACGAGTATGCTGCATTATTTGCCGGAGCGATTGCAATACAGTTATATAGCACAAACGATTTTTCGGACAGAGTAAGTGGCATCACTCTGGATGCATTTTCCGGAGGATGTCCGGTCATTACTACTTCCGGCACCTGGATTTCGCGCATGGTGGAGCGCTTTGACGCAGGGCTTGTTACGGATAATATGCAGCCAGTAGCAGTGCTGAAAAATGCGGAAGCAATTATTGCAGATTATGCGCGCTATAACAGCAATGCCAATAAGGCAGGGCAAACTTTGCAGCAGGAAAATAGTGCCGTTGTATTGTATGAGGCTTTGACGAAATAGCAGATGCAGATGTCATATTGTATGGCAGATTATTACAAAATATGAACAAGGCCATTCCCATGAAACCTATCCCCATCCTCATGTATCACAATATCGGTGAGCCGCCCGACGGGGCCAGGTTGCGTGCCTTATACGTGCGCACTGGTGCCTTCGCCAGACAAATGTTGATGTTGAAAATGTTGGGCTATAAAGGCTTGTCCATGTCCGCTGCGATGCCTTATTTACGTGGTGAAAAAGTGGGTAAGGTGGCGGTAATTACTTTTGACGATGGATATTTTGATACCTATGATCAGGCATTGCCCATATTGAATACATTCGGTTTCAGTGCCACCTGTTATGTGGTCAGCAAGCGTATGGGGCAATACAATGATTGGGATTCTGCTGAGCTTAAAGTAGAAAAGCAACTGATGAGCGAGGAACAGGTAAGAGCCTGGCATGAAGCTGGCATGGAGGTGGGTGCGCATTCGCGTACACATCCGCGCTTGAGTCAATGCACAGATGAAGAATTGCAGGTGGAACTTGCCGGTAGCAAGGCGGATCTTGAAGCATTGACGGGCGCGCCGGTCACACAGTTCTGCTATCCCTATGGTGATCTTGAAGCTCGCGTAGCAGATGCAGCCCGCAATGCCGGTTATGAAGCGGCCACCACTACACAGCGAGGTCGTGCGCGTCCGGGCGATGACTTTATGTTGCTGCGCCGGGTGCTGGTCAGCGGCAGCAGCATGTTTTATCTTTTTCTGATCAAGTTATTGACCAAGTATGAGGATAAGCGCGGATGAAGTTGCTGTTTGTTGGTACCAACCGCGGCGGCGGCGGAACCGAAAGTCATTTTGTCACGCTGGCGCGCACCATGCATGATCTTGGTCACCAGGTTGAGGCTATTGTGTATCCAGGCTCACCAATTTATATCGGCTTGCAGAATAGCGGGGTTGTTTTGCATGATGGCGTGTTTCGCAATGCTTTTGACCCGCGCGGTTTTAGCAAGGTATGGAAAGTATGCCGTGAGTTCCAGCCGAATTGGATCATTGGCAGTTTCAGCAAGGAATATTGGCCACTTGCCATTTTATCCAAGCTGCATAATGTAAAACTGGTTTTGTTCAAGCATATGGATTTCCCGATGCGGCCCATGACCAATTATTTTATTCCCCGCATGGCGGACCGTTTTGTTGTCATATCCGAATTTATGCGCAAGAAGTTTATCGAACGCCGTGTCAAACCCGAACATTTACGTGTCTTGTATAACCCATTGAATCTGGATTATTACAAACCTGATCCGGCATTGCGTGCCAAAACACGCAGAGCGCTTGCTTACAACGAAGATGACATTGTATTGGGATTTATCGGTGCATTGCATCAGGATAAAGGCATGTTGCAATTGGCGGAAGCATTGAATCAAGCCATGTTGCACGTTCCAAGTCTCAAGGCTTTCTGGGTGGGTGAAGGGCGGGCCGCAATGGCGTTGGACAACAAGATAAACGACGGTGGTTATGCCACACGCCACACGCGGCATAAATGGACTGCCGACGTTCGTCCCTTCTATGCAGCAATGGACATACTGGCCATGCCTTCGGTGGAGTCAGATACTTTCGGTCGTGTTTCGATTGAAGCGCAGGCATTCGGTGTGCCGGTTTTGGGCAGCAATATCGGCGGTATACCCGAAACACTCTCACCAGATATTACGGGTATTCTGTTACCACCGGGCGATATCGCTGCTTGGCGCGATGCCATTATTGAACTTGCAAAAAATATTCAGCGACGCAGCAATATGGCCGTACAAGGCCGGCTTTGGGTAGAAAGTAATTTTAGTGCAGTAGTGATTGGCAAGCAGTTTGAACAAATGCTGCAGATTGGGGATTGAGCAGGAATGGACTATTTGCAGAAGAAAAATAACAGCTATTTTTATTGGGGAATTCTGCTGTTAAACGCAGCATTGTTTCTGATATGGCCACTGGCACATACTATTGCGCTGCGCAAACTGCTGTTGGTGCTTGCTGCAATAGCAGGGATTGTATTGCTGATACGCAGTAAAGAGCGGCATGCAATACTCAGACAGCCCTGGTTGATTTTGCTGGGGCTGTTGCTGGCCTGGGTAACTTTTCACGCAGCCTTTCTGTCGCAGAATGGTGCAGAGGCATGGAAGGAGTATCTTGGGCAATGGATCTCGGCATTTGTCGCTTTGTTTGCAGGCATCGGAGTTGCATTGGCCAGCGTCAAGGTAAGTGACAAAAAATTCGGCTGGTTGCTGCTGACGTGTGCGCTGGCCTTGCCTGTTTTTTATTTGCAGGTCAATCTGATGAAATGGATTCAGTTGGGATATTTGCCAATAGGATATATGTTGCCGGGCGAGCCAAATGATGTGCTGGCAGGTACAGATTTGAAAACCAGCCTGACTTTCTCCCTGGAAATGTTAGTGCCTTTTGCCTGCGTTAGACTGCTTGAGTATTGGAAACGAGCAGGTAAATTCTCACTGCGTTCCGTTTGGCTCTTGCCACTCGTTTTGGCATTGGCGGTTGCAATTGTTTCCTTGATTAAAAATTTTATGTTGCTGCTGATGTTGAGCGTGGTTTTGACTTTGCTGGTACAGGGGTTCCGCAGCGGGATATTGAATATACGACGTTTGCTGCTGGGTATAGCGGGGCTAGTGCTAATGGCTGCCCTTGTCGTGAATAGTTCCGGCACTACTCATAAATACTGGCAACGGGCGGTGAGTGATACGCGAATTTCTTTTAATATTGACCAATATCAGAACTGGAAGAATTTCGCAAAGTACGGACTGCCACAAAATGAATTTGGGGAAACCTTGTCAGAAACATATTATTTAAGGCTTGCGTATGCGCATGCCGGGTTGAGAGATGCACTGGAAACGCCGTGGGGTTACGGAGTAACGCGAAAGGCAATGGAAAGCATCGAGCGGCAAAAGGATCCTGAAGTATCGCTGGCCAATGCGCATAACGGATATTTGAATTTAAGCTGTTCGGTCGGCCTGCCGGCATTGATATTGTTTATATTGGCAATGGCTGCAGTATTCCGGCAATTGAGACTATCCCAATCAAAATGGGCTATGCCTGCCATATGGATGATCGGGTTTTACCTGCTGCACTGGGCAGTTGATGCAATTGAACGGGATCATTTTTTCGAGATGTTCCTGTATGTGATTTCGCTCATGTTAACCATGGTATTGGTGGATAATAACAGGCATGAACAAACCTGATCAAAAACAATATTGGCTGATCCTTTCGCACTGTTTCAATATGGATGGACGTGCAGCGAGCCAGACCATTACCGACAAACTTCCTTATCTGGCCGACGCGGGCATAGAACCCATCATTCTGAGTGGGGTCAGTGGTGAGCATGACAAGAATTTTTTGCACTTTCAATTTGTGCCCTGGGGTCCGGCAGGATTGAGGTTTGATATGCGCCATGTCATTGCCAGCCATATAGGCCGCGGATATTTGTATAAGTTGCTGGTGGGTATGCTCGGTTTGATTTTGTCTCCTTTTATCCTGATTGAACGCGGTTTGCTCGGTTGGCAAAGTCAGTGGTCATGGTCGCTGCCGGCTACCTTGCGCAGTTTATGGCTGATACATAAATATAAACCTGCTATTTTATATACGACTGGTGGCGCCTATTCAGCCCACCTTGCCGGATACTGGATCAAGCGAATGACAGGTATTCGCTGGATAGTGGAAGTACATGATCCCATGGTCAAGCCAGGCACTATTCCTGCCACACGCGACGACCGTTTTAATGCTTATATAGAAAGTCTTATTTGCCGTCATGCCGATCTTGCCTGGTGGTTTACAGATGGCGCACTTGAGGGGGCAAGGCTACGTTACCCCGAGTTGGGTAATCGGGGTATTGTGATATTGCCGGGAGTAGCCAAGCCGACGATAACCGGAGAGTATCAGCGTGGCGAGCAAATGATCATCAGCCACTTTGGCTCACTATCGGATACACGCAGCTTGCAACCTGTGGTGAAGGCGATGCATGCACTGCTTGAGCAGAAACCCGAAATGCGCACAAAAATACGCGTGCATGTTTATGGCGGTTCCATAGACAAGCAAGCCAAAGCAGAAATCGCACGGCTTGGGCTGGAAGACGTATTTGTCGGTTTTGGGCGGCTCGAACGTTCAGCAGAAACGGGGATGTCAGGCAGGGAGCAGGTATTGGAGCGAATGTACCAGGCAGATTGCCTGTTGCTGGTGCATGGCACCATTTCAGATTGCAGCGAATACATTCCTTCCAAGCTGTATGAATACCTGTGGACTGGACGTCCAGTCATTGCATTGACCTACCAAAACCCGCAACTGGACCAGATGGTGAGCGAACGCGGCGGATATGTGGCACATGGCGATCAGGTGGAGGATATAGCCAGGGTGTTGGAGAGGGCTTATGCCGATTGGGAGGTTGACCAGCTTCCAATATCAAAACTGCCGGCAATAGGCGTGCAGCAGGCAGTAACTGAAATTTTGAAAAAGTATCTTGTCTTTAATCAGCAAATATCAAGCAAATAAACGGAAATATTTACAGGAAGAGTGCGAATGAAGCAGAGTAAACATCTAGATATAGGTTGTGGAGATTACCCTAGAAATCCATATAATCAATCTGAATTATTTGGAATCGATGCTGGGGAATATGTAACGAATTCCAATGTTAAACAAGCAAATCTATCTATAGAAAAAATTCCGTTTGAAGATAATTTTTTTGACTCTGTGTCTGCATTTGATGTTTTAGAACATATACCTCGCCAAGCAATTGATTTCGGGAAGAAGGAGATCAAGTTTCCGTTTATTGAGCTTATGCAAGAAATATGGCGCGTCAGTAAACCTGGGGGACGATTTTATGCGCTAACGCCAGCTTATCCCGCACCTGAATCATTCCAGGACCCCACACATGTAAATTTTATTACTGAAATGACGCATACATATTTTTGCGGCGATGATCCGCATGCGGCGAGATATGGTTTTACAGGTGAGTTTAAATCAATAAGGTCGTCACGGGTGGTAGTGAAAGATGCTTATGAACCAAGTTTAACACTCAGGAAAAGAATCCGATTTTTGCATAGAAAATATTTCAGAAAATCGGGACTTACCCATATATTATGGGAGCTTGAGGTAATCAAGTAATTGAGGAAGCAAAAAGTACCGATATGATTAGCTTAAGAACAAATTAGTTAACAGAAGTATTTAATACAGAACTTTTAAAGTTTTTCCAATTTTTCGTTTCCAGAGCCATTTTTTTAAGGGGCTACGAGGCATATTTTTAAGCAATGCTTGGATTCGGTATTTCAGTCGCACAGACAATCCTTCATTCCATTGCTTAGATTGGCGTAACATGGCATATTCTTCAAGGGCTTCCAAATTACCTTCGCGCTTGTGCAGCAATTTTGCATCTGGGTGGCGGCGCAGGAAAAGCTTCTTGTTACGCTTGATCAATTCACGAGTTTTTGGGTTGCTTGAAAAACTGGAGCCGCCAGCATGGTAAACAAAGGCATCTTCACAAATCATCATGCGACATCCGAGTTTTTTTGCACGCATGCTGAAATCGGTGTCTTCGTAATATCCTAATCCAAAAATGGGGTCAAGGCCGTTCAATTGATTCCACAGCGATCTGCGTATCGCGACACAGAAAAAATCGAGACGATAGCTGGGAATAAGAACGTGCGCGGGAGATTGCCTTAAAAATTCAGCGGCTTTTAATATCTCTTGCACACTGCCCCGTAGATTATATTCCTGTCCATTGCCGGCGGCGTTGGTTACCGGCCCGGCCATGCCCACGTCATCAGGCTGCTGGTGCAGTGCCTCATCTAGTGCAACAAGGGCCCCGGGTGCAAAAATGGTGTCACTATTGACGAGTAGTAACCATTCTCCTTCGGCAACGGATGCACCATAGTTCATCCCTCCGCCAAAGCCGGTGTTGGTGTCCAGAAAGAAGGTGCGAACCTGAGGTTGTTCCTTAAGGTATGTGCGAATGTCGTTTGCACTGTTGTCAGGTGAACAGTTGTCGACAACTGTCAAACGAAAATTCTCGTTGTGGCTGTCAGGCAGAAGGGAATCCAGGCAGAGTTTGGTGGTAGTGGAAAATTTACCGTAGCTGAGAAGAATAATATCGATATAGGGTTTTGGCATGCAGCAGGAAAGTTATCTGTTTGTTTTATATAAGTTGATTGTGACACATTATGCTAATATTTACATCCGAGTCAATAAACAACATTAATGGGTAATTCATGATCCGATGTGACAATTATTCCTTGATTGATGACCAGATTCCCGGCGGGTGTCAGAGGGCAGAAAATTCTGCTTTCTGCTTGGTAGGCTGTCAAATTTTGCATGAAATATTTTACAGAAATTAGAAATTTTACGAGCTAAAGCTAATCAGATGGAACAAATCCCGCTTTTTTGTAAATCCTATCACCGCGATGTACTGCGTGCCAAAAGACTGGTCGAAAGTGTGGAGTCATTCAATGTCGACAAGCTGCCGGTTTTTATTTCTGTTCCCAATGCTGATCGTCAATTGTTTTTGGACAAAATAGGTTCCGGCCGATGCGAGTGGATTTCTGATGAGGAGATTGTTGCTGCCAATCCTGCTTTGTCCTGGACGCGTATGCAGGAGATTGATCCCGGCAAGGCGCAGCAAATCGTCAAGTCGGAATTTTGGCGATTGAATGCATGCAATGCATATCTTTGCCTGGATTCGGATTCTTTGTTCATTCGCTCATTTCATCGCTCTGATTTCATGGCTACCGATGATGTTCCTTTTACAACTTTACATCAGGCCAAAGAGTTGTTGCAGTTGGCAAGTAACCTGGGAAAGTCCAAAACGGTAACAAATTTTGCACTTGAAAATGCTCGTGCCAAAGAATTATTTGGCAGGCACGGACCAGATTACGATTTTGGGCCCACGCCGGTAATGTGGGCCACAAAAGTATGGAAAGATCTGGCGAGTCAATATCTGGAACCACGGGGTTGGTCATTTATGGATGCGATTAATTACTACCCGGCGGAATTGCGCTGGTATGGCGAGGCCTTGCTGGCTTATAAAAGCATAACCTTGCATCCGGTTGAGCCTTTATTCCGCGTTTATCACACTGATTGGCAATATTTTACGCAACGTAAATTGGGCGAGAATATTGAAAAATTGCGTGGCAACTATCTGGGAGTCGTGATGCAATCAAACTGGGAATATGAATTTGATTTTGGCCTGCCGCAAAAGTCGCTTTTGTCGCGCACTGCGCGCAGGTTCAGAAGACAGTTAGCGCGGTTGGCTTGACTATACTTTCCAGATGATTGTATATCTAATTGATTATATTAAATAATAGTTAAACTCATTTGCTATTGAATAGCTGTCTGAAGGCCGGGTTAACTTTTACCAACTTTGATCTCAAAATCTCTTTTATTCTTTTGCTCCATTTTGTGTTGTAGTATTTTCCGGTTCCGCCTCCTACCCCGCCTATCACTGGTGGTGAGTCAAAGATAATCTTCTCCATGTTATTTTCCAGCACAATTTTGCGAAAAGTGTCTTCTATGCCGAGGCCGCTTGAACCGCCGAGATCCAAGTGTGCTTTTGAAAAATATTTCAGATAGAAGTCTTTTTTCACCAGATAAAAGCGTGTATCAACGTGATTAAAGTATGTCTTTTTGAAGGAAAACACATTTGAAAATGTCACTTTGCACAAGAATTTGCCATTCCACTCCTGGACACATTCCTGAAAATTGACTACCCACAGCTTTGCTGTACATTTGGCAAAGGAATCGGATCGCTTCAGATATATGGAATGTTGCAATGCATAATTGACGATCTCCCCTTCACCATAACCTTTGCCGTGCAATTTAACCAGTGCCCTGTCTGCTTCAAAAGCAATAAATTCGATATCGGCATCAGGGAATAGCTGGGAAGTTTTTTGGGAAAAATCATATCCAGAGCTGTCGCATATAACCAGCCTGATGCCGGGGGCGATATGAAGCCACCTGTCTATAGATTCCAGCGTGTGCGTGATACGATCTTCAGGGTCATTCAGGTTGACGGCCGTTTGATCAGCAACATAAACGCATGAAGTTAAAAGTACGGGGGGGAAAGCATTCAATTCCATAAATGAAATACTCCTCTGAATCTTTTTTTAAAGCCGCCTGTTAAAATGAGAGTATTAATGAATTGCCATACTATAATTCACAGGTAAGTATTCTAGCCGCAAGATTTAACAATTCAACTAATTATCTTCAGGGAGCACTTCAAACAATGGCAATCTACGCCATAGGAGACATACAAGGCTGCTACGCAGAATTTGAGCAACTGCTTGAGCATATCAATTTCAGCGTGGAACAGGATCAGCTGTGGCTGGTGGGAGATTTGGTCAACCGTGGCGATGGTTCTTTGGCTGTGTTGCGGCTGGTGAAATCTTTGGGAGAGGCTGCAATCACGGTGCTGGGCAATCATGACTTGCATTTGCTCGCCGTTGCTGCAGGTGTTGCCGAGTTGCATCATAACGATACTTTGAATGAAATTCTGAATGCGCAGGATCGCGAGGAGCTACTCACATGGCTGCGCCATCAACGCATGATTCATGTGCAGGATGATTTTGTATTGCTGCACGCGGGTTTGATGCCTGCCTGGTCTGTAAAAGAAGCTCGGCAACTGGCTCAGGAAGTGGAGCTAGAATTGCGCGGTGCTGACTATGTTACCTTCCTGGAAAAAATGTACGGCAATACGCCCAATCACTGGGATGATTCACTTCAAGGATATTCAAGGTTGCGTGTCATCACCAATGTATTCACACGGATGCGTATTTGCACAGCGCAGGGCGAAATGCAATTCAAGTTCAAAGGAGAGCTTTCCGCTGTTCCCGAGGGATATCTACCTTGGTTTGACGTGCCAGAACGTGCGAGTGCGGAGGCTACCGTTGTTTTTGGGCACTGGTCCGCTTTGGGATTGGTCGTCAAGCCGAATGTGATTGCGCTGGATACCGGTTGCTTATGGGGCGGGAATCTGACCGCGATACGTTTGCAGGATCGGCAGCTATTTCAAGTGAAGTGCCACAAGCTGAAAACAAAGAAAGATTGGCAATAACTTAAAACGCAACTCAGGGTTGGTTCTCGCTTACCGTTTCATTCCATTCAAATTGTATTCGATGCAGTTGGGCGTAAACAGCATTTTTGTCCAGCAATTCCTGGTGCTTGCCCATTTCCACGATCTTCCCCTTTTGCATGACAACGATGCGATCTGCTTTTTCTATGGTGGACAAGCGATGCGCGATGACCAGTGTGGTGCGACCTTGCATTAGCGTCTCGAGCGCGGCTTGTACATGCCTTTCAGACTCGCTATCCAGCGCTGAAGTGGCTTCATCCAGTATCAATATGGGCGCATTTTTAAGTATCGCCCGTGCAATGGCGATACGCTGGCGCTGACCACCGGACATGCGCACGCCTTTTTCTCCCACCAGAGTATTCAGCCCCTGCGGCATTTCTTCAATAAATTCCATTGCGTGAGCGGCAGTTGCTGCGGCAATGATTTCTGCTTCCGGCACTTCGCGCATCTGACCATAGGCAATGTTGGCGGCCACGGTATCGTTGAATAGCACTACTTCCTGGCTTACCAATGCGATATTCGCACGCAGACTGGCAAGAGACAGGCCGGTCAGATCGTGCCCATCCAGGGTAATGCGCCCGCTGGTTGGTGAATAAAAGCGCGGCACCAGATTGGCAATTGTTGTCTTGCCGCTGCCGGATGCACCGACGAGCGCAACAGATTGACCTGCCGGAATATCCAGGCAAATATCGCTCAAGGCCAGGCGCATGTCCTGCGAGTCCGCCTGCTGCAGGTAACTGAAATTCACATGGTCGAAATATAGCCTGCCGCTGGCACGCTGGATTACGAGCTCGCCGGCATCGCTTTCACTGGGTGTGTCCAGCAGCGCAAACACGCTTTCAGCAGCGGCGAGTCCATTTTGTAGATATACGCTTACACTGGTAATTCTCTTCAAAGGTGAGGTTAGCATCATCATCGCGGCGATATAAGACAGAAACTCGCCGACCGAGGTGCCGTCCGTGCGCGATTGCTCAATGGCCAGATAAAACAGGAATGCCAGCGCAAAGGCAGCGACCATTTGCACGATGGGAACGTTTGCGGCATTTGCGGCCGTTTGCTTCATCGAATAGCGGCGCACCCAATTGGCCCTGTCCAGAAAACGATTGGCTTCATACTGCTGGCCGCCGAACAGTTTTACCACCTTGTGCGCAGTGATGCTTTCTTCAATAACCTGATTGATGTCGCCCATGGCTCGCTGTGTATCGCGGCTGGAGGCGCGCATTCTGGTGTTGATCACGCGTATGACTACTGCAATGATAGGCATCATCACAAAAGTGATCATGGTCAGTTTCCAGTTAAGATATAACAGCCATCCCATCAAACCGATGATGATGATGCTGTCGCGGATGAAAATGGTCACCACGTTTGTTGCAGCGTCCGTTACACGAGTTACATCATAGGTAAACTTTGATATCAGTTGCCCGGTAGCATGATCGTCATAGTAGCGTGTATGCAATGTCATCAGTTTGCTGAACATGGCATTGCGCAAGTCCATCACATCTTTTTCACCCACCCAGCCTATCGCAAAGGCGCTTACAAAAGAGGCGACGCCTCGTACCAGAAAAATCAACAGGATAATGAAGGGTACCAGCCGGATGACGTTTTCATCTCTGTGTAAAAATGTGCCGTCCAGCATGGGTTTAAGCAGAGCAGGGAGTAGCGGGTCAGTTGCGGCGGTGACGGCCGTGGCAATAATGGAAAGTAGAAATATGCGCCAATAAGGTTTTACATAGGTCAGCAGGCGCAAATAAAGCTGGGAATTAGTCATGTTCATAGCGCGTACTTTAGCAGATATTACTTACTTCATATACGGCCACCATCTTTTTGGTGGCCGGCCAAGTAATAATTAGAAAGCTGATTAACTGTGTTTTGCCAGAATTCCCCGCATCAAACTCTCGGCCTGTGCAGAATAACTGCCGCCGAAAAGATTGCAGTGATTGAGTATGTGGTACAGGTTATACAGGTTCTTGCGTTTTGCGTATCCTTTATCAAGCGGGTAAACGCTTTGGTAAGCGGCATAAAAGTCGTTATCATAACCGCCGAATAATTCTGTCATCGCAATATCAGTTTCCCGATCACCATAGTAGGGCGCCGGGTCAAAAATGACGGGTGTACCATTTGCAAGAAATGCATGGTTGCCACCCCATAAGTCACCATGCAGCAAGGACGCTACCGGGGAATAGTTTGCAAACAAATCAGGCAAGGCATCCAACACCTGGCGACCGAGTTCCTGAATTTTCCCGTGAAATCCGTTTTTTGCGGCCAGTTCCAGTTGAAAGCCCAGCCGCTGTTCGCGCCAGAAGCTGAGCCAGTCGCCAGAGCGGGTGTTGCACTGTGGAGTAAGTGCCAGCGTATTGTCCTGAGGCCAGCCATATTCTGTGCTTTGAACTCTATGCAGATCGGCAAGTTGTTTGCCCAATAAAGCGTTATTGCCGTGCTGATGCAATTTGAAATACTCAAGTACCAGATAAGAGTGCGGATTGGCCACACCCATGCAGACGATATGCGGTACGCGGACTGTATGGGTGTTGGCAAGTACTTCCAGTCCGTCAGCTTCGGATTCAAACATGCCGGCTTTATCAGCAGAGTTGAATTTAACAAAATAGTGTGCAGCTTCATTTGCGATAGCCGATCCGCTGCATACTTGCAGATGCCATGCGGAATTGGTACAGCCGCCGGTTATAGGTGATGCGCCGGCAAACAAGATGCGAGATTGTGTCGCATCGCTTATATTTGAACAGATCTTGTCCCAGTTAATCATTCGGGTATTTTTGTGAATAGGAAAATCCGGTACATGGGCAATTTTAGCATCCACTGTGTTCGGTGTTTTCCGGCTTCAGTTGCAGTTGAACTAATCCTAGGGTTTGTAGGTAGCACAGGAAGCATGTTCATCAATGACAGGCTGATGCAGAGTGCGACTATAATCTCCTGTGAACCTTCGATATAGGGGTGATGCCTTGAGTGCGATTCATTCTTCCCAATTGTCATTTTTTGCAGCACATGCACCGTTTGATCAGATGGAGCCCCCACATCTTGCGTGGATGCTGGAACGCATGAGCATGGCCTATTATGCGACGGGTGAGGTGATTGCTTCGCCGGAGCAGGGTACAGTAAAACGCTTTATGGTGATCAAGCAGGGTACGGTGCATGGCGAGCAAAGAATGGCGCAGTCTGCCGAGTACGATGCCTGGCTGGAACTGGTTGAGGGTGAATGCTTCCCGCTTGGTGCATTACTGGCGAATCGTCCGGTCGCCAGCGTATACCGTGCCGGCACCGATACATTTTGCTACGAGCTGGGCGCAGCAGATTTCAATATTTTGTTGGGGATGAGCCATGCTTTCAGTGACTTCTGTACCCGCCGTATCGCCAATCTGCTGGAGCATTCCAAACAATTGATCCAGACACGTTACACACAATCGAGTGCCGAGCACCAGTCGTTGAATAGTCCTTTGTCTTCAATCATTCCCCGTGCGCCGGTGACATGCGTGGCAGATGCCAGTGTGCGTCACGTGCTTGAATTAATGCAGGAGTCCAGGGTCGGCTCGATGGTTGCTGTGGATGAGAAGCAGCGTCCGCTCGGTATACTTACACTGCATGATGTATTGGCGCGTATCGCATTGCCGCAGATCGATCTTGAGCAACCGGTGATTGGAATCATGACCCGGCAACCGGCCATGTTGCCTCCACAGGCGCTGGCGCATGAGGCGGCATTGCTTATGGCAAAACAAGGCTTCCGCCATGTGCTGGTCGTTGAAAATGAGCGGTTGGTCGGGCTTGTATCGGAAAAGGATTTGTTCGCATTGCAGCGAACCGGATTGCGCCAGATCGGTTCGACCATTCGCCATGCAGACAGTGTCGAGACTTTGAAAAGTGCCGCTGCCGATATTCGTCATATGGCACATAACATGATGGCCCAGGGAGTGGCGCCGGAACAACTGACACAATTTATCTCAACCTTCAACGATCTGCTCACTGTGCGCATCATCGAACTGGAATGCGCGGCCAGCGGCTTGTGCGATACACCTATCATGTCAGGGATATGCTGGCTGGCAATGGGATCGGAAGGTCGCTTTGAGCAAACGCTGAAAACGGATCAGGACAATGGCTTGATTTTTACCGTGCCAGAGGGCATGACTGAGAATCAGGTGCGCGTTCAGTTATTGCCTGTGGCAGAGCGCATCAATACTGCGCTCGACCTGTGCGGTTTCCCGCTGTGCAAGGGCAAGATCATGGCTTCCAATCCGCATTGGTGTTTGTCATTTGATGAATGGAAGCAGACGTTCTCCAACTGGATTGAAAACGGCACACCCAAGGCGCTAATGCACGCGTCCATCTTCTTCGATTTTCGCCCATTGTTTGGCGCCCAGCATCTGGCGGACGAATTGCGCACATGGTTGGCCGTGGCGGCCAAAGGCAACTCAAGGTTCTTGTATCAGATGGCAGAGATTGCGCTACGCAATCGTCCGCCGCTGGGTCTGGTGCGCGAATTCGTGGTGGGCAAGGAACGTACGCTCGACCTCAAGATCAATGGCATAACACCGTTCGTTGATGCTGCGCGTATTTTTGGTCTGGCTACGGGTGTCAAGCATACCAATACTATACAGAGGCTGCGAGCTAGTGCGCCCAAGTTGAATATTCTGCAGAGTGAGGTTGATGCCTGGATAAATGCGCTTTTGTTCATTCAGGTATTACGTTTACGCCATCATGATGAGCTTAGCGAACTGGGGCTGGCAGATGATGCGTTGGACAACCTGATCGACCCCGAACTCTTGAATGAGCTGGACAGACGCATCCTGAAAGAAGCCTTCCGTCAGGCACGCAAGTTGCAATCCCGCTTGGCATTGGAGTTTCAATTGTGAGCGGATGGCTGGACCGGTTGGCGCACGTATTTGGGCGGCGTATTGTTCTTTCCCTTGATCAAGAACAGCGCCTGCAAGCATGGCGGGTGCAGCCGCGTACAGCTTTGAATATCCCATTTGAGAGTTCACGCTATGTCGTAATGGATGTAGAAACCAGTGGGCTGAATTTGCGTAAGGACAAGCTGATTTCCATAGGGGCTGTTGCGGTAGTCAATGGCCGCATCGCGTTGGGTGACTGCTTTTACATCGTGCTGCAACAGGAGGTGGCAAGTGAACGGGATAATATTTTGTTGCATGAAATCAGCGGCAGTAAGCAGCGTGCAGGCAAACCTGCCGCAGACGCACTGCTGGGTTTCCTCGAGTTTATAGGCAAAGATCCGCTGGTGGCATTCCATGTCGCGTTCGATAAAACCATGCTGCGAAAATCAATCAGACAATATCTAGGGTTTGCTTTCAAACATCCCTGGCTGGACTTGGCTTATGTGCTGCCTGGATTGAATCCACTAGCTGCTCACCGCTTGCATACCCTGGATGACTGGAGCAATCACTTTGTGATAGGCAATGAAGCACGCCACAACGCGCTGGCGGATGCCTTGGCAACCGCGCAACTTCTTTTGATTGCTCAGAATCAGGCGGGACTAAAAAAAATCAACTGTTTTGAGAATATGCATTATGTAGAGAAATTACAGCGCACTCTATAGTGTGCTATTTAATATAATAATATGATTATATTGAATAATCTTTATATGAATGGGGGTATTTTTATTGCACATAGTAGCGCTTGGTCTTGTATACTCCATCTGGGTCGCTACAAAATACAGTTGAATGTTGCGGCTTATTTTTATAATTCCTGGGGAGGTTTATAGATGTCAAACAATAATACAAATGACAACGGGCATGCCTATTGGCAGGCAACACTGGGTCTACTGGTCAAAATATTGATCGTGTGGTTTCTGGTTTCTTTCGGTGCAGGCATTTTATTCGCCGATCTTCTGAATAACATCCATTTGGGCGGTTATCCGCTGGGCTTCTGGTTTGCACAACAGGGTTCGATCTACGTCTTTATAGCGTTGATTTTCTACTACGCCAAAAAGATGAATGAAATTGATCGCAAATTTGACGTTCACGAAGACTAGGGGGATAACATGGATCTGCAAACATGGATTTATATGGTAGTAGGTGCGACCTTCCTACTGTACATTGGTATAGCAATTTGGGCACGCGCCGGCACTACAAGCGAGTTTTATGTGGCCGGCGGCGGTGTACATCCGGTGATGAACGGGATGGCGACAGCGGCAGACTGGATGTCTGCCGCTTCGTTTATTTCGATGGCCGGTTTGATCTCCAACATGGGCTACGGCGGCGGTTTGTTCCTGATGGGCTGGACCGGCGGTTATGTGTTGTTGGCGATGCTGCTGGCACCTTACTTGCGCAAATTCGGCAAGTTCACTGTGCCGCAGTTTATCGGTGATCGTTATTACTCCAAGACTGCATCTTCGGTGGCTGTACTCTGCCTGCTGGTTGCGTCCATCACCTACATCATCGGTCAGATGACCGGTGTAGGTGTGGCTTTCTCGCGCTTCCTCGGTGTGTCGAGCGATGTCGGGATTTATGTTGGTATGGGTATCGTGTTTGTTTACGCGGTGTTCGGTGGCATGAAGGGGATTACTTACACTCAGGTTGCACAGTATGTGGTGCTGATTTTCGCTTACACCATTCCGGCGATCTTCATCTCCATGCAACTCACCGGTAATCCGATTCCTCAATTGGGCCTCGGTTCCAATCTGGTAGGCAGCGATATCTCGTTGTTGCAGAAATTGGATCAAATCGTGGTTGAACTGGGCTTTGGCCAATACACCACGACCACGGCGGGTAGCACACTGAACATGTTTGTCTACACGTTGTCATTGATGATTGGTACTGCCGGTTTGCCGCACGTCATCATGAGATTCTTCACTGTTCCTACTGTCAAGGCTGCGCGTTCATCAGCTGGCTGGGCATTGGTGTTTATTGCCATCCTGTATACGACTGCTCCAGCGGTGGGCGCAATGGCGAAAACAAACCTGCTGCGCACTATTACTCCTGGTGTTGTAATGGGTAACTCAGACGTGTTTGCCAAGGATGCCGCAATTGAATATGACAAACGTCCGGACTGGATGAAGCGCTGGGAAAAAACCGGTTTGCTGAAATTTGAAGACAAAAATGGTGACGGTCGTATCCAGTATTACAACGACAAAACCAGCAATGCAACAGCCAAGGAAAAAGCCGAAGCGGCAGGTTGGAAAGGTAACGAGTTGACAGTAAACGCCGATATTATCGTGCTGGCCAATCCTGAGATTGCGTTGCTGCCTAACTGGGTAATCGCCCTGGTTGCTGCCGGCGGACTTGCTGCTGCGTTATCTACAGCTGCCGGTTTGCTGATGGCGATCTCTTCGGCAATCTCGCATGATCTGGTCAAGGGCGTGTTCAATCCCAAGATCAGTGAAAAAGGTGAGTTGCTGACAGGTAAAATCGCGATGGCAGGTGCTATTGTGGTTTCAGGCTATCTGGGTTTGAATCCGCCTGGCTTTGCAGCAGGAACGGTGGCACTGGCCTTTGGTATTGCGGCCAGCTCTCTGTTCCCTGCAATCATGATGGGTATCTTCAGCAAGAAGATGAACAAGGAAGGCGCCATTGCAGGTATGTTGTCCGGCCTGTTTATCACGTTGTTCTACGTATTTGCACACAAGGGTTTGTTCTTTATCAAAGGCACGGAATATCTGAGTGTAATCGGTGGGCCAAATAGCTTCTTCGGTATTACACCCGAAGCCTTTGGTGCAATCGGTGCAATGGTCAACTTTGCCGTTGCCTTTGTGGTCGACAAGTTCACCAAAGAGCCACCAGAGCATATTCAGCATATGGTTGAGGCAGTGCGTACCCCACGTGGCTCCAAAGCCGTGGATGGTGCACACTAATCAGTCTGTTGGCTGAACGCCCGCTTTGTGGCGTTTGGTAAAATTCGAACCCCGTCTGCAGTTTAGGCGGGGTTTTTTTACGATAAAATAAATATAAGCGCACGGCAGTCTGGCCGCGCGCAACAGGAGTGCTGTATGGTTTTTGATTTTAGCGTTGCCCTGACATGGGTGTTGTTTTTGGCATTGTTCCCGATTTCTTTTTTCTGGCTACGTCGCGCCTGGTGGATACTGGCCAAGCATGATTATGCAGAAGTTGCCTTGAAACATGGCGTGTTACCTGATAACCCCAAGAAATTTGCACCCTATGCTGCTGCGATCAATCTGGCCGCAGGATTGATCGTTGTCTGGGTTATCCTCAATATTTTGCTGGGCCGCATGAGCTACGATACCTGGTCGGCGTATGCAGGCATCACGATCTGGCTCAAATTTATTGCTGACTTTATTCTGAGCCGGCATGCGCATCAATTTTTTGGCAAGAAAAAATCCTGAAGTATTTACGCTGATAGGCGTGTACTTCAGGATGCTTGATAAAGTGAAACTAATTTACAGGCTGATGCGCTTGCCGAAATGTTTGTGATATAGCTCCATCAACTCCTGCCGCATGGGCCTGTGATTCTGCCCGCCACGGCTGGCGATCTTGAGCGAACCCATCATGGAGGCGAGGCGTCCTGTAGTCTCCCAGTCCCAGCCTTGTTGAATACCATACAGCAGGCCTGAACGATACGCATCGCCGCATCCGGTTGGATCAACAACCGCTTCGGGCTTGGGGGTGGGAATGGCGATCTGTTTGCCACTGGCATATATCATTGAGCCATCACCACCCAGCGTAACAATCAATGCACGCACGGACCCGGCAATCTGCTCCAGTGTCAATCCGGTTTTGTCCTGCAATAGCTTGGCCTCGTAGTCGTTCACAGTGATGTAGTCAGCCTGCTGAATAAAGCGAAGCAAGTCATCTTTGCCAAACATCGGCATGCCCTGGCCGGGATCAAACACAAAAGGAATTTTGGCTTCTACAAATTCTTCCGCGTGCTGCATCATGCCATCTCGTCCGTCGGGCGACACGATACCGATGCTGACATCTTTAGCATCGCTTACATGGTTAAGGTGCGACATGCTCATTGCGCCGGGATGAAAAGCGGTAATTTGATTGTCATCCAGATCGGTGGTGATAAAAGCCTGCCCGGTAAAGCTGTTCGGTATATGGCGTAAATGCTGCTGAGATATTCCCAGTTTTTCAAGTCTGGTCGCATAGGGTGCAAAATCATCGCCCACAGTCGCCATAAGCAGCGGGTCGCCGCCCAGCAGTTGCAGATTATAAGCAATGTTGCCGGCACATCCGCCATACTCTCGGCGCATTTCGGGTACCAGAAATGCAACGTTCAAAATGTGTATTTGCTCGGGCAGGATATGTTTTTTGAATTGGTCGTGAAACACCATGATGGTGTCGTATGCCATAGAGCCGCAGATTAGAGCTTTCATATTAGATGCCTGAATTAAGTTGTTATTAAGAGATTATAACAGTATCGATATATGCACCGACTCCAGCGCAATAATGTATTGAAATAAGCGGAATGCCGAATGACGGCAATAAAAAAAACCGCATTGCTGCGGTTTTTTTATTACTTGGTGTTGAAATCAGATAAACAGGCAAACGTCCGCTTCGCCGGCAAATTCCATAAAGGATGCTGCTCCAACATAATCAATACCACCGATGAAGTCGCTCTTGTCGAATTCGAACAGGTCAACCGTCATCTGGCAAGCAACGAATTTTACATCCGCTTCTATGCACATTTCGCGCAGTTCAGTAAGTGAAGCAACACCTTTGCTTTTGATTTTTTGTTTCATCATCATGCTGGCCATGGCTTCCATGCCCGGCAATGCTTGTACAAAGACTGGCATAGGCAAAGGCATAGGCATGGCTGGGTTAGCTAATGGACTAACACGGATGCCATCCATGTTCTTGCGTAGCAATTCCAATCCGTAGAATGTGCAAAAAACCATCACCTCCCAACCCAAAGCAGCGGCAGTTGATGCGAGGATCAGTGGTGGATAGGCCATATCCAGTGTTCCTTTGGTTGCAATAATTCCCATTTTTTTCATGATGTTATCCTCTATATATAAAGTCAGCTCAAGAGCGGAAGTAAAATTACTTCTTTTGCATCATAAAGATGTATTCGCCCTTTTCCTCAGCTGAGGACACCAATGTGTTGCCTGTTTGGTTGGCAAATGCCTGCATGTCTTTTACAGAGCCGGCATCGGTAGAAACTACTTTGAGCACTTGACCAGCAGTCATGTCGGCTAATGCTTTTTTTGTTTTCAGGATAGGCAGTGGGCAGTTCATTCCGCGTGTATCCAGTTCTTTATCAAAACTCATTGTAGTTGCTCCTTAAAATATTTTGAAATTGTTAACAGTATGTCCTGACCATATTTGGGCGGATCCCGACATTAAGAAGAATTGGCTAATAAACGTCTATAACTATTACGAGTAAAGTTGCATAACCCTTTAGGGTTATATGGATATTAGACTTGTTAAATCAAATGCTAGCAACTAATTCCTTGTTCAAGAATTAATTAATTGCAAGCATTTGATAAGACGTACATGTGGCAAATTGGCAACTAGTAACACCTTGAGCTGCTTTATGTATATTGCCAAACTCAATTTGAAATAAGGAATCAGGCCACTTTTTGGTAATACAAATTCTGCGGATGATTGGCCTCGGCAAAAAAGAACCAGCGTTCAGCCAACAGACCGGTGTATTGGATAATAAATGCAGCCATCAGAATTTTAGGGGCTAGCAGACCCAATCCAAGCAAAATTAATGGCAGTATGAAACTCAGAATAATAAAAGCCGGCTTGATCGCCCGGATAAATCTGTCGCTTTTGCCGTGAAAAAAAGCTCGCGAATTGAATGTTCCTCCCATGGAGCCCGGGGAGATCTGCACGATATGCGGGTGCTTGATACCTATCGCAGTACTCAATGTAGATTTCGGCCTGATAGCAGCATTGCGCATGAGTGAAGCAATACGCCCGATTAGCGCGAGCAGCGTGAGGACTATGGCCCAGGCAGCATAAAAACTGGTCAGGTCGGTAGAGGTAAAACTTGCAAAGATGCTTGCCAGCAGAAAGCCGGATGCGCCGCCAAATAACGTAAAGTTGAGCGGTGTGAGCGGGGTATGCCACTCTTGCATAAAACGCAGGCTGGCATAAATCATCCCGGTACAGATAAACAGGACAAAACATAAAAATGTAGCAATAACACCGATAACAAGCGTGATGTCGACCTGATAATTGTTACCGAGCTCAATTATCGGCATATGCCAGTTGAACCAGTGTGAGACAGCATACAAGAATACGGTTCCCATAAATGCCGGCAATACAATTACTTCACGCGACAGCCAGGAAGTGCGCCACATCGCGGCCGAGCGCCAGGCACGTTCAGGATGCCCAAGGTGAAAGAATGAGGCAATTAATCCTGCAGTTAAAAACAACAGTACGATGATGCTGCCCATGCCATAAAAAGAACGACTATCCTGATTCGGCAACAAATCAAAGAATGAGTAGAGTTGCCCTGCAAACAATGCCAGAAACAATCCCTGGCCGACACCGATGAGTGTCGTTAAAAAAATAACTGAAAAAGGTGGTTTCATCGTGTATTCCTGTTACCAGCTCGTGCTGTCGTCTAGTGTGGGTTGTTGCTTGGAAGGTTTGGGCAGCTTGCCGTCTATCTTGAGCGGGTTGTCCACGCGCATCAATTCGTCTTCATGAATCTTTATCGCAGTCTTGCGTCGCGGCAGATAGTGGTTGGCGGGATGCGTGCCCCACTCGGGCATCAGCGCATAACCTGCGTTCTCGCGAATGGCGCGTGATACCACCGATTCCGGATCGTGCACGTCGCCAAACAGGCGCGCACTGGTGGGGCAAGCCATCACGCAGGAAGGCTTGCGATCCGCTTCGGGCAAGGTCTCGCTATAAATTCTGTCCACACATAATGTGCATTTCTTCATTACCTGCTGTTTTTCATCAATCTCGCGCGCGCCGTAAGGACAGGCCCAGGAGCAATACTGGCAGCCTATGCACTTGTCATAATCGACCAGCACTATACCGTCCTGCTTGCGCTTGTAAGATGCACCGGTAGGGCAAACCGGCACACAGGGCGGATCTTCGCAATGTAAACATGATTTGGGGAAATGCACTGTTTCAGTGTTGGGGAAGGTGCCGACCTCAAAGGTCTGTACGCGATTGAAAAAAGTGCCGGAAGGATTTTCACCGTAGGGATTGCTGTCGCTTAAGGGTCCGGCGGGGCCGGAAGTGTTCCATTCCTTGCAACTGGTTACGCAGGCATGACAGCCCACGCAAACGTTAAGGTCGATAACGAGTGCTAGCTGTGTCATTTCTTTTTACCTGCAAAGTAAGCCAGCCATTTGCCAAAATTGGGCTTGGTGCCGGGATAAGGAAGCATGGGTTCGAACTGTGGCGAGGTTTCCTCCGCTTCGCCGGGCGCGGCCGCGTAAATGCGCACGCGCACATCGAACCAGGCGGCCTGGCCGGTGATGGGGTCAGAGTTGGAGGTGAGGCCGCCGGTTTTTACCGGAAGTTCTTCAGAGATCACATGGTTCAAAAGGAAGCCAAGCTTGGATTCATTTGCACCGGGCAACAGATTCCATGCGCCGGCAGATTTGCCGATCGCGTTCCAGGTCCATACCGTACCCGGTTCGACAGATTCCGAGTGACGGCACATGCAGCGTACCTTGCCCCATTGAGATTCAATCCACATCCAGCCGCCATCGGCGATACCCGCCGTTTTGGCGGTGGCAGTATTCACCATTAGGTAGTTATGTGCATGAATCTGACGCAGCCAGGCGTTTTGCGAGTCCCATGAGTGATACATGGCCATTGGACGCTGTGTAATTGCAGCCAGCGGATATTTGTGCAAATCGGTAACCTGAGTTTCCAAAGGCTCAAAATAGAACGGCAAGGGATCGAAGAAAGTTTCCACGCGCTTCTTTAAATGTTCGGGCGGTTTACGCGTGAGGCCTTTGCCCTGTGCCGCCAGGCGGAATGACTGCAGCACTTCAGAATAAATATGCAGCTGAATCGGATCAGCATAACGCGTAATGCGGTTGCGTTGCGACCATTCCAGGTAACCTTTATTCCAGTTGCGCATATATTGGTAGGATTGCGGTAACTCGTAGTGATGCACGCAATTGTTTGCCTCATACATTTCCAGCTGCTTGGGATTGGGTTCTCCCACCATGGATTTTTCGCCACCCTTGCCGCGGAAGCCGGACAGGAATCCAATACCTGACCCCGGTGCTGTCTCGTAGTTGATAATGAAATCGGGATAGTCGCGGAATTTGCGCGAGCCGTCCTGATTTGAAAATGCGGGCAATTTGAGGCGTGAAGCAAGTTCGATCAGCACCTCCTGAAAAGGTTTACATTCTCCCTTGGGTGGAAAGATAGGCACACGTATGGCATCGACTGGGCCGTCAAATTCCGAGATCGGCCTGTCCAGCATCGACATCACGTCGTGACGTTCAAGGTAGGTGGTATCGGGCAGAATCAGATCGGCAAAGGACGTCATCTCCGATTCGAAGGCATCGCTGACAACAATGAATGGAATCTTGTATTCGCCATCTTCATTTTTGTCATTCAGCATTTTGCGCACTTCCAGCGTATTCATGGTGGAGTTCCAGCCCATGTTGGACATGAAAATCAGCAGAGTGTCGATGGGATAGGGATCGCCACGCCATGCATTGGTAATCACGTTATGCATCAGGCCGTGCACTGACAGCGGGAATTCCCACGAGAAAGCCTTGTCGATGCGCACCGGCTTGCCTTCGTCATCTACAAACAGATCATCGGGGTCAGCCGGCCAGCCCAGAGGCATGCCGTCCAGCGGCATATCAGGCTGCACAGCACGATGGTTGTTGGGTGTTTTTGCACACGGTGGTATAGGGCGCGGGAAAGGCGCTTTGTGGCGGAAGCCGCCCGGGCGGTCTATGGTGCCCAGCATCGACATCAAAATGGCGAGCGAGCGAATAGTGTGGAAACCGTTGGAGTGTGCAGCCAGTCCACGCATGGCGTGGAACGCGACAGGATTGCCGGTCACGGTTTCGTGTTCCTTGCCCCATGAGTCTGTCCAGGCTATGGGTAAGACAACTTTTTGATCGCGCGCGGTAATGCCCATTTCATAAGCAAGGCGGTGGATAGTATCTGCAGGGATACCGGTGATCTTGGATGCCCAATCCGGGGTGTAATCTTTCACGCGTTCCTGTAATAACTGGAACGACGGTTTGACCTTGGTGCCATCAGCCAAGGTGAATTCACCAAACAGATAGGGGTCTGCACCTTCGGCATGGGTAATCACGGGTTTGTCTGAAATGCGATCCCACCATAATTTATTTTGCGGATCAAAACAGCCCTCTTCCTTGGGCACTTCCGAACGCACGAACATGCCGAATTCATCGTGAGCTTCATCGAGGTTGACCAACTCACCTGCGTTGGTGTATCTGGCCAGAAATTCGCGGTCATACAGACCCATTGCAATTAATTCGTGTATCAGCGCAAGCATCAGCGCGCCATCGGTGCCCGGTTTGATTGGCACCCATTCATCGGCAATGGCGGAGTAGCCGGTACGGACGGGATTGATCGATATAAAGCGGCCACCGTCGCGTTTGAATTTGGAAATGGCAATTTTAAGCGGGTTGGAATGGTGATCTTCCGCTGTGCCTATCATGATGAACAACTTGGCGCGCTCAAGGTCGGGTCCGCCAAACTCCCAGAACGAACCACCAATGGTGTAGATCATGCCGGCAGCCATGTTGACCGAACAAAAGCCGCCATGTGCCGCATAATTGGGTGTGCCAAACTGACGCGCAAACAGACCGGTCAATGCCTGCATCTGGTCGCGTCCGGTAAACAAGGCGAACTTTTTTGGATCGGTGGAGCGTATGTTTTTCAGGCGTTCGCCCAAAATGGAAAAAGTCTGTTCCCAGCTGATAGGCTCAAATTCGCCTTCGCCTCGCTCCGCGCCTTTTTTGCGCAACAGGGGCTGGGTCAGTCTGGCAGGCGAATACTGCTTCATGATGCCGGAACTACCCTTGGCGCAGATGACACCCTGATTCAGCGGGTGATTGGGATTGCCGTCAATATAACGCACTTCACCATCCCTGAGATGCACACGTATGCCGCAACGGCATGCACACATATAGCATGTGGTAGTACGCATTTCCAGTTTTTCACCAATAGGGGGGGTCCCTATTGGGTCATGCAAGGGTGTTGATGCCATAAGACTGTCGATAAATTGAATTTGATTGAGTGATCCAGGAACTTTGAATACGAGAATTTCCGCAGCTGGTAGTTCGATTAGTTGACAAATTTTATCATAATTTTATGACTTTTATAATTCGCTGGACTATCAATGTTATAGCTGGAGCAATGGACTTCCTTATAACCCTTATGGGTGGTCGCCATAAACCCATAAGGGTTATCGTAGGCTCAGAACTAATGAACTAATATCCTTTCGGTTAAAAAAAGTGGCAAAAAGTCTATATATAATAAAGCGTTAATATTAGAGGAGTATTATATGGCATTGGTGAATCCGCATGGGGGTGGTGGTCTAAATCCGTTGTTGCTTGAGGGTAAAGCCCTAAAAGAAGAGCTGGATCGAAGCAAAAAATTAACGCAAATAAAGGTAAGTTCGCGTGAAAAAGGCGACATTATCATGTTTGGTATCGGAGGTTTTACGCCTCTGAATGGTTTTATGACGCACGCCGATTGGGCGGGTGTATGTGACGGCATGAAAACGGCCAATGGTTTGTTCTGGCCTATTCCGATTACGCTTTCTGTGGACAAGGCAACAGCAGATACACTCAAAACGGGACAAGAAGTTGCGTTGACAGATGCGGAAAACGGCGAAGTGCTGGCAACAATGATGATCAGCGAAAAGTATGCCATCGACAAGGCGCATGAATGCGCGATGGTGTTCAAGACCACCGATCCCAAACATCCTGGCGTAAAAATGGTGATGGAACAGGGTGATGTAAATCTGGCCGGTTCAATCAAGGTGTTGTCACAGGGCGGTTTCCCCGAGAAATACCCTGAGTTATTCAAGACTCCGGCACAAACACGCGAAATTTTTTCCAAGATGGGCTGGTCCAAAATTGCCTGCTTCCAGACGCGTAATCCTATGCATCGCTCGCATGAATACCTGGCAAAAATTGCCATTGAAGTATGCGATGGCGTGTTGATTCACTCGCTGCTTGGAAACCTCAAGCCGGGCGATATTCCTGCTGAAGTGCGCGCCAAGGCGATAGGTACGCTGACCGATAAATATTTTGTGAAGAAAACAGTGGTTCAGGCCGGCTATCCTCTGGATATGCGTTATGCCGGCCCGCGCGAAGCGCTGTTGCATGCAGTGTTCCGCCAGAACTACGGCTGCTCACACCAGATTGTCGGTCGCGACCACGCTGGTGTTGGTAGCTATTACGGTCCGTTTGATGCGCATCACATCTTCGATCAGGTGCCCAAAGGTGCTTTGGAAACCGAAGCGCTCAAGATTGATATTTCTTTCTGGTGCTACAAATGCGGCGGAATGGCTTCTGCAAAAACCTGCCCACATGATGATGCAGATCGTTTGCAGGTTTCAGGCACGCAATTGCGCAATGCGCTGTCCAAGGGTGAAGAAGTGCCAGTGGAGTTCAGCCGTCCCGAGGTGTTGAAAATACTGAAAGAATATTACGCAACTATCGATAAGTAGTATTTGAACTGACTGTGCATGCAGTCATCTGCATGCATGGCTAATTGATTTATAGTTGAATTTTAGTAAGAATTTTTTTTAACGAAATTTTAATGGAGGTAACACAATGCCAACTTTTGTATGTACTGATCAATGCGATGGATGCAGGGGCCAGTTCATGACCTTGACGGACAACTAATTACAAAACAATTTTGCGCCTAACAAATTTGAGGAAAACTTTATGTTATTGACCAACCCATTTTCAGAGCTTTCGGCATTAATCTCACCCAGCATCATGCAGGGATACATCATTTTGATGGTCCTGCTGGTGATAGGCGGGACAGTACTTGATATGATTCACAAGAAAAGCGCCCAGTACTTTTTCGAAAATGCAAAAAAAGCAAAGAAGAGTGCAAAGCGTAATGTAGGTGTTGGTGAAAAATCTACAATTGCAGTGAAAGTACTGGTGAAAGAAGTGTTAACTTCTGGCGAATTTAAAAGTACAAGACGCAGACTTTCCCATCTGCTGACCATGTATGGCTTCGTTATGTTCGCTGCTACTACCGCCATTATGATTTTCAATTATCCGACGCTGGATATGCCTACACCTGCGATCCTGCCTCAGTTGTGGCATCTCGGTGCGTTGATGTTGGCTGTTGGTGGGTCCTGGTTCTGGTTTTTTATCCGTGTTGATGTGTCTGCAGAAGGCCTTACCTGGTATCGCTTCGAACGTGCGGATTTGTTTATCCTCTCACTGCTCACAACCTCGATTTTCGGTTTGATCTGGTCTTATATGCAGTCGCACGCTATTGCCGGATGGACAATGCTGTTCCTGGTTTTGTTTGTCGCTGCTAGCACGACACTTTTTGGCAGCGTACTGTGGTCCAAGTTTGCGCATATGTTCTTTAAGCCGGCCGCCGCTTTTCAGAAGCGTATTACCATAGCAGACGAATCAAGAGAGAATTTACCTCCGGATTACGATCTGTCGGATCCTGCTGTACATGCAAAATTCCCTGATATCCCGCAGTATATGGGCAAGAAGCCGGTTTATATGGGGCTTGGTATCAAGCGTGAGGCACCTAACCATTACTAGCACCAATTTAACTTTTATTTGAATAGAGAGATAATTTTATGCCAACTTTCGTATATATGACTCGTTGTGATGGGTGTGGACACTGCGTTGATATCTGTCCATCTGACATCATGCACATTGATAAAACCCTGCGTCGTGCTTACAACATTGAACCCAACATGTGTTGGGAGTGTTTCTCCTGTGTAAAAGCCTGCCCACACCAGGCAATTGATGTGCGTGGTTATGCAGATTTCGCGCCATTGGGTAGCTCGGTTCGAGTGCTTCGTGATGAGGAAAAAGGCACTATTGCCTGGCGCATCAAGTTCCGTAATGGAAAAAAAGACATGGAGCTGTTGGCTCCTATAACGACAAAACCGTGGGGCTCTGCGACTCCTAACCTTGCTGATTTGCCTGCTCCAAGTAAAGAAATGCGTGACAGTGAGCTATTGTGTTTTGAACCGAAACATATCCGTATGGATGATGGCGCCTTGCGCACACTCGAGTTTGCCGGTTTAGCACTAAAAGAAGGAGTTTACTACTAATGAGCTACAAGACAATTATTGAAGACGATATCGACATTCTGGTAGCCGGTGCAGGCATGGGTGGCACTGGTGCTGCGTTTGAGGCCAGATATTGGGGCAAGAACAAAAAAATCGTCATTGCTGAAAAAGCAAACATTGATCGTTCCGGTGCGGTCGCACAGGGTTTATACGCGATCAACTGTTACATTGGCGCGCGCTTCGGCGAAAACAACCCGGAAGATCATGTGCGTTATGCGCGTATGGATCTGATGGGCATGGTGCGCGAGGATCTGGCTTTTGACATGGCGCGCCATGTTGACTCCACGGTGCACCAGTTTGAAGAGTGGGGCCTGCCGATCATGAAAAACACGAAGACAGGTACCTTCCTGCGTGAAGGCCGTTGGCAGATCATGATTCACGGTGAATCTTACAAGCCGATTGTTGCCGAAGCCGCGAAAAAATCCGCAGACAAGGTATTCAACCGTGTCGCCATTACCCATCTTCTGATGGATGATTCCAAGGAAAACCGTGTTGCAGGTGCTGTTGGTTTCAATGTGCGTACGGGTAACTACCACGTATTCAAGTCCAAGACCGTTATCTGTGGTGCCGGTGGTGCCTCAATGATCTTCAAACCGCGTTCAGTCGGTGAAGGTGCGGGTCGTGTCTGGTACGCACCCTGGTCTTCGGGTTCTGCGTATGGCCTGATGATTGAAGCCGGTGCGAAGATGACGCAGATGGAAAACCGTATCGTGCTGGCACGCTTCAAGGATGGTTACGGTCCTGTCGGCGCCTACTTCCTGCACCTCAAGACTTATACACAAAATTGTCTGGGTGAAGAGTATGAATCCAAGTGGTTCCCGGCTCTGTCGGAAATGGTCGGCAAGGAATACCTGGATACCGAAGGACAGCACTTGTCCCACAAACCAATCCCGACCTGTTTGCGTAACCATGCAATTATCTCTGAGGTGAATGCCGGCCGCGGTCCAATTCAGATGGTGACCATGGAAGCCTTCCAGGATCCGCATCTTGAAGAGATCGGCTGGCACAACTTCCTGGGCATGACCGTTGGTCAAGCAGTTCTTTGGGCGGCAACTGACGTTGATCCTAAATACGAAAACCCGGAATTAACACTTTCTGAGCCCTACGTCATGGGTTCGCACGCTACAGGTTGCGGTGCATGGTGCTCGGGTCCGGAAGA
>JBBQYH010000005.1:0-37135 GCA_038208855.1 Burkholderiales bacterium
CACATTGGGACGCGACTCGTAAATGATGCCGATCACGCCCAGCGGCACGCGCATCTTGCCCACCTGAATGCCGGAAGGGCGATATTTCATGTCGGTGATTTCGCCGATGAGGTCGGGCAGGGCGGCGATCTGGCGCAAGCCTTCCACCATGCCGAGTATGGTTTTGTCGGTGAGCGTGAGCCTGTCGAGCGAAGCGGCATCCAGCCCACCGGCACGGGCTGCGGCAACATCCTTGGCGTTGGCGGCGAGCAGCGCGGCACTGCCGGTCAGCAAGGCCTGCGCAATTGCTTCCAGCGCATGGTTCTTTTTATTGGTGTCAGCCTGCGCCATCAGACGCGAAGCGGCACGCGCCTGCCTGCCGACTTCATTCATGTAACTCTTTATGTCTTCCATTTTGTTTTTCATATTTACACAAATTTCGATACTTCGTCATACCCGTCCTGCCGTCATTCCCGCGCAGGCGGGAATCCAGTAATAAAAAAGGCCTTTTGTTTAAACCCGCTGGATTCCCGCCTGCGCGGGAATGACATACTTATAAAATATCCTGCCATAAATCACGCCATTCAGGATTGCCAGTTTAAATCAATCTGATTTTCCAGGCGCGATTCCATTTCTTGATTTGCTTCTCTCTGGTAATTGCAGGCTGCATGTCAGTATGCAATTCGTAATACACCAAGTCATGCACATCATAGCGTTTGGTAAATCCTTCAATAAAATCATTTTGATGTTCCCAGATGCGCTTTACCAAAGCACTGGTGACACCCGTATACAAAGTGCCATTGCGTTGACTGGCCAGAATGTACACGGCGGGTTGCATGCATCGCATTCTACTGGAATAGAGGTTTGGCGGGAATGACAACGGTAATGGTAAACTATGCATAGTTTGTTACACAGGCTCTATATATCCCGTCATTCCCGCGCAGGCGGGAATCCAGCAAGAAAAAATGCCTTGTTTTTAAAACACTGGATTCCCGCCTGCGCGGGAATGACGATATTTTTAAAATACGGTTTAGTAAATGGAAACAAGTTTATGTCCGATATTCTGAATAAAATTCTCGCGGTAAAAGCGCAGGAAGTAGCTGCAGCTAAACTGTTAAAACCATTGACTGTCATGCGGTCTGAGGCCGAGCAGGCCGCAGCCGTGCGTGACTTTGCAGGTGCAATCCGCAGCAAGATAAGCGCTGGTAAGCCAGCCGTGATCGCTGAAATCAAGAAAGCCAGTCCTAGTAAAGGCGTGTTGCGCGACGATTTTCGCCCCGCTGATATAGCTGCCAGCTATGCCAAGCATGGCGCTGCCTGTCTGTCTGTGTTGACCGACGCGCAGTTTTTTCAGGGTAGCGCCGCCTATCTGCAACAGGCGCGGGCGGCCTGCCAGTTACCGGTATTGCGCAAGGATTTCATGGTGGATACTTACCAGATATATGAAGCGCGTGGGATGGGTGCGGATGCCATTCTGCTGATTGCCGCCGCCCTGAGTCTGGACGAAATGCGCGAGTTTGAATCGCTGGCACACAGTCTGGGCATGGCCGTGCTGGTTGAAGTGCACAATGGCACCGAGCTTGACCTGGCGTTGCAACTGAGCACGCCACTGCTCGGCATCAACAACCGCAACCTGCGCACCTTTGAAGTAAGCCTGCAAAACACCATCGAACTTTTGCCGAGTATTCCTGCTGACAAAATTGTCGTAACCGAGAGCGGTATCCTCAAACAGGAAGATGTTGCCTTGATGCGTAAGCACGAGGTGCATGCCTTCCTGGTGGGTGAGGCGTTTATGCGTGCTGAAGAGCCGGGTGTGGAATTGGCGCGTCTGTTTAATAACGTCATTCCTGTGTAGTTTATGCTGAGTAGGTATTGCATAATCCGAATCATGCAGGGTGCGCCGTGCGCACCCTGCGGGCTACATTTCCAGTAAATCGATAATCGCCCCTTGAACGCGACTCATCAACTGCTCGTCGCAACGCATGAGTGGGCCATCAGTCAGGCGCCGATTGTCAATCGCGCGTAACTGATCAATCAGTAAATCAGAATCTTGTTTCAACTTGCCGGTTGCAGTAACACGAATGCGCAATGGTTCTGCATCTTCAATCAAATTTGTGGATAAAGGAATAATCAAGGTAGAAGGGTGTCCTGCATCAAGCAAGGCCTGCCCTTGTACTATCAGCACCGGGCGAGTTTTGCCGGGTTCGCTTCCCTTGCCGGGGTTAAGATTTGCCAGCCATATCTCACCTTGCTTAAGCACGAGGAGTACTTTCAATTGCGTCGAATTCCGCATTTACCTTCATGCTCTCAGCGCTTACACGCTGAGAGGTTTTTATCAAACGTTCACGACGCTTCTGTGTGAGCATTTCATGGTTCATCGCGGCAATGGCTCGGCGGATATATTCCGCACGCGGGATGTGCAGAACTTTAGCCCTGCTTTCCGTCTCTTTTAGCAAGTCATCAGGTATTCGTATCGAAACTGTGGTCATTTTAGAGTCTCGTTGTGTTGTTATTATTGTAGTTCACTATAACTACAAATTCGTTTATGGGCAATAACCTTAAACCACCGCAACAATATGACTGGCAAAAGTGTTATCGAACAGACATGGATATTTAGAGTTTTTGTGATGCAATAAGGAATTCAGCGAAAACGAATGAAATTTAGAAAATAAACATGTATTAATATTCCTGTAACTTTCGTTTTGCATAATTCTTCCCGGATTTCCAACACAGGAAATTTGTTTGAAGGGGCTCGTTTAAATGAGCCCCTTCATTTTAAATTTATATCTTAAGGAAGATTAAACATGCAAAAGAAAATCATCATTCTGGCACTCGCTGCCGCTTTTTCCGCACCCGCGTTTGCTGATACAACGGTATACGGCGTTGTTGACGCTGCTGTTGCAAATATTTCTGGTACTGGCGTCAAGGGCGGCACAGAAATGGTATCCAGCGGTTTGGCTGGTTCACGTCTCGGTGTCAAGGCCTCTGAAGACATTGGCAACGGCATGAAGGCATCCATAGTTCTGGAATATAAACTGGATAATACTAAAGATGCTCCTATTGGTACCTCTCGCCAACAAATTGTTGTACTGTCCGGTGATTTGGGTACAGTTGCTGCAGGTTTCATGCAAACTACCGGCTATGACTTCAGCCGTTTCGACCCGATAAGCGGTTCTTTGATCACGCCTTTGGGCAACCTGACAGGACATGTATTCATGGTTGGTAACAACGCCAGTCTGAAGCGTCTTCCCAAGGCGCTTTCATACACCTCACCAAACTTCAGCGGTTTCAATATTGTAGTTAACCATTCTCTTGATACAGCCGGCGGATCGGGTGACGTAAACGTAGCTGATGCTTCTACTGCTACTACAGGTACTGCGACTATGGCATCTGTAAACTACTCAGCAGGCCCTTTGGCTGCTGCGCTTGTTTATGCAACCAATACTGCAGCTGCTGCAGTTGGAACGGGTGCAAAAACGACAGAAACAGCGCTTGGTGCTTCTTATGACCTGGAAATGGCCAAGTTGTTTGCCACTTACCAGACCAACAAAGTGGATTCAAATACTGATTCCGACAGAGTAATGTCAATTAGTGCTTCAGCACCTGTAACTGCTGCCGGTACAGCTGTTTTAACTTACGCCAAGGCAACTTTGACCGCTCAAGGTACAGATAAAGATGCTTCCGGCATGACTGTGGCATGGTTGCAAGGCCTGAGCAAGACTACAACTTTCTATGCGGCATACAGCACCATGAGTCAGGGTACTGCATCTACTCAATACAGCGTTGCAGGCAATGCATTGAGCAACATAAAGGCTGGCGAAGGTTCGCGCATGATCGCTTTTGGCCTGAACAAGAAGTTCTAATTTAGTGCGGTATATTTGCCAGATCTAAAATTTAGAAATTAGTAATGTGTTAAATAACCCCCGCTGTGGCGACATAGCGGGTTTTTATTTTTTTTAAAAATTATTTAATTGATTAGTGCTTGTTTCAAGAAGGATATAGAGCTTGAAATGGATTGCTTGGTTGTTCAAAATTCGCGATTTTCAGGTTGCAATTTTGCAGTGGATAATTCCTTAATATGAATATATTGGGAGGAAAATCAGAAGGTTGTGATATGCGCCAGTATGTCTTCCATGCCTGATTTTACAGGCTAAGAAGCAATGTGTTGCAGAAATGATACAGTTATATGAGCTTTTGGTTAAAAAATAGCATTTGTACTTGTATAACACCGAATGACTAATGCACAATCGCTACCGAATTTCCATTCAGAGGGAATTTGCAGAACACAGGCTTAGTACCGCCTAATTTCAATAACTAAGGAGAGTTACAAATGCAAAAGAAAATTATCGCTCTGGCAATCGCAGCAGCATTCGCAGCACCAGTAGCCGCCATGGCTGATGTTACCGTTTATGGCGTAGTTGACGGCGGTCTGCGCAGCGTTACAACTGCTGGCAATACAAGCAACACCATGGGTTCAGGCGTTTTGAATTCAAACCGTTTCGGAATCAAGTCCAGCGAAGATCTGGGCAATGGCATGAAAGCAAACGTTGTATTGGAAGGTGATGTATGGACTGGTACAGGTACTAACTCATCATCTTATAGCGCGACTGCACCAGTAACTTTATTTTCACGTCAGTCAACAGTAGGTCTTTCAGGTGACTTCGGCAGCCTTGATATGGGTCATCAATACACCGTGTCATTTAAAGTGAACGGTACAATTGATCCATTTGGTCATAAATACATTGGTATTACTTCAGCCAATGCTGATTCAGGCGTTAATACTGCAACTGGCAGGCCAAGCGCTACTCGTAACGACAACGACTTTTCTTACACAGGAAAATTCGGCGACGTAACAGTTATGGCTGACCACTCACTGGGCGGCAACAACAACGGTAGCGGTTACGGTTCAACAACAGCAGCCGGTGTTGTGTATGCTAGCGGTGCAGTTAACGTAGGTGCATCCTATTCCAAAATCAAGCCAACAGCACCAACTGCTACAGCCGACAACGATACAACACATATGCAAATAGGTGCTGGTTTTAACTTTGGCGATGGTAAAGTAACTGTTGGTTACTCTAACCAGACCAACGCTAATACAAACGTTGCAGGTGCATATACAAGTGGTACTGATACTAAAGTTGCCAATATGTGGGGTGGTGTTACCTTCGGTGTTAGCTCTAAAATTGACGTAGGCCTTGCTTATTACAAATCTACACTTTCTACAACAGCAGCAAACGTTAATGATGTAAATTCAGCCAATACTGTTGGTTCAGTAACATATGCATTGTCAAAGAAAACAGCTATGTATGTTGAAGCTGACAAGCAAACAGTTGATGGCGGTGCAGATTCAAACGGCTACTCATTGGGTATGTCAGTTGCTTTCTAATTCTGCGCAGGGGTAACCCTGTTCCGGTTTAGAAATCTGTAAAAACGGACACCGTAAGGTGTCCGTTTTTTTGTCCTGTAAATCTGATTGTACGTCTTTGCTTGTAAAATATTAGGATCTCCAATTTAGTTAAAAATTTGCAAATCAGCAGGCGTGAAATAATATTCAGATGAAAGATTTTATTGCTGCAAATGTTGTTATTTTGCAACAACCATAAACACCAAATTCAATTATCCTATAACCCGGTAAACCATATAACTATATGTTTTAATATGTCTTATTTTGCAGAATGGCCACATAGCTCTAATGGGTTATGTACTATGCTCAAAATAGTTATAGACGCAAGTCTCTAGTTTCTTTTAAATGCTGATGTTATTTGATTTGTAAAGATTTATAGATTTCTTTTTCATCAAGATGAGTTGGCATGGTCGTCGATGAAATGTTTAGAATCGGCGGTGAATGGAACTTATAAATTAGCCAATTCATATAAACAAATAGATATAGTAGCAAATGTAGCAAAGTCGCAAAGTGTAGGTCAGTAATCAATAAATGCAAAACCCAACTAGAGAGGAATATATGAATAATAATATAAAAATTGTAGTCGCATTGATAGCAGCAGGCTTGGTTTCACCAATGGCATACGCCACAAACGGCAATGAAATGATGGCTGTCGGTGCGCAGAGCAATGCATTGGGCGGCACGGGCGTAGCCAATTATATGGGTGCTGATAGTGCGTGGGCCAACCCTGCAATGCTGGGTAAATCTACAGGATCCGAAATTGTTGGCGGGGTTAACTATTTCAAGCCTACTGTTACCAACACTGGCATGGGTGGTGCGGAACAAACCAGTGGTACTAACGCAAGTGTAATTCCAGATTTTTCATATTCCAGTCGCATCAGCGATACACTGAGCTATGGTGTTGCGTTTGCCGGTATAGCGGGTATGGGTGTTGATTATAGTGGCGCTTCTTACAGCACTCATATTGCCGCTAAAACCCAGATGAGTATTGCAAGGTTGATGCCGACCATTGCCTACAATGATAAAGATTACGGCGTAGGCTTCTCACCCATACTGCAATACGGTTCATTGGCGATTTCTTATATCAACAAAGGCGGTGCATATAATGCCGCACAGAACGCCGATACCAGTACCGGTTTTGGTGCCAGTCTGGGTGGTTATTACAACGTTACACCAGCCATGGTAGTCGCAGCATCATACCAGTCAGCCATCGAAATGACCTATGGTACTCAGATATCTGGAGCTGGCACGCAATTCGGATTGTGTTCTCCTGCAGGTGGTTCATGTACAGGCCTGCCGACATTTGGTGATAAATTGGCACAGCCTGCGGAAATGAAAGCAGGTATTGCTTACACCATGTCCAATGTGACGTTGACAGCTGATTACAAGTCCATCCAGTGGTCTTCTGCTACAGGCTTTAAGGATTTCAATTGGAAAGATCAGACAGTTGTTGCGATTGGTGCCAAATATACCGGAAGTGGTTACTGGCTTGGTATAGGTTACAACCAGGCTGATGATCCAATCGGCAAAGTCAGCCCATCTGCAAATCCTGCCAGTGCTGAGTACAAAAATGCTGCCATTAACTTCTTTAACAATATGTTCTTCCCTGCCGTTGTGACAGATTCTATGACTTTTGGCGGTGGTTATGACCTATCCAAAAATCTGGCAATTGAAGCTGCTGCCGTAATTACTCCAAAGGTGACGAAGACTGTTGACGTTACTGCTGTGATGTTGGCTGGCGGCGCCCCTGGTGCAGGTGCTCCGTATAGCAATACAACAACACACTCGCAAAATGCATATTCAGTGGCATTGCGTTACAAGTTTTAATTTAAGTGTTTAATTCTCTGCGGTTAGGAAAATGGCTGGGAAATTTTGCATAGAAATTAAAGTGGAATAAGAGTTGATTCAGTAGTTTAGGGGTTAACTCTGCAAGTAAAACGGGCGCCGCAAGGTGTCCGTTTTTTTCGTCTGCAAAATATCAATTCAGCCGGGAAAAAACTATTACCTGCGTGAGTGAGGTTAATTACTTGGGTAGTTCAGTATACAATTAAGATTCTGTGTTCAATTCCGGACGTAAAATCAAGTCAGGATCGCTCTCATGATTAAGATAGTTTCTCGTAACATCTTGTATATATTTAGTTTGTTATTGGTGGTGCAGTTTGCTTACGCTGACGTAACCATTACGCCTATCAAAGTGAGTACGCATTGCTATTACGTGCAGGGTGAAGCCGGTGCGGCTTCATCCGCCAATGAGGGTTACATGTCCAACGCCGGATTTGTGGTGACGGATGCGGGTGTGGTGGTATTCGACTCGCTGGGTACCCCGGTGCTTGCGCACAAGCTGGTAGCGGCGATTAAAACTGTCACCAGTCTGCCGATCAAGCGAGTGATTGTGAGCCATTACCATGCGGATCACATTTACGGTCTGCAGGTATTAAAGGATATGGGCGTCGAGATTTGGGCGCATAACAGAGGGCAGGAATACCTGAACTCCGACGCGGCCGCCAAGCTGATGTTGCAAAGGCGTGAAGACTTGTTTCCGTGGGTGGATGAAAACAGCCGGCTGGTAGCGGCTGACAAATGGCTGGGTGAGGAAACCCGCTTTGAAATGGGCGGTCTGCACTTTGTATTGCATCATGTCGGCCCAGCGCATGCACCGGATGACATGGTAATGTTTGTGCAGGAAGACAGCGTGTTGTACGCGGGCGATATTATCTTTATAGGCCGTATACCCTTTGTGGGCGATGCAGACAGTCGCAGCTGGCTGCGCGCGATAGACAAGCTTCTGGAGTTCAAGCCCAAATTCATGATTACGGGTCATGGAACCGCTTCGCATTCACTTGTGGATGATTTGGTGTTTACCCGCGATTATCTGAAATATCTGCGCAAGGTAATGGGCAAGGCAGTAGAAGATTTTGTGCCGTTTGACGAGGCTTATGCCAAGGCCGACTGGTCAAAATATGAAAAGATGCCCGCCTTTGACGATGCCAATCGTGACAATGCCTACAATACTTTTTTGTTGATGGAAAAAGAATCGTTGAAGAAGTAGTGCGGCTGGATACCCGCCTGCGCGGGAATGACGAAATAGTCAGCGCTACTTTGATTAAAAAGTCAGGCGACTTCAAAAGAAAGCTGGCGCAGCATTTTTACAGGAACCCTGCCCTTGATGGAGAGCAGCTCTATACCGACCACTTGATCTTGATCGTTGAAATCAAGAATGACCCCCGGGCGAACCTCTTCAGATTCAACAATGGGAGATTCATCGAGACGAAAATAAATCGCGTCAGCTTTTTGGTCAAATTGGACTTTCATAGTTTGCCCCTCATGGTTCTGTCGAAATAAACTGTAACAATACGAACAGGATCGGTAGTGTAGTGGTCAAGTAATTTCGGACACCTCAATAAGTTCTTTTGCTGCCATCTTACTTTCATAAATCATGGGTGACATGTAACCCAATGTGGAATGCAAGCGGGCACAATTGTAAAACCCCAGGATGTAATCCGTAATGTCTTTGCTTGCTTCCATCTGATTGGCATAGTCACGCTGCCACACACGTTCCATCTTCAGGTTCAAGAAGAAGCGTTCCATCACTGCGTTGTCCCAGCAATTCCCTTTGCGGCTCATGCTGCAGATAAGACCGTGTTGTTTTAGTAAAGCCTGGTATTCGTGGCTCGCATACTGGCTGCCCCGATCCGAGTGTAGTATCAATCCAGCTTTGGGCTGTCTGTGGCCAAGCGCCATTTTTAACGCTCTGCTCACTAACTCCGTTGGCATGGCAGGGCTCATGGCCCACCCTACGATTTTGCGCGAGTATAAATCCATGACGACTGCCAGGTATAACCAGCCTGTTCTGGTACGGATATAAGTAATATCCGAAGTCCATGCCAGATTGGGTTTAACCGGATTGAACTGACGATTCAGGATGTTCTCTGCGACGGGTAAATCGTGGTTGCTATCAGTCGTATTCACAAATTTCTTTTTCCAGACAGGCTTGATATTGGCTTGTTTCATTAAGCGGCGCACTTTAAAACGACCGATCACGATCTGGTTCTCTTTTAAAGCGGTTACCAAACGACGGCTTCCATAGCTGCTGTCACTGGCAGCAAAGGCCGCCTTAAGGTGTACGCTGGTGGCGCATGTATTGGCTGATTTTGCAGCTCCCAGCATTTTTCTGGCGGTGTAATAGCCAGACCGGCTGACATTCAATACGCGACAAGCTTGTGTGATGCCAGCCTTCTGTTGCCATTGATCGACTAATGTGTAGATCATTTCAGCTCGCGGGCAAAGAAGGCTGACGCTTTTTTTAACAGGTCATTGTCCGAGCGCAGCTGGCGGTTTTCGTGTTCGAGCTGGCGAATGCGCTGTTGTTCGGCGGTGAGAGGCTTGCCAATACCGGGCTGTCCCAGTTGTTCTGCCCGGTATTGACCTACCCAGCGGCGCACCGCTGTCGGTCCGATACTCATGTCTTTGCTCACTTGCGTAAGGCCCAAACCCTGATCGACTACCATACGGGCTACTTCCAGTTTAAAATCTGCTGTAAAACTTTTTCGTGCTCTTTTCATTTGTGATTCCTCTCAATAAGTGAATAATACCTATTGAGGTGTCCGTTTGCATTAGACCACTACAGTAGTTGCATTTTACACCACGCGTAAAACCCGATTTTCATTCTCAGGAATCTTGGATAGTGCATGCATCAGTTCGGGATCTTCGCGATCTATTGATGTTTCCCTCAATCACCTCGTAGAGGTTTTTGTACCCTTTGGGTATTACACTTGCGCTCCCTCATCCCCACCCTTCTCCCGGAGGGAGAAGGGCTTTGCCTCCCTCTCCCTTCGGGAGAGGGACAGAGGGTGAGGGAGCACATAAAAGAAAGAGCATCCGTCACGATTTATGGAATGTTCAATTGTATTTGCATCTCAGGTAAAGTTAGCGTTGAAACTACTCAATTGTTCTTGATGGCACGTGAGGTGGCAACGGTTAGTGCGTGAGCAGTGTATTCAATTCAAACATTCCTCATTCTATCATCTGTGAAATGCGTAGTATTGCTGTGCCGAAATTTACGGGTAGTTACAAAAGCCTTGATTTGTCACCGGCCAGAAAATTGCTCAACGGTGCATCAAAACCTTTGCCCAATGCGATGACTTTAAATAGCTCGCCCATTTCTGCGGGACTGGTGAGTTTTTGTATTTGTGCTGAGAGCGGCAGATACTCACGCAGATTGTCCGGCGATATATCCTTGATAAAATCCGCGATGCCGCCATTAACCAGAAAATGCGCCTGCGAGGCATAACCCAGCAGGTGCGCGCCGTGATCAATCGCACTTTCGGCGACAGCGGTAAAGTCTACATGTGAGGTAATATCCTGCAGGCCGACCAGAAAGAAAGGGTCATCGTGCGCATGATGGCGATAGTGGCACATCAATGTACCGCTGCTGCGCTGGGGATGGTAATACTCGCGTGCCCCAAAACCGTAATCAATAAACAGTATGGCTCCCTGGACAAGTCGTTCGCACAGAGTGCTGACCAGGCCGCGTGCGGTGAGCGAAATTTCGCTGAGGTAGTGGTCCGGCACGTTGATCTGCTGTGCCAGTTCCAACAAGGCCGGTATTTCTGGCAGGCGGTCTTCCCAGATAAACTGGCTGCCATTGCTGCTAACTCCGCGCTCATAGATGCGTGAAGCGGACCAATCGAGTAAATGCACGGGCAGGGCATCCAGTACTTCATTGCCAATCACCGCTCCCGAAATTGCTGCAGGCAAGGCATCCAGCCATTGGATACGTTCAAACAGGTGGGGCAATTGTGTTTGCAACAAGCTTTGTTGGCGCTCACGCAAATCGGCGCTGACTTCAAGTATAAAATAGTTGGTAGGTAGTTGTTCAAGATGTTCAAGTTCGGTCAAAATATCCAGCGCCAATTTTCCGCTACCGGCGCCCAGTTCGAGAATTTGCGCACTGCCGGAGACCCCCATGATTTCCACCAGCTGCCTCGCCAGGGTGCGACCAAACAAGGAAGATATTTCAGGTGCAGTGGTGAAGTCGCCCGCGGCACCGAATTTTCTAGCCCCTGCTGTGTAATAGCCCAGCCCGGGTGCGTACAAGGCCAGCTCCATAAAGCGCGAAAAAGGAATCCAGCCGCCCTGCAGAGCGATGTCCTGTTGTATCAGCGTGGTCAGCTGTTGGCTATGTGCAAGCGCCTCGGGGCTGGGTAACGGTAGTGAGGACATGGCGGTGATAGGGTAAAATAACGGAAGTGAAGTTTAATCCTAACGCGGATGTTTCATCAATAGCGCTAATAATTCATCTATAAGCCTGGGTTGTTTGGGAGAAGTCTATGCAGGGCAAGGTAATACTGGTAACCGGCGGCGGGAAACGCGTGGGGGCGGCAATTTGCCGCCGCCTGCATGCGGCGGGCGCAAACATCGCCTTGCATTACCGCTCTTCGGCACAGGAAGCACTTGCCTTGCAAGAGGAGCTGCACAAGCAGCGTCCCGACTCTGTGCTGTGCGTGCAGGCCAACCTGCTTGATCTGCATGCCTTGCCGGGCATGATTGCACAGACCGTGCAATATTTCGGCCGTCTGGACGGCCTGGTGAACAATGCCTCCAGCTACTTTGCCACAACGCTGGCAGAGATAGATGAAGCAAGCTGGACTGATCTGCTTGGAACTAATCTGAAAGCGCCGCTGTTTTTGGCGCAGGCTGCGGAATCAGCGCTGCGCAAAAACAAGGGTGCTATCGTGAATATAGTCGATATACATGCCGAACGACCCATGCCGGGTTACCTGCTGTACAGTGTTGCCAAGGCAGGCTTGGTTGCATTGACAAAAGCCCTGGCGCAGGAGCTGGCACCGCAGGTGCGTGTCAATGCGGTCGCCCCGGGCGTCATCATCTGGCCGGAGCAGGACGGCTGGGAAGATGAGGCACGACGCCAAAAGATAGTGGATCACACACTGCTCAAGCGCGAGGGCGAGCCGGATGACATTGCAAAAACGGTACATTTTTTGTTGAGCAATGCGCCTTATATTACCGGGCAAGTTATAAACGTGGACGGCGGTCGTAGCGTCAACCTGTAGGCAACGATCCAGCGCTGAAGCTGGTTTCCAACATTTGAAATACTTGTTAAATAAATTTTATGAATGCAATAACGCAACCCATACATTTCGAGCATCGCTCTACTAACTTCAACCGCTTGCGCGGCAGGTTGGAACAATTCGTCGGCAAAGCCATAGGCGATTTCAACATGATAGAGGAAGGCGACGTGATCATGGTGTGCATGTCCGGCGGCAAGGACTCCTACACGATGCTGGAAATTTTGCGCGCGCTGCAGAAACGCGCACCGATCAATTTCAAGTTGATTGCAATGAATCTGGACCAGAAGCAACCCGGTTTCCCGGATCATATTTTGCCGGATTATTTCAAGTCTATCGGCGTGGAATATCACATCGAAACACAGGACACTTATTCCATCGTCAAGGAAAAAATTCCCGAGGGCAAGACTACTTGTTCGTTGTGTTCGCGTCTGCGTCGCGGCATTATTTACCGGGTGGCGGGTGAGCTGGGGGCCAACAAGATTGCGCTCGGCCATCACCGTGACGATATGATAGAAACACTATTTTTGAATATGTTTTTTGCCGGCAAGCTGAAAGCCATGCCGCCCAAGCTGGTGACAGACAAGGGTGACCATGTGGTGATACGCCCGTTGGCCTATTGTGCAGAAAATGATATAGCCAATTTTGCACGTGCCATGGAATTTCCGATTATTCCTTGCAATCTGTGCGGCGCACAGGAGAACCTGCAGCGGCAGAATATCAAGGACATGCTGACACAATGGGAGCTGCAATACCCCGGCCGCCGTCAGACCATCTTCACCGCGATGCAGAATATCAAACCCTCACACCTGATGGATAGCAGCTTGTTTGATTTCAAAAATGTCCAAACGGGCGACATTGTGGATGAAGGGGATGTTGCTTTCGATGTATAAATATTGAATATAATCAATATGTTATATATTTAAATCTCAACGGCGATCTTGAACACCAGTTTGCGGATTTTTCCCGAGCTGACCAGCGGTGCATGCGCATCTTCGGGAAAAAAGATGCAGAAAGTATTGGCCGGTGTGCTGATCCAGCTGTCTGCCGCATCATTGAAAAAACGAATATCACGATCTTTATTGTAGTCATCCATGGGCTGATGGCAATTTGCCAACGGTTTCCACCCCATCTCATCCGTTCCTTCCAGCACCAGTTGAATGTCGATGTACTTGCGGTGACACTCCAGCTTTGCGTCGGCACGCGTGCGCCCGTTTGCTTCTTCCACAATGACAAACAGTTGTTTGTCGATAATCTGATGAATGCCCGGCTGCAATAATTTCAAATCCGTAGCGCGAATGAATTCGAATGCGCGCGGAAACAGAGGGTGAAGCGCTGCGTAGCGGTCGGCTTGTGAAATCGAGGCGAAGATCATGAAGCGATTTCCTCTTGTACCAAAAAGCGCGCGATCATGCCTTTGGCAACATTGCCTGAAAGCGGGATGCGCACGCGGTGACCACTGCCGGGCGCAACAGTCAGCGCATCTCCATTCATCGCCCGCATCTCGCTCAGGTCTACGATCTGGTTGCCGGTCGGGTGTATCACTTCCAGTTTGTCGCCCACGCTAAAGCGATTTTTAACCTCGATCTCGGCCATGCCGTTTTCCCAGCGCACGATATCGCCCACATATTGCTGGCGTGAACTTTCAGAATGCCCGCGCATGTAGTTTTGTTGCTCGTGAGTGTGGTGACGTTCGTAGAAGCCATCGGTATATCCACGGCTGGCAAGGGCATCCAGCGCACCCAGCAGCCCATAGTTAAACGGACGACCGGCGACAGCATCATCGATTGCCTGGCGATAAACCTGTGCAGTGCGCGCCACGTAGTAGATTGATTTGGTGCGCCCTTCCACCTTGAGAGAATCGATGCCGATTTTGGCCAGGCGTTCTACGTGCTCTACCGCGCGCAGGTCTTTGGAGTTCATGATGTACGTGCCATGTTCGTCTTCCAGTACAGGCATCAGTTCATCCGGGTGATCGCCGCGTGCAATCATGTAGGGTTGGTCTGCCAACGGGTGGCGCGGTTGCGAGCCGCAATCGGAAAGAGCGCTTTCGCTTAATGCCTTGTCGAAATCAAAATCTATCTTCTTGATGTCGCCCGCACCATCTTCCTGTGCGTTTTCAATTTTGTAATCCCAGCGACAAGAGTTGGTGCAGGTGCCCTGATTGGCATCACGGTGGTTGAAGTAGCCCGACAGCAGGCAGCGGCCGGAGTAGGCAATGCACAGCGCACCGTGGACGAAAACTTCCAGTTCCATATCCGGACATTGCTGGCGAATTTCTTCGATCTCGTCTAGAGACAGTTCGCGAGATAAAATCACGCGCTCCAGGCCAAGCGCTTTCCAGAATTTCACCGCGGCGTAATTGACGGTGTTGGCCTGTACCGACAGATGAACCGGGACTTCCGGCCAGCGTTCACGCACCATCATGATCAGCCCGGGGTCAGCCATGATCAGCGCATCCGGCTTCATTGCAATCACCGGTTCCATATCCGCCATATAGGTTTTTACCTTGGCGTTATGCGGCATCAGGTTGCTGGCGACGAACAGTTTTTTACCCAGTTCATGCGCCTCTTTGATGCCGGTCTGCAATTCTTCCAGCTTGAATTCGTTGTTACGCGCACGCAGGCTATAGCGCGGCTGACCGGCATAAACCGCATCCGCGCCGAAGGCGTAGGCGGTACGCATCTTGTCCAGGGTGCCGGCGGGTAATAATAGTTCAGGGGTTCGCATGATACATATTCCCGTTTTTAGAGGCCAAGCCGCTTCCAGATTTCCATGCTGGGAGCAGACTGGTTAAGTGTATAAAAATGCAGACCTGGTGCGCCGCCGGCCAGCAGACGCTCGGCAAGTTGCGTGACAACATCCAGGCCGAATGCCTGTATTGATGCAGTGTCGTCGCCATAGCTTTCCAGGGATTTGCGCATCCAGCGAGGAATTTCTGCACCGCAGGCATCCGAGAAACGTGCCAGTTGCGAGAATTTTCCGATCGGCATGATGCCCGGCACGATGGGAATGGTGATGCCCAGCTTGTGGCATTGCTCGACGAAATAAAAGTAGCTGTCCGCATTGTAAAAATATTGTGTGATGGCAGAGTCTGTGCCGGCATTTACTTTGCGCTGGAAGTTGAGCAGGTCATCTTTGGGCGATTTGGCCTGGGGATGAAATTCGGGATAAGCAGCCACTTCTATGTGAAAGTGAGTACCCGTTTCTGCGCGAATGAATGCTACCAATTCATTGGCATACTGAAATTCGCCGGTCGTGGCCATGCCGGAAGGCAAATCGCCGCGCAGTGCAACGATACGTTTGATGCCGAGATCTTTATAGGTTTTCAGTATCGCGCGTATATTTTCACGGGTGGAACCCACACAGGACAGATGCGGCGCTGCCGAACTACCGTCGGCCTGTATCTGCTGCACTGTCTCCAGCGTGCGGTCGCGTGTGGAACCGCCAGCGCCAAAGGTAACAGAGAAAAATTCCGGCTTGAGTACAGCCAGTTTTTTGCGCGCTGCATGCAGTTTTTCCATGCCTTCCGCAGTTTGCGGGGGGAAGAACTCAAAACTGAGAGATAGATTTTTTTTCATGATTAAGTATATTTGCCTGCTAATGGCGCTGATTTAAATCGGCAGGTGATTTTTTTTCAAAGAAAATCATCGCCAGCACCGAAGAAATAATACTGTACAGCAACGCGCCCAACACGCCGACCCAGAAGCCGCTGACTTCAAAGCCCTTCAATACCGAACCGGCAAACCAGAACAGCAGGCCATTGATGACGAGTATGAACAGACCAAAGGTAACCACGGTCACCGGCAGAGTAAGCAATATCAGCAGCGGTCGCAGCAGCATGTTGACCAGACCGAGTATTAGCGCGGCAACCAGAGCGCCGCTGAAACCATCCACGATGATGCCGGGCAATACATAAGCCACCGTCAACAGTGCCAAGGCATTGAGAAACCAGATTAGTAGTAGTCGCATGACAGTATCCGTTAAATAGTGTGGAACAAGTGCAGAGGGGCGGAAAGATTCCGCCCCTTTGCATGTTACACCGTTAAATGCTAGCAAATTTTAGTAGCGATAGTGATCCGCCTTGTACGGACCTTGCTTGGGCACGTTGATATATCTTGCCTGTTCGTCGGTCAGAGTGCTGAGCTGCGCATTAAGTTTCTTCAATTGCAGCACCGCCACTTTTTCATCCAGATGCTTGGGCAGGGTGTACACACCTACAGGATATTTCTTGCTGCTTTTTTGTGCCTCTGTCCACAGTTCGATCTGTGCAATGGTCTGGTTGGCAAAGGAAGAGCTCATCACGTAGGAAGGATGGCCTGTACCGCAACCCAGATTGACCAGACGACCCTCGGCCAGCAAGATTATTCTCTTGCCATCGGGAAAAATGATGTGGTCGACCTGCGGCTTGATGTTGTCCCAAGTGTATTGCTTGAGTGAGGCAACGTCGATTTCATTGTCGAAGTGACCGATGTTGCACACGATGGCCTGGTTCTTCATTTTCTTCATGTGCTCATGGTTGATTACATGATAATTGCCGGTGCAAGTCACAAAGATGTCGCCGTGTTCAGCGGCGTAATCCATGGTTACCACGCGGTAGCCTTCCATTGCGGCTTGCAGTGCGCAGATAGGGTCGATTTCAGTAACCCATACCTGTGCAGACAAGGCGCGCATGGCTTGTGCCGAACCCTTACCCACGTCGCCGTAACCGGCAATAACGGCAACCTTGCCGGCGATCATTACGTCGGTAGCGCGTTTGACTGCGTCAACCAATGATTCACGACAGCCATACAAGTTGTCGAACTTGGATTTGGTGACCGAATCATTCACGTTGATGCCGGGGAACTTCAATTCGCCACGCTCATGCATCTGGTACAAACGGTGTACACCTGTTGTTGTTTCTTCGGTGACGCCCTTGATGGCTGCCAGACGTGCCGAGTACCAACCGGGGTGGCTGGCCAGGCGTGCCTTGATGGCAGCGTAGAGGAAGGTTTCTTCTTCCGAACCCGGCTTGCTGATCAGCGATGCATCTTTTTCAGCGCGTGCACCCAGATGCAGCAATAGTGTGGCATCGCCGCCGTCATCCAGAATCATGTTGGCGTGCTGGTCATTGGCCCATTCAAAAATGCGGTGGGTGTAGTCCCAATACTCGGCCAATGTTTCGCCCTTGAATGCAAACACGGGTGTATTGCCTGCGGCAATCGCGGCTGCAGCATGATCCTGTGTTGAGTAAATATTGCATGATGCCCAGCGAACTTCGGCGCCCAGCGCTGTCAGTGTTTCGATCAACACGGCAGTCTGGATGGTCATGTGCAAAGAGCCGGCAATGCGCGCACCCTTAAGCGGTTGTGCCTTTGCGTACTCTTCGCGGATCGCCATCAGGCCGGGCATTTCTGTTTCGGCTATGGCGATTTCCTTGCGGCCATAAGCGGCCTGGTTGATATCGGCGATTTTAAAATCGGTGAATTTCGACATGAGATACTCCATTCAAATAAATGAATGGGCGCAGTTGCTACGGTGACACCACCTTGTCCGAGCCTGACAGATCAACCTTGCGGTGACTGCTGCAGCGCCCCTCGGGGGTAGTGAGAAATCAGTGTAGGAGCGGACGTTAGCCGCGATTTGCTCAGTGATATTTTGTGTTTTCGCGGCTAACAACCGCTCTTAAATATTCATATTGTTGCTTAAAGACCTGCGTCAGCTTTGAGTGCGGCCGCTTTATCTGTGTTTTGGCTACGGCCACCGCTTTGCGGTTTAATTTGTTTCACAAGTTAGCCTCCACCGAAACAAGGATAGCCGCTACGCAGCGGACTTACAGTCCTGCATCCGCACGCAGTGCGGCTGCCTTATCCGTGTTTTCCCAGGTAAAGCCCGGCTCTTCGCGGCCAAAGTGACCGTAAGCTGCCGTATTCTGATAAATAGGGCGCAACAGGTCCAGCATGGTGACTATGCCTTTGGGGCGCAGGTCGAAATGTTTTTTCACCAGTTCGGCGATTTTTTCATCCGATACTTTACCGGTGCCGTAGGTAGTAACCCATACACTGGTGGGTTCGGCCACGCCGATTGCATAGGAAATCTGGATCAGGCATCTGCTGGCCAGTCCTGCAGCAACAATGTTCTTTGCCACATAACGACCGGCATAGGCGGCTGAACGGTCCACTTTTGAAGGGTCCTTGCCGGAGAAGGCGCCGCCGCCGTGCGGCGCTGCACCGCCGTAGGTGTCGACAATGATCTTGCGTCCGGTGAGTCCGCAATCACCTTGCGGGCCGCCGATAACAAAGCGTCCGGTGGGGTTAACCAGGAATTTGATATTGCCTTTGATCAATTCTTTGGGCAATACCGGCTTGATAATTTCTTCAATCGCGGCTTCGCGAATTGCTTCCAGTGTCATTTCCGGCGCGTGCTGGGTAGACAGCACTACAGTATCGATGGAGTGAGCCTTGCCATCCACATATTTGATGGTGACCTGTGATTTGGCATCCGGACGCAGCCAGTTCAAACGGCCATCCTTGCGCAGTTGTGACTGGCGCTCGACGATGCGGTGTGCCAGATAAATCGGCAAGGGCATCAGCGTGTCTGTTTCATCACATGCATAACCAAACATCAGACCCTGATCACCCGCGCCCTGATTCATGTTGTCGTCATAGGCCTTGTTTACGCCCTGTGCAATGTCGGGGCTCTGCTTGTCGTAAGCCACCAGTACAGCACAACCTTTGTAGTCGATACCGAATTCAGTATTGTCGTAACCGATGCGCTTGATGGTGTCGCGCGCCACGTGGATATAGTCCACATTCGCCGTGGTGGTGATTTCACCTGCGAGTACCACGAGTCCGGTGTTGACCAATGTTTCAGCCGCTATCCGCGCATGCGGGTCTTGCGCTAGAATGGCGTCAACGATAGCGTCGGAGATTTGATCTGCAACCTTGTCTGGATGGCCTTCAGATACGGATTCGGAAGTAAAAAAGTATTCGCTCATTACGCTAGTCTCACTTCATTAAATATTAGAAAAGTCGCACATTATAACAAATTCCACAGATTCTTCTATGAGATCAACATTGGTCGTTTGGCTGTTTGCAGTATTGGCGTTGTTGCCCTTACGGGTGTTGCATCTGCTGGGCTTCTTGCTAGGCTGGGCTATCTATCTGCTGTCTGCAAACTATGCGTCGCGCATGCGCGAAAATCTGGGTATTTATAATAGCGGGCGTCATCCGGAAGAGTTACGCAAATTGCTGCGTGCCAGCATTGCAGAAGCGGGCAAGAGTATTGCTGAATTGCCCTGGGTCTGGCGCAGGCCGGTGGCTGAAGTGCTGGCAAATGTGCGCCATTGCCATGGTCGTGAATACTTTGATGATGCGCGCCAAAATGGCAAGGGCATGATTGTATTGACCCCGCATTTGGGTTGTTTCGAGATTATCGGTTTGTATGTGGCGGCTGAGATGACGATGACTTGCATGTATTCGACACCCAAAAGAAAATGGCTGGATGAGGTGATACGCGGGGGGCGGCAACGCGGCAAAATGTTACTGGCCAGAGCGGATATTGGCGGGGTACGGACACTGCTAAAAGCGTTGAAACGCGGTGAGGCTATCGGTCTGTTACCCGATCAGGTGCCGGCACATGGTGATGGGGAATGGGCGGAATTTTTCGGGCGACCAGCGTACACCATGACCATGGTTGGCCGGCTGCTGGAAAAAAGTGGCGCACGGGTATTGCTGTCCTACGTGGTGCGCAGGCCGCATGGCGAGGGTTATGACATCCACTTTGAGCCGCTGCAGCTGCAGGCAGATGTACCGGCACCCCGGCAAGTTAATCTTGCCCTTGAAAAAATAATACGCAATTGTCCCGCGCAATATCTGTGGAGCTATAACCGCTATAAAGCACCGCCGGGTAGCATATCGCCGGAAAAAACCGGGGGGGGGGCATGATGGCAAGAGTGGGCGTGTTTATTTTATGGTTGATTCATTTTCTGCCTTTTCGCGTGATTGTAGCGATGGGAAATGGATTGGGTGTTTTGCTGTACAAGGTAGGTAAAGAGCGCAGGCAGGTGGCCATGACAAATTTGCGCCTGTGTTTCCCCGCAATGAAGGATGATGAGCGCGAGAAACTGGTGCGTGCCCATTTCAAGATGTTTGCCCGCAGTCTGCTTGAACGCACCATCCTGTGGTGGGGCAGTGGCGAACGCATACGCAGCTTGATACGCGTGGAAGGCGTTGAGCACTTCGAGGCAATCAAGCACAAATCTGCCGTATTGCTGACGCCGCATTTTGTGGGGATGGACGCCGGAGGCCAGTGGATCGCGCAGGAAACTGACACGGTATGTATGTATGCCAGGCAGAAAAATGTTTATTTGACCGAATTGCTGCTGAAAAAGCGTGCACGTTTCCGCCAGCAGAAACTTTATTCGCGCCAGCAGGGGCTGCGCCCCATTCTGAAAGGAATGCGCGAAGGCCACCCGTTCATCTATCCGCCCGATCAGGATCAGGGGGTCAGAGATGGTGCTTTTATTCCATTTTTTGGCGTACCCGCAGCCACGATGACGTCTTTGCCGCGTATTGCACAAATGACCGGCGCCAAGGTGGTACCCAGCATTACGCGCATGTTGCCCGGCAGTGCGGGTTATGTGCTTACCTTTTATCCAGCATGGGAAAACTATCCCAGCGGTGACGATATTGCCGATGCTCGCCGGATGAACGAGTTTATCGAACAGCGCATACTGGAAATGCCGGAGCAGTATTTCTGGCTGCACAAACGCTTCAAGACAAGGCCTGAGGGTGAGGCGGCTTTTTACCCCGAGTAAAATCAAAATCATTTGCCACAGAGATCACAGAGAAAAACCTAGGTAGGGGCAAGTTAAGCGGCGTGTCCCATTGGTGCAATGAATAAACGCTTTGAATACCTCGCTATCTCTGTGTACTCTGTGGCTAGTTTTTTAAAACATACTGAAAGCTGAAATGAAATATCACGATTTGCGCGATTTCATCGCACAGCTGGAAAAGATAGGCGAGCTGAAACGTATCAGCGAGCCTGTCTCCACGCATCTGGAAATGACGGAAATCTGTGATCGTGTACTGCACGCTCAAGGCCCGGCGATCCTGTTTGAAAATGTTGTTGGTCCCGACAAGCAAAAATACAGCATACCCGTCTTGGCAAATCTGTTTGGCACGCCGCGACGTGTGGCCTTGGGTATGGGCGAAGAAAATATTGGCGCTTTGCGCGAAGTGGGAAAGTTGCTGGCCTATCTGAAAGAGCCAGAGCCTCCCAAGGGCCTGAAAGATGCGTGGGAAAAATGGCCGGTGCTGAAGCAGGTGTTGAATATGTCACCCAAAGTATTATCCCGTGCTCCTTGTCAGGATGTGGTGTGGGAAGGCGGCGATGTCGATCTGGGCAAGTTGCCGATTCAACTATGCTGGCCGGGAGATGTGGCACCGTTGATTACCTGGGGATTGGTGGTCACGCGCGGCCCGCACAAATCCAGGCAAAATCTCGGCATCTACCGCCAGCAGGTGATCGCACCGAACAAGGTCATCATGCGCTGGCTGGCCCATCGCGGCGGTGCGCTGGATTATCAGGAATGGTGCAAATCCCGTCCGGGCGTACCCTATCCTGTAGCGGTGGTCATAGGCGCCGATCCCGCCACCATACTGGGCGCAGTAACACCCGTGCCCGATTCCCTGTCCGAATACCAGTTTGCCGGTTTGCTGCGTGGTGCAAAAACAGAGCTGGTCAAATGCATGGGTAGTAGCGACTTGCAAGTGCCAGCCTCGGCAGAAATAGTGCTGGAAGGCGTGATACATCAGGGCGAAACTGCGCTGGAAGGACCTTACGGCGACCATACCGGCTATTACAATGAGCAGGAAACCTTTCCGGTGTTCACCATAGAACGCATCACCATGCGTCGCGACCCGATCTATCACTCCACCTATACCGGCAAGCCGCCCGATGAGCCGGCCATGCTGGGTGTGGCGTTGAATGAAGTGTTCGTGCCCCTGTTGCAAAAACAGTTTCCCGAGATCGTGGATTTTTACTTGCCGCCGGAAGGCTGCTCCTACCGCATGGCGGTGGTGTCGATGAAGAAGCAATATGCCGGGCATGCAAAGCGCGTGATGTTCGGTATTTGGTCCTACCTGCGCCAATTCATGTATACCAAGTTCATTATCGTGGTGGATGACGATATCAATGTGCGCGACTGGAAAGAGGTAATGTGGGCGATCACTACACGTGTGGATCCATCGCGCGACACATTGCTGGTGGACAATACGCCTATCGATTATCTGGATTTTGCCAGCCCGGTTTCCGGCCTGGGTAGCAAGATGGGGCTGGATGCCACTAACAAATGGCCGGGCGAAACCCAACGTGAGTGGGGAACGCCTATAGCAATGGATGAGAAAATAAAGCAGCGCATCGATGAAATATGGCTAAGCTTGGGTTTATAAATATAAAACTTTAGATTTGAGCAATTATTCGAGAAAATATTAATCATTAAGCGTTGTCACTTTAATGATACATTGGTATTGACTTGACCGAATGAAATCTGGAGACTGTGCGTGCTCAATTGATCTGGGAATTGTCAGGGTCATGATCGGGATAAGCAAAGATGAGCAAGCGACTTGCAGAGCCTTTTGGCAAAAATTTGTGAATTTTATTTAATAACAGGAGTTGGAAAAAATGAAGAAAATAGTATTAACATCTGCCACATTAGCTTTGATAATGGTCGCGGGAAGTGCAGCAGCGGCAAACAGCATGTATGCCGGTTCTTTCGGTCTGAATGTTGAAGTGGCAGGTACAGGGCTCGCTGCCGTACCTCCTACTCCTCTGATCTCCGGTAAGTATTTTGTTTCAAGAGATATGGCCATCCTGGGCGGCGCAGGTTTTATGACCGGTGGTCCTAGTGGTTCTTCGACAACCACACTGGCAATTGCCGCAGGCGTAAGAAAATATTTGAAAACAGAAGATTACGCTCCATTTATAGGCGCTGAATTCAAATATTCGACAACAAGTGGCACACCATCATCAAACGGCATGAGTTTGGCCGCTGAAGCTGGCGCTGAGTATTTCCTGTCCAAACAGTTCAGCGTTGAAGGTAAAGCTCAATTTGGCTATTTGTCCGTGGATAATGGGACTACCAAGTCCAGTTATTTTGGCACGACTACAGCCGGTCTGGCTGTTAACTTTTATTTCTAAGCTCTTGCAGACCTGAGTCTGCTTATTCTTGAAATAAATAAAACGGGGTCATTTTGACCCCGTTTTTATTGTCCGTCGAAAGCAGCTTCAAAAATTTTGTTCCAGCCACTCCAATAGCTCGTCCTGGGCCAGTTGCCCCACTGAAGCCTTGGGATGATTGATGAAGAACACCACCACCCATTGTTTACCACTTTTCGATTGCAGATAACCTGCCATGGATTTGACACCATCCAGTGAGCCGGTTTTCATATGTGCATGTGCGGTCACTTCACAATTATTGTGACGCTTGCGCATCGTGCCATCTACTCCGACTATCGGCAGGGAAGCCACCACCTCGGCAGAGAACGGGCTTAGCAGTATGTCTCTTAGCAACAGCGCCAGGCTGTCCGGGCTGATGCGTGACTTGCGTGACAAGCCGGCGCCGTTTTCTATGACCAGCTCAGGAAAGTCATAACCTTTATTGCTGATCCAGTTGCGTAGCGCTGCTTCGCTCAGCGCAAGACTGGCAGGTGGCGAAGCTTCAGCACTTGCAGCGCTAAAATCACTGGTCACTTCTGATATGTTGTTGACAGGCGTATCCCGCTTCAGGCTGAGGCTCAGAAAAACCTGTCTTGCCATGACATTGTTGCTGTATTTGTTGATGTCGCGAATGATCTCGCTTAGCGGCTGAGAGTACTGCGTGGCAAACAGAACTGCGGATGCGGGTACTTGTGCATCCTGTGTTTTTCCGCTGATAGTGCCGCCCATTTCCCGCCACAAGGAGCGAAATACCGCGTCAAAATAAGGTGTATGTGCAAGCAGGCTGACGACTTTTTCATGTTCTCCGCAAACTGCTGGATATGTGCCCTGTATGCGTATGGTTTTCCCCGAAGAGGAAAGGCTGATGTTGATGTTGCTATCCCAGTTGCCGCAGTAACGCTGTTTCTTCAGGGAGATGCGATTCTCCAGCTTGATACCGGCCAAGGCCGGCTCGGTGTACACGTTTACCCTTTCTTCTTCCGGTATAAAGCGCAGACGTATTGCATTGAAATTCAGCAACAGGGCATCGGGGGCGACGTTATAAGCGCGATCGGGGTCGTTGTCGAAGGCACCGGTGTCGTCTTCCTGAGCTGCAAAAGCGCTGTGATCCAGTATCAGATCGCCGTGTATTTCGCGCAAGCCGCGGCTGCGCAAATCATGCAGCCACAGCCACAAATTTTCTGCAGTCATTTTCGGGTTGCCATAGCCTTTGATGATCAGATTGCCGGTGAGTATGCCATCGTCCAGCTTGCCATCTACATACGCTTCGGTTCTCCAGGTATAGGCCGGACCCAGCAATTCCAGCGCGGCGTAAGTTGTGAGCAGTTTCATTGTAGAGGCCGGGTTCATCGCCTGTTTGGCATTCAGCGCCAGCAACGGTGCGGGTGAGTTGATCTCCTGCACGTATATGCCCACATCCTGCAGCGGAATGTTCGCGCTACGAAGCGCCTCACGCACTGCCGACGGCAGTTCTGCCGTGTAGCCAATTGCTGCAAGAAAAAAAGTGCTTAAGAAAAAGGCGCAGATATATTTCATGGTTGGGGTGATCAGGTTCGTGTGAGTTGCGTTATGACTGCAAGGGTTTGAGAAACAAGAATGTCCATCTCACTTTCGCTGATCACATAGGGTGGCATGAAATACACGGTATTGCCCATGGGGCGTAACAGGATTTCATGTTGCAAGGCCAGTGAAAAACAGCGTTGCGCAAAATCCTGCTGTGGCGAGTCCACTTCAAAAGCCCAGATCATGCCGCGATTGCGGAAGTTTTTTATGCGGGGATGATTGCGCAATGGCACGGCGATGTCATTCAAATATGCGGCTTTAATGCGGTTTGCATTGAGCACGTCGTCCGTGCTGAAAATATCCAGCGTGGCCAATGCCGCGCTGCAAGCCAGGGGGTTGCCGGTGTAGGAATGCGAATGCAGAAAGCCGCGCGAGGTTTCATCGGCATAAAACGCCTGATAGATTTTATCGGTGGTCATCACCACCGATAAGGGCAAATAGCCGCCGCTAATGCCCTTGGACAGGCACAGAAAATCCGGGGTGATTTCGCCCTGTTCACATGCAAACATGGTGCCTGTGCGTCCCATGCCCACGGCAATCTCATCGGCAATCAGATGTACGCCGTATTTTTCGCATAGTTCACATGCTTTGCCCAGATAAATCGGGTGATACATGGCCATGCCCGCGGCACCCTGCACCAGCGGTTCAATAATGAAGGCGGCCAGTTCCTGATGATGTTGTTGAAGATAGGTTTCGAGTTGTTCGGTGCAGCGCAGTGCATAATCGTGGTCTGATTCACCAGGATCAGCCAGGCGGCTATCCGGATTCATCATCGTGGCATTTTTTTTGACCAGCGCGCCGTAAGCATCTTTAAACAGTGCGACATCGGTGACAGACAAAGCGCCCAAAGTTTCACCGTGATAACTGTTTTGCAGGCTGATGAATTGTGTTTTTTCAGGTTTGCCGGAATTGCGCCAGTAGTGTGCACTCATCTTGAGTGCTATCTCGACCGCGGAGGCGCCATCGGAGGCATAAAAGCAATGACCTAAGCCATCAGGCGCAAGCTGTGCGAGGCGTTCAGAAAGTTGCACCACCGGCTCATGCGTAAAGCCGGCCAGCATCACATGTTCCAGCTTGCCCAGCTGATCGGTAATGGCCGCATTGATGCGCGGATTGCTATGCCCAAACAAATTTACCCACCAGGAGCTGACTGCATCAAGATAGCGCTTGCCTTCCATGTCATACAACCACACGCCTTTGCCGTGTGAAATGGGTACCAGTGGCAATGTTTCATGCCGCTTCATCTGCGTGCACGGGTGCCACACAGCCGACAGTGAGCGTGCAAGCAAGGTCTGATTTGACTTGCCTTCAGCCATTATTTTTTTGCAATCATGGGCGGTGTGTTGTTGGCAAACCACTTCAGGAATTGTTCCTGTGCTTCGTTGGCAACTGGAAAGTTGATGAAGGTGCCGGCGAATCTGGCATGCTCACCTAGATAGTTGACCAGACGCGTGCCATATTCCTGCGGGTCTATTTGAGGCAACTTTTGCTCGTTGAAGCGCAGGGGAACGAGGTTGATGTTTTGCAAAGAGCCATCCGGGTTGACGGCAACTTCCAGCAGCGCCGACACGGCAGCATAATTTTTCATCGACAAACCGCCCACACCGATAAAATTTCCCAGCGAGTAAACAATGGGCTTGCCCTGGTAGCATTCTGCCGCGCGCAACACATGGGGGCCATGTCCTACTACCAGATCGGCACCCGCATCTATCATTGCACGAGAAAATGCCACGGTATTGCCGCGATTTTCGCCCAGGAATTCTTCGTCTGCATTGTCATTCCAGATCGCGGCTGAACCTTCCGCCCCGCCGTGAAAGGTGACGATTACAAATGCGCCCTGCGCTTTGGCCTGTCGCACACGTTCGGCGTCTTCCTCTATATCCTGCACCATGTTGAACCTGTTCAGATAGGCAAAGCCCAGCACGGCAATATTCAAGCCGCGTATTGAGAGTGTCGCTGCCTGATCTTTTAATCCGGCAACAGCTATGCCAACTCGACGCATGTTGGCGACGGTATCCTTGAATCCGGTTTCGCCAAAATCATTTGCATGGTTATTTGCAACGTTCAATACCCGGAATCCTTTCTGATACATCAACTCAGCGTAATGGGGCGGGGAACGGAATGCGTATTTGGTGCCGCTGGCGGTATCTTTCGACGACTTTTCAAAATCGGTCAATGTGTCTTCAAAATTGCCGAACGCAAGATCCGAGCGCTGCAGGATGTCGCGCACACCTGCAAAATAACGCTGCTCCCAATCCTTGGGTATATGCTCAACAACATAACTGTTGCCCAGCACTATGTCACCGCCAAACACCATGTGTATCGGATCTTCAGTTACATTTGAGGCGACCGTTGAAGTACACGTAACAGTCTGCGCTGCGACAGGAGTGATGGCCGGGAAAAAGACCACGAGTGTGGTTATGGTTAACAGACGTGCAGTCAGGTAAATTGATTTCATTTTTACATTAACACTTTGATTATGTTGAATTAATATTGACATATAAGATATTAAGAGCTGGTTCGCTTAAGCTGGACTTTCAACTATCAGTAATTATATGGCGGCAGATGTCCCGGGCGCTGCTTATTTATAACCGTCCTCGCTGAGGGACGCTTCCAGCATTTTCATCTCAGCTTCGGTGAATCCGGCTGCCCTGCGTGCTTCGGTATGCAAGGGACCGCGTAATTTGGGCGCATTGTATTCGCTCAATAGCGTGCGGAATGTAGCGATGGGTTCAAGATTCCGCTGCTGGCAAAGGAAAGCATACCAGCGATTGCCTATGGCTACGTGGCCAACTTCGTCGTGCAAAATTATTTTCAGGATAGCTACGACGTCATGCATCCCGCTGGACGCCATTTTATGCATGATGCCCGGTAAGACATCCAGTCCGCGTGCCTCCAGAACTCTGGGCACCAGCGCCATGCGTACCAGTGGATCGTGCGCGGTAACAACTGCCATCTCCCAGAGCCCGTTATGTGCAGTGAAGTCGCCATATTCATAGCCCTGTGTACGCAGGTAGTCGCGCAACAGGACAAAGTGACCGGCTTCTTCTGCGGCCACCTGCAGCCAGTCTTTATAGTACTCATGTGGCAAATCGCGAAAGCGGTAAATTGCATCCAGCGCAAGGTTGATGGCATTGAATTCAATATGGGCAAGCGCATGCAGCAGTGCTGCCCTGCCTTCGGGGGTGGAAAGTTTGCGCTTGTCCACTGCCAGCGCGGAAACCATTTCCGGTTTTTTCGGCCGTCCAGGCACTGGAACAGCTATAAGAGGGCATAACGCAGGCTCGAAAGAGAGTTTGTCCTGCTTCCAGGCGTCATTGAGGGCGGCAACTTGCATAAGCTTCGCATCTACCTTGGTGGCTATCAGGCAAGTATAAGCGGTGCTGAAAAACTCAGGCAGCATGGTCAGATTTCATAAATATTAAGCGGTCAAAGTGTACTGAAATATCAATAAATAATGCACTTATTGTACGGTTATGTATGGCTTGGATGAGGTGCTTTGCTTGGTAGTTGTTGTAATCTATTATTTAATATGAGTATTTTTCGCTGCTTAATATCGCAAAGCTATTATTTTAGGTCTTCTATTCCATTATGCCAGTGCTTGATTTAGTATTAGTCAGGCATCAAGTCTATATGGTTAAGGTTGCTTGTGTATTTGCCGATATGGTTTAAGCTGTCATCAAAGCAACTCGCAGCTAATTTTCCGGGCTGGAAATTAGAAATATATTGGGAATGGTTGAAAAAATGCCTGATATCTTGATCTGAATTGCTGGGTCAGTAATATCAGGCATTCAATATTGCAGCAAAAGATGATTTCTGTGAAAAATTGAGAGGGGTGCACTGTGTCTCAAGATCAAATAAATCTGGTTGGAACCCTTGGGCTGTTAAAGCATGAAGAACGGTTTATCAAAATAATGCTTGGTTTGACCACGCATGCGCCTACAGGCCGAACTCAGGGGCGCTACGAATGGTCTGCCGACTTGAACAAGGTCAACATCGTTATTGCAAATGCAGACGATGATGCTGCCATGCAGGAATGGAAAGTTATATCCACAACTTACTTGTCTCCCACTTTGCTGTTATCTGCCTCAGGAGACCAGAACCCTGCAGTGAAATATCATATAACCCGTCCGTTCGGGCCGGCCAAGGTTCTAATGATGCTGGACAAAATTATGGCGGACCGCAAGAACGGACTGGCCGAGTCGGATACATTTACAGGAAGTGGCAAGTCCGTGCAACGAGAAATAGCGCTTCCTGCGTCGGCGAAAGCAGCGGTGGCTTCCAGGCATAGGGCACTTGTAGTTGATGATAGTCCTACCGTGCGCAAGCAACTGGTTCTGGAGCTTGGCTCATTCAATATACAGGTCGATACCGCAGAGACGGGCGAAGAGGGTCTGGATAAGCTCAAAGATTACGTTTATGACATAATTTTCCTGGATGTAGTCATGCCTGGTATGGATGGTTATCAGGTGTGTAAAACCATACGCAGAATCCCGCAGACCAAACAGACCCCTGTCGTCATGTTGACCAGCAAATCCTCACCGTTTGACAAGGTGCGCGGATCGCTTGCTGGTTGCAGTTCATATTTGACCAAGCCGGTGGATTATGAAAATTTCTATCAGGTTCTTGAAGAGTATTTGCAGCAGACTAAAGATGTAACGGTGTCCATGAGCGGAACGGAAAGCCGATGAAGAATTTTAAGGGATTTATTGTTTTATTTTCGCCAGGCGTGAACCAGAAATGTCCGGCTATTGCTAAAGATTGAGATGTCATTTGTTGCAACGTCGTTAAACATTAATCGAGGAGAAATATCATGGCAGCAAAAAAAGCATTGGTTGTAGATGATTCGGCAGCCGATCTCGCAAACTTGAAATCCATTTTGAGTGATGCGGGTTGTATGGTGGTAACTGCCACAAGCGGCAAAGAAGCCATTGATAAAGCCAAATCTGAGCATCCAACGCTCATATTCCTGGACGTGGTCATGCCCGATATGGACGGCTACGAAGCCTGTAGACTGCTATCCCAAGATGCAGGTACAAAATCCATACCGGTTGTTTTTGTAACCAGCAAGGGGCAAAAGGCTGACAAGGTATGGGGAGAATTACAGGGCGCAAAGGGACATATAACCAAGCCCTACACTGCGGATCAGATTGTTGATCAATTGAAAAGCTTAACCTGAGTGCGGGCTTGTAATAGGACCGGTGAGCGTCTAAATGGAAGAAATCAATTCAACAGTGACTACACATCAAGAACAAGCCTCGACAGGTGAATGGATGTTGCCTAATGCTGCGCTCAGCCGCTTTGAGCCACCTGCTGATATGGTGTTTGCTGCTGTGGTCGAGAAAGAAACGGTTCGTTACGGATTCAGGATTGGCGCTCTTGGACTGCTGATCCAATTGGGTAGCACTAGTGAAATTCTGCAAAAGCCAGCTATATGGTCGTTGCCGGGTTCGCCGCCCTGGTTTTTGGGTTTGCTCAATGTACGTGGCAATCTGGTCCCTGTTTATGAGCTTGGACAAGTTTTGAATTTCGGCTCACGGCCTGCCGACCAAAAAAATCTGGTGCTGGTATTTGACCAGGGTGATAAAGCGGTGGGAATTGTTATTGATGATTTCCCCAAGCCGCTAAGTTCTTTGTCCAGTCTGCCCAACTTGCCTATATTGCCAGACGTATTGAATGGCCATGTGCGCAAGGGTTACATTAAAGAAGAAAATATCTGGCTGGAATTCGATCACCATTCCTTTTTTGAAGAAATGTTGTACAAGTTGGAGAGCTGACAGTATCAGCTGTAAACAGCACAATAGTTCAAGCATGCAGGCCGGCGGTTTGAATATATGAAGGATGGCACGGGGTTCAGGTTGTTATGCAAATCATGTATCACTTAGAAGGAGATGTAAATGAAGTTTAACTTAAACATTAAAACGAAATTACTTGCCGGATTCGGCTTGATTTTGTTTCTGCTCCTGGTTGTGACGGCAACTTCATTCAGCGGCATTACTCTGCTTGAGGAAAGGGTTGCACAAGCTGCGACTAAAGAATATTTGCTGCAACGCGCCAACTCTTCCTACTGGGCATTGCGCCTGTCCCAGGCGCAATTTCCAACATCTCCGCATTTGTGGCAGCGAATTCTGGATACCGAAAAACCCAATATGGATAGCTTTTACGACAATCTGAATAAATACAAGACGTTGCGTGAAATGGAGCCAGTAGAAAAAAAGATGGTTGCTGATTTGGAAGAGAACATTGGCGAATATTTCGCCAAGCGTCCGGAAATTTTCAGATTGGTGCAGGCAGGCAAAGTAGATGAAGCGAATGATATTCGCGCCAAGTTTTCTCAGCCGCGAGGTTTTGGCGCGACCAAGGCTATGGACCAATTGCTGGATATGACTGTAAAAGATGACAAAGCCAGAAAAGACGAATTGCTGGCTTCGGTGTCGCGTATTAAATTTATAGTTACATTGTTGGGTATCGTCACCGCTGCTTTTGCAGCCTATGCGGCCTATATAATCATTAAATCCATTTCCGATCCGCTTACAAAGCTGCAGGGCACCATAAGCAAAATTGCCACTGGAGATATGCATGCACGCGCCAAACTGCAAGGCAAGGATGAATTGGTGGAACTGGCCAATCAGTTTGACAAAATGATGGACGATCGTGAAACGGTACAAGCGCTTATTCAGAAGGAAAATGATGAGTTGAACGAATCCGTTTTGTCGCTGCTGCAGGCTGTAGCGCAACTGTCAAGAAAAGATCTGACAGTCAGGGTGCCAGTATCCGAAAACGTAACAGGCGCGGTGGCTGACGCGCTCAATTTATTAACCAATGAAACAGCCAAGGTGATGGCGGACGTCAACAATATTTCTGCGGATGTCACCAAGGCATCGATGTCAGTGCAGGCTAAAGCGGACACGATGCTGGCCGCAGCCGAGCAAGAACGTGAAGAGGTGGATCGCACGGCAGAGTCGCTGGCTAATGCCGCGCAATCCATGCGTTCTATTGCCGACCTTGCGCAAGCCTGCAATACCGTTGCCGATCATGCGATCAAATCAACGCAGTTGGCCTTGAGTACGGTGAACAGCACGGTGAGCGGCATTAACAGTACCCGAGATGTTATTCGTGAAACGGAAAAGCGTATCAAGCGGCTGGGTGACAGATCGCAGGAAATTTCCGGTGTGGTCAATCTGATTAACGTGATTGCTGAACGTACGCATATCCTTGCGCTTAATGCCAGTATGCACGCCGCATCAGCTGGTGAGGCCGGTCGCGGATTCGCGGTGGTTGCAGACGAGGTACAGCGTCTTGCAGAAAATGCACGTCAGGCAACGCAACAAATCTCAGCGCTGGTAAGCAATATTCAACTTGAAACAGCAGATACCGTTAGCACCATGAATAACGCTATAGCGCAGATTGTGGAGGGTAGTCGGTTGGCTGAACAGGCCGGTCAACAAATGCAGCTAACCCAGCAAAATACAGCTGAATTGGTGGAGTCGGTAAAGCAAATAGCCACTTCCTCGGAGAGTCAGGCAAAAGCGGGACAGGCACTACTTGATAGTGCAGTGCAAATCAAAAAGAGTAGTCAGCAGGCAACCAAACAGTTGCACGAACAAGCTGAGCAAACTACTAACCTGCTCGATTATGCCAAACAGCTATTGTCGGCCGTACGTGTATTCAAGCTGCCAGCGTAATTTCATTCCATAACTGAAGATTAAGCCAGGGGCATGATGGATATGCATGAGGAAAACTTTTCGCAGTTCAGCTTGAACGCGGCTGAACTGCTGGATGAATTTTGGTTGGCATTGGAAAATATCAATGCTGGAGAAACGGATTTCGCGGCAGCTCAACAGTCGCTGCAGGCAGTAATCGGGCTTCTGCAGCGCATGGGCGAGTTGGCGTCTGAACTGGCAGTTTTACAGACTATTTTCATGCTGCTTGAGGCTGATTTACAGGCTATACAAACTGAAGATAGAACATTAAATGCGCAGGAATCAGGGCTGTTGCAGCAATGGCTGGAGTATTTGATGTCATATATGCTGGGGCAAGGCGATGCAAGTGCGCTTGATGACATGATAAAAAATCTTGAGAACCCAATATGGCGTCTACCGTTGAGTGCTGAAGATGAAGAAATTCTGAAAAGCATGTATAAAACTTCAACCGCACCTGAAATTGCATCCGTACAAGATATCCAACTACAGCAAAGTATTCAGCCGCCGGAAAATGCAATTGAAGAATCAATTGTCTCGGTTGGTGTGTTGGATTCTGAAGCAGCGCTTCTCGACGATGCTGTCGAGACGGTTATTGCTGCTGGTGAAATTCCATCCGCTAAGCAGGAGGTGGATAGTGAAATGATCGCCATGTTGAACAACGAATTTGCGCTGATGGACAGGCAAATGAATGAAGATCTGGCAACGATTGCCAATGTCCAGCTGGCTGCACAGGTGCGACACATTGCGCTGACAAACTACATTGAATTACTTGAAAGGATGGGTGTGGCCGCCGAGGCTGTAGGTTTGCCGGCACTGGGAAATATATTTGAATTTGTCATGCACGTTGTAACGGAACTAGGGTTTGATTTGAGTTCAGTTCAGATTGGCGTATTAAAGCAGCTACCTGGCCGGGTTTCTGCGTATTTGACCTGGCCCACAGACGTAAGTGCCTGTTCTGCACTGCTTGATTTGCTGGCTGATGCAGCATGGCCGCATCCAATGGATACGAAAGCGGTTTCCGCATTGGTAAATTCACTCTCCAACGTTGAGGTGATTGAAGGATCTGCACAAAAACAGGAGCGTCAAGCGCAAGCAACGGAAGCTGACGTGTCACTTACTGTCCCCGACGATATCAACGCTGAATTGCTTGATGGACTGCTGCAGGAATTGCCTGCACAGACTAGTGCTTTTACAGCAGCGATAGAACGCATTGCAGCAGGTTATGGAACTACGAATGATATAAGCAGGGCGATGCGTGCAGCACATACTCTCAAGGGTGCGGCAAATACAGTGGGTATAAGGGGTATAGCCAATCTGACGCATCATCTGGAAGATATCCTGGAAGCCTTGGCTAACGAGGGTTTGATGCCTGACAGTGCGCTTGCGGCTATGCTGGTAGAAGCGGGTGATTGTCTGGAAGCGATGAGTGAAACCTTGCTGGGGGTCGGGCCTGCGCCAGAACAGTCGCGCAGTGTTTTACAGTCTGTGCTGGATTATGCCATACGCATAGACAATGAAGGCGTAGCCGTTGTTGCATCGAATGATGTGGTTGCGATTCATGCGGATGCTGAACCTGGAATTGACAACGGCAAGTCAGCAACTAAAGAACTCCCGATTATTGAGCAGAGCCAGGGAATGCGAGTATCTGCCCCTGTGGTTGATGAACTCTTGCGTCTAGCAGGCGAGACACTAATCGCCAATTCTCAAATCCAGGACAGATTGCGCCAAACAGTGAAGCAGGCGGATGCCATGCAGCAGCAGCAACAACTGGTGGGGCAGTTGGTGGCAGAACTTGAAAGTCTCGTTGATATTCGCGGTGTGGCAGCCCCTCAGCAAAATACCCGCGCAGGAAATGATTTTGACCCTTTGGAATTTGACAATTTCAGTGAGCTGCACACGGTGACGAGAAGATTGATCGAGGCTTCTGCTGACTCGCAGCAGATTATGAGTCAGGTTAATGAACAGTTCAACACGCTAAGCGACCTGCTTGAAGTGCAACAGCGTTTGCAAATGGCAAATCAGCATGCGGTAATTCGCACGCGACTAGTGCCGGTCAGCAGCGTGGTTTCGCGCTTGCAACGCAGTGTGCGGCAAACATGCCGCTTGCTGGACAAGCAGGTTGAACTGTCCATTGCTGGTGAGATGACCAATATCGACAGCAATGTATTGACGGATCTGATGGATCCACTGATGCATATTTTACGCAATGCAGTTGATCATGGCATAGAGTCTCCGCAAGCAAGAGCTGCATCCGGTAAATCTGAGCAGGGCAGAATTGAGCTTGCTTTCTCACGTGAAGGAAATTCGATAGTCGTTCGATGCAAGGATGACGGGGTCGGCCTTGATTACGAAGCGATCAGGCGCATAGCGGAAAGCAAAGGAATGATTGCTCCTGAACGCACCACTACACCGGAAGAACTCGCACGCTTGATACTGGTGAATGGTTTTAGCACACGTGATGAAACAACACAGGTGTCGGGCCGCGGTATCGGAATGGACGTTGTTTACAATCGTGTATTGCAGATGAAAGGCACCCTCGCGCTTAATTCCGAGAGCGGATTGGGACTGACTGTGGAATTGCGCCTGCCGGCCACATTGTTGTCGGCACACAGTTTGATAGTGCGTCACGGGGAAAAATTGATTGCCTTGTCCAGCCGCGGCGTTGAGGATATTCATTATGTTACACCGGATAAAATCGAAAGTATCGGTTTGCAACAAATGTATCGTGTTGGAAATAATCTGCACACTTTGATCAGGCTCGAAAGTTTGCTTGGTTTGCCAACTGACAGACGCGAACATAATAGATTGGGTTTCCCCATATTGCTTACTCGCATGGAAAGCGGTGTCGTTAACGCAATTCTTGTACAGGAAGTGCTGGATGGACGCGATGTCGTATTGAAAAATTTCGGGCGCTATGTGCCGAAAATTCACGGATACATCGGTGCAGTCATATTGGGCGATGGTAGCGTTGCACCGGTAATTGATCTGGTCGAGCTGCTGCGTACACCTATACAGCATACCTTGTCTGCAAAACCTCCAACATATACGGGGGAGATCGCTCAACAAAATGATTTGCCGGATTTACTTTCCGCATTGGTAGTTGATGATTCACTTACGGCCAGACGCGCTGCTGCAAAAGTCATGAAGGATGCCGGGTATACGGTTCGAACAGCCATTGATGGATTGGAGGCCGTCGCCATTCTGCAGAACTTTGTGCCGGACCTCATGTTGGTTGATATGGAGATGCCCCGTATGAATGGACTGGAATTGACATCACATGTGCGCAATGCAGAAAGAACGAAACAGATTCCGGTGATCATGATAACTTCGCGCTCAACAGAAAAACACCGACTACAAGCCAGAACCGCGGGCGTAAACGTTTATTTGACCAAGCCATTTAGCGACGAGGCTTTGCTTACACATGCCGTGCGTTTGGTAGGACGCTGATTATGTTGCAAGTTGTTTATCCGGCTTCAAGTGCCGCAGCCTTGTTGAAAATAAACGGTCTGAATTTGTTGCTACCTCAAGGTGAGGTACGCTCGCTGGAGTCGGCCACAGATGTGGATGTGGCCGCCCCCGCTTTGCGTAGCACAGGCTGGATTACCTATTTACACAAACGCTGGCCGGTATATTGTCTTTCAGAAAGATTGACTTTGCTGGCACAGATGCCGCTTGAATCGCGCGCCTGCGCTCTTGTAGCAATGGGTGCCGGTTATATCGGAATTATGTGCAATGACATGATAGTACTGAAGAATTTTACGGCGCAACGATATGATTTGCCTGTTGCCATGCGCTTGCCGGAAAGCCCTGTTCTTTATCTTGTGCAATACGAACAGGAAATTGCATGTGTGAGCAATGCTGGGCGTTTAACGGCATATATTGAGCAGCAGGTTTTGAAATCTTAGGGAAGTGATCACTATGTCTCAAGTGAATGCGTGGATACTGGATTTGGGCATGGGCTACAAAGCGGCTGTAGGACGACGTGAATTACTGCATTTGATCGATCAACCGAACTCCTTTGCCGTACCGTACACGCCCTTATCCTGTCGTCATGTGCTCTTCTGGCAGGGGAATCTGCTGCCGATGATGGACCTGGCTTCCCGCATGAGCAATATTGAGATTGAAGCACCGTTTGTAGCGGTGCTTGGTTATCAGGAAAGACGCGGTGAATATCCGAAATTTGGGGCATTGAAGTTGGCATC
>JBBQYH010000006.1:0-34950 GCA_038208855.1 Burkholderiales bacterium
CCCATCACTTCACCCAGTGTCAGCACGGCTGCCGCCAGAAACAGCCAGCCTGGAATCTGTACCAGATTACCCATCGAGAACAGCAGGATGAAAAACAGCAAACCTTCGATGCGGTTGTCCAGGATTTTTTGCTGCAAAAAAGCCAGACTGAAATGTTCCCTCAAACCGGATAACTGAAATGCCGCAATTAATATGCCAAGAAATAGCAGGACTGAGAACAACCTTTTATATCGAAAAAGAAATGATTTCATGGATTTTGCACGCTGCCTTATCCCTGTGATTTCTGTTTGATTGCAAGCACCGCCTGATCGCGCAAATTGCGCAGCAGTGCCATTTGTGCGGGCGTAATTTTCAGCTTGCGTGCCTCCTGCATGTCCGCATAAATCATTCCTATGGCAAGCTTGTTCAACACCATTGGCAGCAACAGAAAATAACGCGAGTCCACCGCCTTGCCATGCCATGCTGGAATTTTGCTGGCGATATTTTCCGCACCCACATCCTCAATCACCACATCCAGGCCTTTTTCCAGCGTCAGATGAAACACATCCGCCTCGAAACTCAGCGGAAAATGAAACTCGGGAAGAATACTGACAATATTTTCACCGAAACCAAAACGGGCGACCATCAGATTCCGCTTGTTGTCGCGGCTTAAAATCAGCACATGCCTGAACCCCACGCCGCGATAGATTGTCTCCAGTACCATCTGCAAAATATCGTTCAGTTTGTATTCGCCCGACATTGTATTGATCACATCCTGCAGGCCGTCTTTCAGAAATGCTTCGGCATCGACTCCATCTTCAGCTTCATTCCAGTTCCTCGCTGTAGCTTCCTCACTTGACGCAGCCGGGGCGGCAGCGGTTTTTCCGTTATTTCCCGCAACCTCGGCCGTATGCGCAACCAGCAGCTTCATGTTTTCGAGCATTGCGCTGTTGCCTGTATCGATCTCAAACACCTTGGCGCGCTGGGACAGCTCTTTCATGCCATGGGATAGAACCATCGCAATTTTTTCATCCGATGCATCGGTGACAATGGAATAGCGTGCCTTGATTCTGCTCAGTGCTTTTTCTTTGCCTTTGGCGTCACTCACATTCGCGATTGAACAAAGGTCATTCGCCATGTTGACGGCGACATTCAAACGGCCGAAATTGTCCTCGGTATCGATAACCTTGTCGTCATTGATTTTCTGCATTCCGGCTATCAGGCTCTCCGGAAAATTCCACGATCTGGCGATACCCAAACCCAGCTCGTTATATGAAATGCCCAGCACTTCGATTGACGCCTTGTCTTCGCTCACGTGTCGGCTTTCGACAAGGCGCGCAATTTCTTCACTCTCATCAAAGAAATAGAAGTTTGCAAGCAGCTTGCCCAGATTGAAAAACATTGAACAAATCATGGCTTCTTCTACTTCCTGCACACTTTTCCATGCTGCAAGCTTGACCGCAACAATACTGGACAGGAAAGATGACGTAACCACATCCTTTATTTCCTGCGACTGGGATTTGTTTTGCAGAAAATCCATTACCACCAGCGTAGTTGCAATATTGCGCACCGTCTCGAAACCCAGGATGGAAACCGCTTTTGAAACCGTGCTTATCTTGCCCCCGAACTGCGAATAAGAAGCGGTGTTGACCAGCTTGAGCAATTTATTGGTCAGTGAAAAATCCTGCAGGATGATTTGCGCCAGCTTGCCGGAATCTTCCGTATCCGATGCAACCGTTTTGTTGATTTCGTTGATGACGCCGGAAATTGCGGGGAAATCGCTTTTGCTTTTGATGCGGCGCAGCAAAAACTTCAAGGTGCTTGAAACATCTGCCTCATTGGAACTTGCTGGCCCCGCATTTGCCGATTCCATGTAACCCATCAACACCTGCCGCATATCCAGCGCGCTGGAATAGCGATTAGCAGGATTTTTATCTGTCGATTTTTTTATTATATTCAATAGTTTATCATCTATTTTTATCTTGCCGTCTGATGTGGAACCACTCAGCATTCCATACAGCAACATACCGACGGAAAATATATCCGACCTGAGCTCGCTACCCGCTCTGGCTACGACTTCCGGCGCCATGAACACCGACGCTTCACTCGCAGCAGCCGAAGCCTTGCGCATTTTCGACATGCAATGGGCAATGCCGAATTCCAGTACATAGGGTTGCCCACTGGATGAAATCAGCACGTTGGAGGGTTTGATATCCAGATGCAGGATACCTTGGCCATGGGCATAGGCCAGCGCATCCAGTACTTCGGACACAATATTTATCGCATCGGCCACCGCCATTGCCCCTGAACGCTGCAAAACCTTGTTCAGGGGCTCTCCTGCCAAAAGCGTATAAACCAGATAAACAGCCCCTTCGGAAGCACCCAAATCATAAACGGGAACGATGGCCTGATGATGCAAGGTGCTGGCAGCTCTCGCTTCACGCAATAATTCTTCACTTTGCGACATCGAAACCGGGCCGATTTTCTTGATGGCAACCTGCCTGCTCATGCGCGTATCGGTGGCAAGATACATCACCCCGAGGGAGCTTCGCCCAAGTTCGTTTACAACGTCATATCGACCCAACAGCTTTATAGCCATAGTTCTCCTGAATTCTTATTTTGACAATTTATCTTCATCATATCAGGAACAAGTTTTTTGAAGAAAATGTCCTACAGAAAATTGATAATGCCGAGTGTTTACTGGAAGAAATTTCTGCTGTCCGGGCAGTATCATTCGATAACTGCTCCATTGCCTCTTTGCTCTGCTTCATGCAGAGCAACTCGCATCACCAGCACCTTGTCCACCCGGTTCTTGTCCATATCCATCACTTCAAACCGATAGCCCAGTAGTGGAAAGTGGTCATTCACCAGCGGGATGCGATCCAGCACATGCATGACCAGGCCGCCCAGTGTATTGAATGTATTATTTTCTTCACCCGGAAAGACATCCTTTATTTCCAGTACGGATTTCAGACGGTCAATGGCAACGCTGCCATCTATCAACCATGAGCCGTCTTCGCGCATCACCACATCCTGATCCGCCTGAACATCCGAGGTTGGTATTTCCCCGACTATCGATATCAGCACATCGGTCAACGTAACGAAGCCCTGCAACTCGCCATATTCATCGACAATCAATGCACACTGGTGTCGGGCCGCACGAAAGCTCTCCAGCAAATGTGCAGTTGTAACGCCTTCGGGTATATACAGGGGGCGGCGCAAATACGCCTCGACTTGCAGCGGCTTGCCTGCAAGCACATCCAGCAGGATATCCTGTGTGCGCAATATCCCCGCGATGTGATCAAGTCCGTCGCGGCATACCACAATGCGGGTATAGGGGCTCTCCGCAATACGCTTGCGTATCTCTTCAACCGGTTCATCCAGGTCTAACGTATATATCTCATTGCGATGCGTCATGATCGAGCCTATGCGCTGCTCATCCAGACGCAGCACATTGGAAACAATGGCCGACTCGCTTGCATGAAATATCCCCGCCTCGGTTCCCTGCTTCATCATCACTTTTATTTCTTCATTGCTGACAGCCACTCCCTGCTTGTGTTCCGCTCCGAGCAAACGCAACAAAATTCCGGAGGAGGAGGAAAACAGCCACACCAGCGGCTTCGTTATACGTGCAAAAACATTCATCACCGGAACAACCAATGTGGCGACCTTCTCCGGCGCCAGCAAACCCAAGTGCTTGGGCACCAACTCACCGATCACAACAGTAAAGAATGTCAAACCGGTCACCACTACTGTGAATGCCATGCCCTTGGCGTAAGATTCAAACAACGGAAACTGTGCAAACCAGAGCATCAGCGGATCGGCCAGTGTTTTCTCGCCTATCGCACCACTCAAAATACCCACTGTGGTAATGCCAACCTGAATGGCGGAAAGAAAACTTGAAGGTTCATTATGAAGATCGAGAGCAGCCTGGGCATTTCGTAGGCCTTCATCGGCCATTTGCTTCAGGCGTGCCTGTCTGGCAGTGATCACGGCAATTTCAGACATCGAAAATATGCCATTGAGCAGTATAAGAAAAAGCAATAATATAAAATCCATCTCGGTCACCATCCGCAGAAATTCCTGGATACAAAACTGCATCCAAGTGAAATCTGAATTGATTGTGCATTATCCAGCATATTGATGTCAGCTTGATATCTTAGCGTTCCAATTTTTCAAAAAGTAGATGTTCATTCAAAAAAATCATGTCACAAGTGAAACGCGATTAAGGATTATTATTATTTTGTGAAAACCTTTTAAAACCTGAGAGGTACCACCCTGATGCGAGAAATGGAACTGGCGTTTGCGATGAATTGTTTAAGAGATTTTGATGTTATTCAGGTATAAATCTCAGCTATACATAGCGTCACCTTCCACCATCAGAAATATTAATTTAATTAAATATAATCAATGTGTTACACTGTACAAACAAAAACCAACTCGAATAAATTTTATCGTATTCTGGATATCCGAAAAGTCCAAAATTAATTGCACCCATTCATATACTACTAAACACTTTGATTGCATGCTCTTAAACATGTTTCGATGATCTGAAGCTCACTCTGATATAATGCGCCCCGCAACACCGCTTCAGTCTAGTTGTTGCTGCCGATTCCGGTTTGTTTCACCCCTCTATATCTGCCTCAGACTGGCGCCTTTTACGGCGACGGGCCGATTAAATTTCAGGAATACATAATGAATTTCTCATCTCTCGGTTTGTCCGAAGAAATCCTCCGTGCCGTCACCGAATGCGGCTATACAGTACCTACCCCCGTGCAAGCCCAGGCCATACCCGCAGTACTCTCCGGCGGTGATTTGCTGGCTGGCGCGCAGACTGGCACCGGCAAAACAGCCGGTTTTACCTTGCCTATTTTGCAACTGCTTACGGCCAGCAAAAAACCCGCCGTGGGCAAGGGCGCAATACGTGCTCTGGTGCTGATCCCCACGCGCGAGCTCGCAGCACAGGTTGAAGAAAGCGTGGTCAAATACGGCAAGTATGTAAACCTGAAATCAATGACGATGATAGGCGGCGTGAACATCAATCCGCAGATCAACAAGCTGAAAGGCCGTGTTGATATTCTGGTGGCCACGCCTGGCCGTTTGCTCGACCATTTGCAGCAAAAGACGGTTGATCTGTCACATGTAGAAATTCTGGTGCTGGATGAAGCCGACCGCATGCTCGACATGGGTTTTATCCGCGACATCAAAAAGATCCTCGCGGTGCTGCCCAAGCAGCGCCAGAACCTGCTGTTCTCCGCCACCTTCTCCGACGAGATCAAAGGCTTGGCGGACGGCCTGCTGAACAAGCCGGCAATGATAGAAGTGGCGCGCCGCAATGCCACGGCCGAGTTAATCACGCAGAAAATCTATCCGGTGGATCGCGAGCGCAAGAAAGCGCTGCTGACAAAATTGATCAAAGACAACAACTGGTTTCAGGTGCTGGTGTTTACCCGCACCAAGCATGGCGCAAACAACCTGGCCGAGTTTTTGGGCAAAGAAGGCATACCTTCTATGGCGATACACGGCAACAAAAGCCAGGCAGCGCGTACCCGCGCCTTGGCCGAGTTCAAGAGCGGCAAGCTGCAAGTGCTGTGTGCAACCGACATCGCTGCGCGCGGTATCGATATCAGCGAGCTGCCGCATGTGGTGAACTACGAGCTACCCAACGTGGCTGAAGATTATGTGCACCGCATCGGCCGTACCGGTCGTGCCGGCAGCGAAGGCGAAGCCAGCTCGCTGGTATGTATTGATGAACATAAATTACTGAATGACATCGAGCGCCTGATCAAACGCGAAATTCCGGTGGTGCAGGTGCCGGGTTTTGAACCCGATCCGCGCATCAAGGCCGAGCCTATTCTGAACGGCTCGAATCGTGGCCAAGGTGGCCGTGGACAAGGACAGGGTCGCGGTCAGCCTAGAGCACAAGGACAAGGTCAACCCAGAAGTCAGGGACAAGGGCAAGGCAGGGCGCAAGGTCAGGCCAAACCACAGGGCCCTGGTGGTAGATCGCAAGGACAGGGACAAGGTCAGGGACGCTCTCAAGCCGCACCGCGTCCGGGTGGTCAACCGCGCGCAGGCGGCAGCGGCAGCAACGGCAACAGCCTTGCACGACCTGCCGCGCATGTACCCGGTCATGTGCAACTGACTATCGGCGGAGGGTTGCCCCCCATTCATCGTTCCGGCGGACGCGGCAAGTAAAAACTAAAACGACGTTGTGATACTGCGTTACAAAAAATATTTTAACGCTACATATAAAGCATATGCTGCGCCCTAAAATATTTTTTGCGCCTTGCCTCACTTAGTCGTTTTAATTTTTACAAATATATGGGTGATCAAATGAAACAAGAAAGCAACGATCAAATCATTGCCAACACGCAGCGCTGGGTTGAGCGTGCAGTCATCGGGCTGAACCTGTGCCCGTTTGCCAAGGCGGTGCATGTCAAAAAGCAGATACGCTATGTAATCAGCGACGCGATATCGCCTGAAGCATTGCTCAAGGATTTGATCAACGAACTGGAAAATCTGGCGGAAGCCAATCCAGATAAAATCGAAACCACCCTGCTGATACATCCGCATGTGCTGACCGATTTTCTCGACTATAACGACTTTCTCGATATTGCGGAAGAAACGCTGGAGGAACTTGAGCTGGAGGGTGAATTGCAAATTGCCAGCATGCATCCGCAATATCAGTTTGCCGACACACAGCCGGAAGATATGGAAAACTATACCAACCGTTCGCCCTACCCCACTTTGCATTTGCTCCGCGAAGACAGTGTGGACAAGGCCGTGGCAGCCTTCCCCGAGGCTGACCAGATATTCGAAAAAAATATCGCTACGATGAAAAAGCTGGGGCACGAGGGCTGGGACAAGCTGTGGCTTGATGCGGCGAACGAACCCCGTTTCAATAAATAGCACAGCAGCAGTTATGCCTGATTCATCCATAACCGCCAGCAATTTTTCTACCCTGACGCCGGACAGCGTGCTCAATGCGCTGGAAAGCCTGGGCTTGCGTTGTGATGGCCGCATGCTGGCACTCAACAGTTACGAAAACCGCGTGTATCAGATCGGCATTGAAGACGGCCCGCCGCTGGTGGCAAAATTTTACCGGCCCGGCCGCTGGACGGATGCAGCAATACTGGAAGAGCATGCCTTTGTAGAAGAATTGGTGGAACGCGAGATTCCCGTTGTTCCCGCAATTAAATTCAATATAAACATAAGCTTGTATAATAACGACGGTTTTCGTTTTGCCGTATTTGCCAAGCACGGCGGCCGCGCACCCGAGCTGGAAAATCGCGACACGCTGGAATGGATGGGCCGCTTTCTCGGACGCATTCACGCCATCGGCGCGCTCAAATCTTTTGAACATAGACCCACCCTGAACATCAGCAGCTTTGGCGAAGAACCCTTTGCCTGGCTGCTGCAGCACAATTTTATTCCCGAAGATATTCTCGCTGCCTATCGCAGCGTGGTGGAACAGGCACTGGAGGGCGTGCGTCACTGCTATGACCGTGCCGGTAACGGGATAAAAATGCTGCGCCTGCACGGCGACTGCCATGCGGGCAATGTGCTGTGGACTGACGTCGGTCCGCACTTTGTCGATTTCGACGACAGCCGCATGGGGCCTGCGGTACAGGATTTGTGGATGCTGCTGTCGGGCGAGCGCAGCGACATGGTGCGACAACTCGGCGATGTGCTCGCCGGCTATGAAGACTTTCACGATTTCGATCCGCGCGAGCTGCATTTGATCGAAGCCCTGCGCACCCTGCGCCTGATCCATTATTCCGCATGGCTGGCGCAACGCTGGGACGACCCGGCTTTCAAACAGGCCTTCCCGTGGTTCAACACGCAGCGCTACTGGCAAGACAGAATTCTGGAATTACGCGAACAAATCGCACTGATGCAGGAGCCGCCGTTATGGCAAAGCTGAGCTATATAAAATAGCTACAGCAAACGTAGGTCGGGTTAGCGCAGCGTAACCCGACATTTATCAAATGCATACCCGTCGTCGGGTTACGCTGCGCTAACCCGATCTACCATGATTTGTATTTTATGAGCATGATTTCGAATTCCTGTCCCTGCGGCTCAAACCTTCTCTACGAAAAATGCTGCGGACTGTATCTTGATAGCAATGTCGCCGCACCCAGCGCCGAAACACTGATGCGCTCGCGCTACACCGCTTACACCCTGTTACGCGAAGACTATCTATTGTCTACCTGGCATGAGTCAACACGACCTGCACAACTGGGTTTGGCGGAAGAAGCATCAAGTAAATGGCTGGGACTGGAGGTAAAGCGCCATGAGCAGCAGAACACGACACACGCCATCGTGGAATTTGTTGCACGCCGAAAAGTGAATGGCCGCGCTTTTCGTTTACACGAAGCCAGCCGCTTTGTTCGCGAAGAAGGAAAATGGTTTTATGTGGATGGTGATTTAAGCTGAGCATATTTATTTTGTAGTCGCTCGGCTTAAAGCCGGGAAATCATATAAGCCTTTTAGGGTATAAGCATATCGATATTACTCACGACCTGCAGCAATCGGGGGCTTTATTGATGTCGCTAACAGGCATCAACTAAACCTTGAGCCGACCGCGAAAGCCTCGTGCGGCGTAGTATGACTCAGCACCGTTGTGATATACAAAAACATGATCATAGCGACGATCACAGAAAAGGGCGCCACCAAGACTTCTTATCCTGGCTGGAGTTTTTACCCAACTCGACGTTTTTCTATCCAATTTTGCCAATTCCTGCAATTCTCGATACTCTTGTTCTGTGAGTATCTCAATGCCTATCGATGCTGCCATTTCGATGGCGTTACCGCCTGGTTTGTTTTCTTTTCGTGAATCGAGTGCCTCCCGGTCATAACAAAGACTGCGTCGTCCTGTTGGGCTTTCCGCAGAACAATCACAAAAAATGAACTCACCAGTCTTCTGGTCACAAGCAATGATATCCGGCTCACCGCCGGTACGCTCCATTTCAAAGAGTGCCTGGAGTTTTCCAGGCTTCGCCACCAATTTATTTTGCACTGAGCTCCAATCGATTCCAGTGTGACGAGGCATGTTTTTCGCGAACCGATCTTTGAGAGTTGAGATCAGCTCGTCTTGAAGTGCAGCTTTCATTTCATTGCCTCCCTATATCAGTTACTCAGCAGTAAGAAATTATAGTTCAGGGTGATATCCAGTCATGTTGTGCGTGTAAAATAAACGTTGCTGGTGTCGCCTTACTTTCTGACTTATGTGTAATGTCTCAAGGCAGGGCACAAATACGCAGAAAACTGACTTGTCGACCTTGCCCAGCATCTACTTTTCCTGCATTACGCTACAGTCTCAAATTCCGGATTCCACGCAACCTCCCACAGATGCCTGTCCGGGTCCTGAAAATAGCCCGCATAGCCTCCCCAGAACGTAGTTTTAGCAGGCTTCACAATCACGGCACCCGCGCTTCTGGCTTGCTCCATCACCGCATCCACCTCTTCCTTGCTGGCAACGTTGTGTGCAAGGGTCATCTCCGTGGCACTCGATCTTTCCAGCGGCAAGCCGCTATCGTGCGCCAGACTTTTGCGTGGCCACAGGGCCAGCTTCAATCCCGCTTGCAGGTCGAAAAACGCGACTGCGCCATGTTCAAATTGCGTGCCTACGATACCTTGAGTCGGCAAGCCCAAGCCATCGCGATAAAATTCGAGTGATCGTTGCAGATCATCAACACCAAGGGTAATTAAAGTGATACGGGGTTTCATGGATATGCTTTCTTGTTCAAGAATTTAATTCAAAGTGCCCAGCCATTTAATTTATGTTCGGCCAGCAGTTGCTTTCCCCGTTCGGTAAATTTCCACCATTTTACCGTTTCCCCGCTTTGCATGAAGTGTTTCGCCGCCATCAAAGTGTACAACACACAGGGGTCATGCCGCTGCCCCATGCTGCCGGACAATTGCAAATACAACGCAAGCGGATCTTTATTGCATAATTGTTGCGGCTGCGATATGCCGATTGAACGCAGATCGGCCGCAATCGACTTGCCGATGTTAGATATGTCTTCCAGTACATCTGCATGACCTGAACGGGATTTATTCATGGCTGTTTTATGCGCGCTTGCTGCGCATGGCGAAGTATTTCCTGATGTGCGGATTGCTGACAAAATCCTGATAAGGCTGACTTTCCACAGCGTAGATCGCTATTTTTCCAAACTCATCATAATGCGCACCCCATCCGTATTTTTTTGTTAAGGGTGAAGCGCGCATACAGGCATAGGGTTTGCTTAAAAATTCTGTCTTGATTTGTTCGTAATTCGATTTCAACTGTTGCACAACTATGTTTTTATGCTTCACATACGTCGCAAATTTCAATTCTTCCAGTGTGTAACCATAGGGTTTGCCGCTCAATAGTTCATACTCGATGGCAGCAATCGATTGTTTACCGCCTCGAACTTCCGGCACCTGCGCTTGATCAAGTGCACAATCAGGGGCGACTTCAATAAATTGATTGACGGGATTCATCATGGAAATGATTTATTGATTTTCATACGCCCGTTTCAATCCGGCAATATCGATCTTTTTCATTTGCAGCATGGCCTGCATGACCCGGCTAGACTTTTCAGGATCGGGATCGCCCAGCAATTTTCCGAGTTCATTTGGCACGATCTGCCAGGACACACCGAATCTGTCGGTCAACCAGGCGCATCTACCTTCTTCACCGCCTTCTGAAAGTTTTCCCCACATCTCATCCACTTCCTGCTGGTTTTCGCAGTTCACCTCAAACGAGATGGCGGGCGTCATTTTGAATACCGGGCCGCCATTCAAGGCGACAAATTCCTGCCCGTCAAGGATGAAATTGGCTGTCAGAACAGTACCGTCCGGATTTTTCTCCGAGGGCGGATGCCGGTTCACGCTCAGCACTTTCGAGTTTTTGAAAATGCCCACATAGAATTTCATCGCTTCTTCTGCGTGGTGGTCAAACCATAAAAACGGTGTGATTTTTTGTGACATACAGTTCTCCTGTCAAAGAAAGATACGACACTCAATTTCCAGCTCAGCTTCGGTTAATGTCGTTCAAAGCAAATTCTTGATATAGTTTTCAAGTTTCGCCAAATGCTGCTTGCCGCCCTCAATGGCACCGTATTTGTTCACCACCTCATCGCGCGATGCCTTGCTGGGGAAAAGATGGCGCAGGGTAACCAGAGTATCCCCCGCTATTTCTTCCAGGGTGATGGTGGATTCGAACCATACGCGCTGGCCGTCGCCATGATCGAACACCCATCGCGACGGGGGCGTGATTTCCTTGAACACGGAATGATTCGGATAGCGCGTGCCGTCCGGGCCCACCATCACGAAGGCCCAGGTGCCGCCGACGTGAAAATCCATGGTGACGTCTTCGTTGCGGAAACCGTCCGGCCCCCACCATTTGTTCTGGTGTTCGGGTTCGGTCATGACCTTCCACACCAGCTCGCGCGGCGCGCTGATCAGGCGTGACAGTTCGACGGTGCGTTCTGTATCGGTTTGAAATTCTGCATCCATGTTCGTCTCCTCTAGTTGGCTGCCAGCCAGGCAGTGAGTTGCTCAAATGTGCCGCCCCAGCCTTGTTCCATACCGGCGTGCGATTCGGAAAATTTCCTGATTTCGGCTTCAGTCGCATTCCATGGCGACCAATTGATTGTCAGCAGGGTTTTGTCGCCCTGTGCTACAAAGGTGGTGGTGGAGAGGGTTTCGAGCGGCCAGTCTGCCGCCAGGGGATGGCGGGTAATGCCGCCCTGCGCATCGGAAAATGAAGAAATCAGCACCAGCTTGTTGGGCGGCTCGATTTCGCGATAAGTCCATTTGCCCCACATTTCGCTGTCATCCGGCATACGCATGCAGTAATGGAACACTCCGCCCGGACGAAAGTCCATCGTGGCAACGGGTATGGTCACGCCCTTGGGGCCGAACCATTGCATCAACTTCTCCCGTTCTGTCCAGGCTTTCCAGACATTGTTCTGCTTTGCATTCAATACGCGCGAAATAACGAATTCATTTTGCATTTTTCTTCTCCCTTGTTTTGCCGGATGATTTTTTATCCGGTTCGGCTTGTACCACTTTCAAATAGGCTTCCAGACGATCCAGACTTTGCTCCCAAAATTGACGATATTGCGAAATGAAGTCCGAGGCTTCCTGCAACGGCGCCGCCTCAAGTTTGCAAGGACGCCACTGTGCCTGGCGCCCTTGAGTAATCAATCCGGCACGCTGCAACACTTTAAGGTGCTTGGTCACCGCGGGCGGGCTGATTGAGAAAGGTTGCGCCAGCTCGGCAACAGATGCCTCACCCAATGCAAGTCGCGCAAGTATCGCCCGGCGGGTGGGGTCGGCAAGTGCCGCAAAAGTGCTGCTGAGTTGGTCTGAAGACATAATGAAACAGGTGACTTTCTTTAATTAACCGATTGGTAAAGTACAACCAATGCAGTTCGTCTGTCAAGCCTTCTGCTGTTTATATCCATAAACAAAATGAGGTATTTAATATGCCTGACGATGCCATCCGGTGTCCGCCAAGTTAGACATTCCCCCTGACACCCTTTAGACTTGCGTCCTTTTATCGGCGCACTTTCAGGATGCTGATTTTCCCGCGAGTATGCAGGTCGGGTTAACAGCTTCATTGCGTAACCCGCCCTAGCAAGGTGACCAAACCAAAAAACCGTCTGATTCCCGCATTCGGGGACGAGACGCTAAGCTAACCCGACCTGCGATATCGACTTATCAAGAGTATTTTTTATTATGGCAACAGATACCCCAATGACTTCCGAAGAAAACATTGCCGTTCCGGCACCCGTTTCCAGCGAAAAAATCATCAGCGAAGTGAAGCGCCGCCGCACCTTCGGCATCATCTCCCACCCGGACGCGGGCAAGACCACGCTCACCGAAAAACTGCTGCTGTTTTCGGGTGCGATTCAGATGGCGGGTACGGTGAAGGGGCGCAAGAGCAGCCGCCATGCCACTTCCGATTTTCTGGATATTGAAAAGCAGCGCGGAATTTCCGTGGCCAGCTCGGTGATGCAATTTGAATACCGCGACCATGTGGTGAATCTGCTGGATACACCGGGTCACCAGGATTTCTCCGAAGACACCTATCGCGTGCTGACCGCAGTGGATTCTGCGTTGATGGTGATCGACGCGGCCAAGGGTGTGGAAGCACAGACCATTAAATTGCTGAACGTGTGCCGCATGCGCAACACGCCCATCATTACCTTCATCAACAAGATGGACCGCGAAACGCGCGACCCGGTGGAATTGCTGGACGAAGTTGAAACCGTTCTGAATATCCAGTGTGCCCCAGTCACCTGGCCGCTGGGCATGGGCAAAACTTTCCGCGGTGTGTATCACCTGCTGCGCGACGAGATCATGCTGTTTACGCCGGGAGAAGAGCGCGTGACGGGTGAATATGAAATCATCAAGGGCATCAACAATCCGCTACTTGCACAAAAATTCCCGCTGGAAATTGAACAGTTGAAAATGGAAGTGGAGCTGGTGCTGGGTGCATCGAATCCGTTTGATCTGGATGCTTTTCTTAGTGGCAAACAAACACCAGTATTTTTCGGCTCGGCCATCAACAACTTCGGCGTGCGCGAGATTCTCGATGCGCTGCTGGACTGGGCACCGGCACCGCTACAGCGCGATGCAACCGTGCGCGTGGTTAAACCAAGCGAGACCGCATTCTCCGGTTTTGTGTTCAAGATTCAGGCCAATATGGATGCCAACCATAGAGACCGTATTGCTTTTTTGCGCGTGTGTTCCGGTCACTTCGAGCGCGGCATGAAGATCAGGCATCTGCGCATCGGCCGCGAAATACGCGTGTCCAACGTGGTGACCTTTATGGCGTCCAGCCGCGAACAGGTGGAAGAAGCCTACGCCGGCGACATTATCGGTTTGCCCAACCACGGCAATATGCAGATCGGCGACAGTTTTTCAGAAGGGGAGTTGTTGCAATACACCGGCATACCCTATTTTGCGCCGGACTTTTTCCGTTCGGTACGTATCCGCAATCCGCTCAAGGTAAAACAGCTGCACAAGGGCTTGCAGCAATTGGGCGAAGAAGGCGCGGTGCAGGTGTTCAAACCTTTGGACGGCGGCGACCTGGTCCTGGGCGCGGTGGGTGTGCTGCAGTATGACGTAGTGGCTAGCCGCCTGCTGGGGGAATACAGCGTGGATGCGGTATTTGAAGGCACCAGCATCACCAGCGCGCGCTGGGTGACATGCGACGACAAGAAGATTTTTGCCGATTTTGAAAAAGCGCTGTCACATAACCTCGCTATTGATGCGGCGGGCAATCTGGCTTACCTGGCACCAAACAATGTCAATCTCAAGTTGACCCAGGAGCGCTGGCCAAAAGTGGTATTTCATACGACACGCGAACATGCGGTGAAGCTCTGATGCAAAATGAAAAATTCACCCTAAATGGCGATTATATTGAATTAAATCAATTACTTAAGCTTGTTGGCGTATGCGACAGCGGTGGCGCCGGCAAGGTGTTGGTGGCGGCAGGTGAAGTTTCTGTAGACGGGCATTTAGAGTTGCGCAAAACGTGCAAGGTGCGCGCTGGTTCGGTGGTAACCCTGGGAGACGTGCGTATCTCGGTCTTGCCTGCTGATTGAGCAATACAGGACTGCCCTGCCACCAATCTTGCACTACAGATGCAAACACCGGAATTAACGGAACAATTATCGCTTAATCTGCCCATAGAATAGCGCCGCTGCTCGTATGATATAGCGCTGCTGTGAATTAATACTGCAGCGCAATTCGCAAAGGGAGAATGTAACGATGAATTGGTTTCTTGCTCTAAGCATACGCTGGAAGCTGCAGCTGGGATTTTTCATGGTGACCATGATCACCACGATCTACAACCGCATACTTGCCGCGCACGAACTGGCCAATATGGTGGAAATAGCACGCCACGAAAATGTTGCCGCATCTGTCATCAACCAGCTTGAAGCGAATCACAGCGCTTATATATTCAATTCTTTCTGGGAGTCCGGCCTGGAGTTCGCACTGCAGTTTTTCATCATCGGTCTGCTCGCCGGCAAATTTGTCAAACCGATTCTGAATTTGTGCGAATCGCTCAGGGCAATTGAAAAAGGTGACCTGACCAAAGGCGTGCAAATCAGTTCGCAGGATGAATTCGGCGTGCTGGAATCGAATTTCAACGATGTGTTGAACAAGCTCAATCACATCATGCGCGAGGTGGATGCGAGCGGCAAGGAAATGGAACAATCGGCCTACCAGATTGCAAAAATTTCACATGAAATCGCCGAGGTGGGTCGTCAGGAGCAAAGCCGCTCGGCCGAGGTAAGCAGCGTTACCGCACAACTGCAAAATATTTCGGCGAATGTGCAGGAACAGGCTCAAAATGCAACCGAACGCGCCAAGAAAACCGAAGAGCGTGCCCGCGAAGGAATTCGCATGGTGCGGAATAATATTTCAGAGATGGAAAGCACTACGCAAGAAGTGAACGGGGCAATGTTGAAAATTGCCGAGCTGGAACAGGCCACCGCCAAAATTCATGCCATCCTCGCCACCATCCAGGGCATAGCCGCGCAGACCAATCTGCTTGCCTTGAACGCCGCCATCGAGGCCGCCCGTGCCGGCGAGCAGGGTCGTGGTTTTGCCGTGGTGGCCGATGAGGTGCGCAAATTGGCAGAAAGAACATCGAACTCTGCCAGCGAAGTATCCGGCATCATCAAGCAGGTGGGTGACAAGGTGCAAGAAGTGACCGCCTCCATGAATGTGGTAGTGGGCAAGGTAAATGAAAATCAGAGTGTGGCTGGTGAAACAGCTACAGTAATTGAACATATGGCCAATGAAGTGGCTGAAACTGCCAGTGCAAATAGTGCCATTTCCCTATCCAGCGGTGCACAGATCAATAACGTCAATTTGCTCAAAGATACGCTGGGGCAGCTGTTTGATACCCTTAAAGAAAACTCGGCCAAAGTGGAAACAACCGCAGCCATCGGTGAGAGCCTGCATAATGTATCCGGCTCATTAAACGATTTAATGGCGGACTTCACCTTTGACAAGATACATATCATTGAGCCGGCACAGCATGAGAAACGCACCTTCCCGCGCATCACCAACCGCTTGTTGGTAAAAGCCAAGCAAGGCGGGCAGCAATATGAATGCTCCAGCCTGGATTTCAGCCTTAACGGCATACGGCTGGCATTGAATGAGCAATTGAATATCAAGCAAAAATTGGAGCTGGAAATATTTTTACCTCAGGATACATTGAGTGAATATGAGCAACAGGCACCACTTAAGTTGCAAGGCCGCATCAATTGGCAAAATGAAGTGGACGGCAAGAACCAATGCGGCATAGCATTTGAAAATATCACACCGAATATCAATCTGAAATTGCGCGAGTGTTTCGAGTATTTCCACAAGATTCCGGAATTCAAATCCACCCCGGCTTGACCAGGCTTCAGCGAAAGGCATCATCAAAGAACCATGCTGTATATTGCGCATAACATAAACATTTCCGAGAATGAAATAGAGTTGACTGCGGTGCGCGCACAGGGCGCCGGCGGGCAGAATGTCAACAAGGTTTCCAGCGCAATTCATCTGCGCTTTGACATACATGCATCTGCCTTGCCTGAAGATTTAAAAACCAGACTGCTGGCGTTGAACGATCAGCGCCTCACCAAAGACGGTGTGATCGTCATCAAGGCGCAGGAGTTTCGCAATCAGGAAAAAAACCGCAGCGAGGCATTGCGCAGGCTGAAGGCGTTGATACAGGGCGTTGCCGTTACACAAAAAAAACGTGTTGCCACCAGGCCCACACGCAGCTCGCAGCGTAAAAGAGTAGATAACAAGACCAAGCGCGGGGCGATCAAGAGCATGCGCGGTAAAGTGAACGAATAGATATATATATACAGAAAATCCCATGGCCATCAAAGCAACCATTTTCAAGACCAATCTGCAAATCGCGGACATGGAACGGCATTATTATCAGGATCATGCACTGACACTTGCGCAACATCCTTCCGAAACCGACGAGCGCATGATGGTGCGGCTGCTGGCCTTTTCCCTGCATGCGCATGAGTATCTCGAATTCGGCCAGGGCATGACGGCAGACGATGAAGCGGATCTTTGGCTAAAGGATCTGACCGGTTCGATTGAATTATGGATAGACGTGGGCATACCCGACGAGAAACTGATACGCAAAGCCTGCGGACGCGCCAAGCAGGTGATCGTCTATGCCTATGGCGGACGCGTTGCAGACATGTGGTTTGCGCAAAACAGCAAACAGTTTGAACGGCTGTCAAATCTTACCGTGATCAATCTGCCGGTGGAAAGCACACGTGCAATCGCCCAACTGGCGCAACGCAATATGCAGTTGCAATGCACCATACAGGATGGACAAGTGTGGCTGAGTGATGGCAATGAGAGCGTAAATGTTGACCGCATCACCCTCAAAGAGCCCTCAAACAAGGGCTATTGATCCCGCCCGCACCACGCAACAAAAATATATCCTGTTGCTTTTAAAAGGTTTATTATAAATAATTCAGAGAATGTTTATCTTTGCGACTATTTTGTCGATAAACATATTGAATACTTATGAGGTGAAAAAATAACCATGAAAAAAAGCCTGCTGCGCAATCTGCTGATATCTTTCCTCGCTTTCGGTTTGATTGTTGCCCTGATATTTCCTTTCTATGCCAATTTTTTTGTTAACTGGAAAGTAGGAATGTTGCCCTGGTTTGTGTTGGGCTGCGTGATCGCAGGCCTGGTCATGGGCGTGGCAAATTACTGGTTGCTGAATATCATACTGCTGAAAAATTTGCGCCGTATCTCTGAAGTGGCAATCGCAATATCCAACAAGGATATCTCTCATTCCTGCACCCTGCAAAGCGCAGATACCATTGGTGAAATTATTGACAGCTTCAATAAAATGGCCGAGAACCTGCGCCTGCTGATAGGCCAGACAATCTCCCTGAGCGATAAAGTACATGAAGGCAGTTCACGCATAGTCAATTTCATGCATGACACAACAGCCAATCTGGACGAACAACACCAGAAATCCGACCAGATTGGCCACGCTGTAGGTAGCCTGGCAAACAGCATTGGTGAAATTGCGGTACATGCCAAGGAATCGGCCTTGAGCGCGCGGGAAGCAGCACAAGTCGCCAGGGATGGCGGTGTCGTGGTAGAACAAAGTGTGCGTGGCATGCGCCAGATTGAAAGCTCAGTCATTCAGGCGGCCGCATCTATACAGGAGTTGAACAAACACTCTGAACGTATAGGGCAAACTGTCACGCTGATCAAGGAATTGTCCGATCAAACCAATCTGCTTGCACTCAATGCTGCAATTGAAGCCGCACGCGCGGGCGAACATGGACGCGGCTTTTCAGTCGTAGCAGACGAAGTGCGTAAATTGGCCGAGCGTGCCGTTAGCGCCTCAAATGAAATCAGCACCATGGTCATTGCCATACGACAACAGACTGCCGATGTAATAAATCATATGCAAACCAGTAGTGACGAAGTTCAAAACGGCGTAAAAAATGCCAACCTGGCAGGCCAGTCGCTGAAAAAAATCGTTGAAAGCGTTACTCAGGTAACCAATATGGTAGAAAGCGTAGCCTCAACGACTGCACGTCAGAAAGAAGATGTCGTTCGTGTCGAAAAAAACATGCTTGAAATCATTTCACTGATTGATAAAAGTACCGAAATTATCACGCAGGGTGAGTCTGCCTCAAAAGAACTGGACGCACTATCAAGCGAGCTTAACAATACTGTGAATGTTTTCAAATTAAAATAACACGGCCTACGGCCTGTCCCTGACCTATATTGAGTAGCAGCGAAACGTGGAAAATTACATCTTCACGCATTCTTGACGCCCCCTTCACTCTAACCTTTTGATGCTGCTGGCAACATATGGGCTTGTCCGGAACAGCATATCTCCGGCTAATATCCAACTTGCCGGAAGGTGGTTGACCATGATACTTATCGCCTACTCTCAATTTTGTTCAACATTGAACATATGCCGAACTCACAACAAAAATATCTGTATGCCCCTCAACAAAACTGCGATCTGCAAACAGGTTCCTTGTTGCACGGACACACCGGCATACAAATAGAATGTGCGACAGAACAGGAGCTCGACTTGTCTTGCCGGAAGCTCCAGCAACAATTCTCAGCACACTCAATAAATCAGCATGTGCATAAAGCGTTATTCAGGGAAAACGACAGGCATTCGGCTTGCTTCAGCCTGAATTCACAGTGGCTGGACACTTATACAAGGGATTACGATACCCTGCGATTATGCCAGCAACTCAATTTTGATTCATACAGCAAGCCCGCGGATCTGGACAAGGAAATCCTGCTGGCCATGTTGATGGCCCCGCTTGCTTTCAAATTTCCCAGCCATGCCGAATTGGCCGCTGTTGTGCAAATGCGAAAAAATATTGTTTATGCCGCACGCAAGACAACGCTGGATTTTCAAACAACCGAAGCCGAGCGACCAGGCGAATACTGGACCTTTGATGAAGAAACCGGCTTTACCCTCCTGCCCGGCAAGCCTTTAATAACCGCGTTGAAAAAAGCCACGCAGCCGGATGAGTCCGGAAAACTGTATTCATTCGCCTGCTATCGTGCGACTGAATATGTCATTCTACTAGGCATCGCACAGGAACTTGAACGCATCAATCCGCAGTTGTTTGGCACGCTGCAGAAGCAATGGGAAGAGGAAGCGATCATGTCGGGCCGGTTTCATGAGGTATTTTTGCGTGAGTATGGCTCCATGGAAGCGCCGTTGCCGCCCAAGTATTATGTCCCCGGCGACCGCCTGTGGTTTCGCAATCCGGACGAACACTCCTCCAATGTTACCGGCTATGAGGGTTCCTGGGTGTTTTACCTGGGCGATGGACTTTTCACCAACTTCTGGAAATCCGATGCACATTACACACTAACATCCAAATGCCTGGAAATTTATCACTGGCGCCATGCGACCTATCTTGATCAAACGGGGGAGCTGAAGATCAATGAAGGCATTGTGGAAGAACGTGTGCGCAGTTCAATGCAAAATCCGGCTGAAGTTGAAAATATCCTGCAAATCATGCTGCGTTATCGCGAACCCCAGGGGGTTTATGACAAGGGTGGCTGTATCGATGCCACACGTGAATATCCCCGTTACATTTGCCCCGACACAACGGATATGGTGATTTCCGTCGCCTGATTAATTCTGCCGGATTCCGCTTTCATGCAACCCGGTATCCAGCAGTTGCTCCAATCTTGTCCATCCTGCCGAACAGGCTGCAATTCCCGATTTTTCATTAACGAATTCAGCCGTATAGTGCTTTTCATCTGGCGTCAAAGATTCCTGTGTAGCCTGCAGCTTTTCCAGTACGGCAGCATCCGCTTCGGACGCATCTTCGGCAGCACGCTGCCTTTGCGCGATGCGTGCATGCAGCGTAGCTTCGCTTGCCTGAGCCGAGGCAATAGCAAAGGGTACATCCAGCCTGCAAGCAAGCAGGTGAAAGTGTTCCCGCTGTTCCTGCATTAGAAATGCGGCATCCACAATCACTGTCATTCCGGCGGATAACAGCCCGCTCGCCAGTTCAAAAAGACGTGCATAAGTTTGTTTCGATATATCAGCATTGTAAAGATCCAAACCTGTGCTTGCACGACTGTCCGCCAGAGGACTCAAACCAAACAGACGCTTGCGCTCCACATCCGAGCGCAAGCATATTGCCTGCAAACGCTCCAACGCCAATTGTGCAAATGTACTTTTGCCAGACCCCGGCAATCCATGCGTGATAATTAAAGCGGGTTTTCCGCCGGAAAAGCATCTTGCAGCAAGCGCCATGTATTCGCGGCAAGCAATCAATGCGTTCTTCTTTTCACCTGGCTGAATATCGGCCTGACACGCGCGTATGGCATTTACTTTGGCGCGCACCATAGCCCGATAGGCCATATAGAAACGCAACAACTTCACTCCGGCATAATCACCGGTGATCTCAAGATAATCATTCAGAAAGCGGCATGCCAATTCATTCAGCTTAAAATACTGCAAATCCATTACGCTAAAAGCGACTTCGCTGATTACATCCATCCAGCGCAGCTCAGGATTGAATTCGATGCCATCAAAGGGTATCGGCTGCTCGTCTATCAGCACGATATTGCCAAGGTGCAGATCGCCATGACATTCGCGCACAAAGCCCTGCAGCAGCCTTTCCTCAATTATGCTTCGGCATCGTGACAACTCTCTTTCGCTCGACTGGCGCAAAATTGCAAGTTTTTTCAAATCATTGCTGTCAGAGAGTAAGGCCTGCAACTGCTCAAAATTCTGTTCCGCTGCCAGGCGCACACTAGCGGGGGTGCCAAAAACAGCACGGTCTATGCTTGCAGGCAATTCAAGGTGAAATTTTGCCACCAGCGCAGCGAGAGCATCGATATGCTGCGGCAAAATCTTGTTGCTTGCCGCTAGCCTGTCCAACTGACTGGCAACGGGAAATTCGCGCATTCTGACGGCATATTCTATGGCGGGATACCGCCCCAGAACGGGACTCTCCGCGCTGCCACCGATTGCAATAACATCGAGATAGATATTGGGTGCCAGCCGCCGATTAAGGCGAATTTCTTCCTCGCAATAAAAATGTCGCGCCTGCAGGCTGCTGAAATCAAGAAAACCAAGATCGACTGCTTTTTTGATTTTGTATGCGTAGTGTCCCGCTATCAATACCCAGGAAATATGTGTTTCATGCAACCGAACATTCCCGATGCCTGACATCATCGCCGAGATTATGCGGCGTTGATAGTCATATTCAGACTGATGGTTGGATTGCATTCATACCCCCATAACGCAAAATCTACAAAACCACACTCCCCTGCCCACACCCATACTGTACCATCCCACTTAACCATTGTTTTACAGAGCAAGTACTGCCTTGACACAATTTTTCAAGCAAAAACAGGCTGAATGGCAGATTAACAATATAAGGGTTGCAATAATCGGCCTGCCTTTCTATAATGCTCGACTTTTATAGCAAGCCACAACTCAAGAGGTCACCATGGCAAATAGCGCGCAAGCCAGAAAACGTGCAAGACAATCGGTTAAACAAAGCCTGCATAACACCAGTCTGCGTTCCGAACTGCGTACCGCAATCAAGCGTGTAGCCAAGGCCATAGCAACTGGCGACAAGGCAGCTGCTCAGTCGGTATACAGTGAAACAACCAGCGTAGTTGACACTATCGCTGACAAGAAAATTATTCACAAGAATAAAGCAGCCCGTACCAAGAGCCGCATGTCTGCCGCTATCAAGGCCATGGCCTAAGCCAGAGCAGATTTAGCACACAAAAAGCAGCAGCCACCCTTGGTGTACGGCAGTACAGCAGCAAAAGGCCGACAACTCGTCGGCCTTTTGCGTTACTAGTTCATTTGCACCTAATTTTAAAAAATACTTGCCTTGAACATGCAATTCGAGACAACATCCGCTTTTCAACTTTATTAAAAACGGCCTAATCGCCGTCAGCCAAACGCCATGTCGCACTTGATGAACACTTATTCCCGTCAGCCAGTTGCCTTCACCCATGGCAAGGGAAGCCGCCTCTGGGACAGCAAGGGCAAAGAGTATCTCGATGCCCTTGCCGGTATTGCCGTCAATACACTTGGACACGCGCATCCGCGTTTTACCTCCGCACTTGCCGAACAGATAGGCAAGCTGATGCATGTTTCCAATGTTTACCAGATACCCGAACAGGAAAAGCTAGCCGACCAATTGTGCGCAATTGCTAAAATGCAGGAAGTTTTTCTGTGCAATTCAGGCTGCGAAGCGAATGAAGCGGCAATCAAACTGGCCCGTCTATATGGTCACAAACAGGGTATAGATACGCCCACAATTATTGTAATGGAAAAGGCTTTTCACGGCCGTACCCTGGCGACGCTCTCTGCCACGGGTAACCGCAAGGTCCAGGCTGGTTTCGAACCGCTGGTAAAAGGTTTTGTACGAGTACCCTATGACGATCTTGCAGCCATTGAACAAGTTGCCGCACATACGCCGAATATTGTCGCTGTGCTGGTGGAGCCGATACAAGGTGAGGGCGGCATTCGCATTGCAGATATCGCTTATATTCAGGGTCTGCGCAAAATTTGCGACCAGAACAACTGGCTATTGATGCTGGACGAAGTGCAGTGCGGCATAGGCCGTACCGGCAAATGGTTCGCGCACCAGCATGCGGGTATCCTGGCGGACGTAATGACGCTGGCCAAAGGTCTGGGTTCCGGCATGCCGGTTGGCGCTTGTCTTGCCGCCGGCAAGGCGGCAGGCGTATTCGGCCCCGGCAACCATGGCTCCACTTTTGGCGGCAACCCACTTGCCTGTACTGCTGCCAGCACCACATTAAATATTATCGAAGAAGACAAGCTGATGCAAAATGCTCACAACATCGGCGATTTTCTGTTGCAGGAATTCAAAGCACGTTTGGGATCAGTTGCCGGTGTTACCGAAATACGCGGCCAGGGCTTGATGCTGGGCATAGTTCTGGCACGCCCCTGTGGTGAACTCGTCGGTCGCGCATTGCAACAGGGACTGCTGATCAATGTCACCGCCGAAAATGTTGTGCGTTTGTTGCCATCACTGATTTTCTCCAGGGATGACGCGCAGCAGCTGCTGGATATTTTGTGCCCGCTGATCACGAATTTTTTGTCAGAAGGTGCATAACATGACAATCAAACATTTTTTGCAGATGAAAGACCTGAGTCGGGACGAGTGTGAACATGTCTTCTCGCGCACTGCCATCATCAAAAAGCGCTTCAAGGCCTACCAACCCTATCATCCGCTGGCCGACCGCACGCTGGTAATGATTTTCGAAAAAAGCTCAACGCGTACGCGGCTTTCTTTCGAAGCCGGCATGCAACAACTTGGCGGCTCTGCAATCTATCTGAATACCCGCGACACACAACTGGGACGCGGCGAACCGGTAGAAGATGCGGCGCAGGTGATCTCACGCATGAGTGACATCGTGATGATACGCACCTTTGAACAGGAGATTATCGAACGCTTTGCCAAAAATTCACGTGTACCGGTGATTAACGGACTGACCAATGAATATCACCCGTGCCAGATTCTGGCGGACATTTACACCTACATCGAGCATCGCGGCTCTATTCAGGGAAAAACCGTGGCTTGGATAGGCGATTCGAACAATGTCTGCAACACCTGGCTGCAAGCTGCGGAAATTTTTGATTTCAATGTGCATGTTTCCACCCCGCCTGGCTATGAAGTTGAACCCGAACGGGCCGGTTTGTTTGGCGAAGACAACTACGAAGAATTTGCCGATCCGATGCAGGCCGCGCGCGGCGCAGATCTGGTCACCACAGATGTGTGGACCAGCATGGGCTTTGAGCGTGAAAACGATGCGCGGCGCAAGGCTTTTGCCGACTGGATAGTCGATGCGGAAATGATGTCCGTAGCCAAGCCCGATGCACTCTTCATGCATTGCCTGCCCGCGCATCGCGGCGAAGAAGTCGACGCACGCGTCATCGACGGACCGCAGAGTGTTGTCTGGGATGAGGCCGAGAACAGACTGCATGTACAAAAAGCATTAATGGAGTTCCTGTTACTGGGCAAGGTTAATACCTGATTCCAATACTTTATCAAAGTCCAATTATTTCCATTTTAGACAGAGACAATTACAAATGAGCGATATCAAAAAAGCCGTCCTCGCCTATTCCGGTGGCCTGGATACATCAGTCATCCTTAAGTGGCTGCAAGATACCTATAATTGCGAGGTTGTAACGTTTACCGCCGACATCGGCCAGGGTGAAGAACTGGAACCGGCGCGCAAGAAAGCGCTGCAGTTCGGTATCAAGCCGGAAAACATTTTTATCGACGATTTGCGTGAAGAGTTCGTGCGCGATTTTGTTTTTCCGATGTTTCGTGCCAACACCATTTATGAGGGTGAGTACCTGCTCGGCACCTCAATAGCACGTCCCCTGATCGCCAAGCGTCAGATAGAAATCGCCAGCAAGACCGGCGCGCAAGCAGTGTCGCACGGCGCCACCGGCAAGGGTAATGACCAGGTGCGTTTCGAGCTGGGCTATTACGCGCTTAACCCCGCCATCAAGGTGATTGCACCGTGGCGTGAGTGGGATCTGCTGTCGCGCGAAAAATTGATGGCCTATGCTGAAAAGAACGGCATCCCCATCGACATGAAACACAAACAGGGCGGCTCGCCCTACTCCATGGATGCGAACCTGCTGCACATCAGCTATGAAGGGCGCCATCTTGAAGACCCCGCTGCAGAGGCAGAAGACAGCATGTGGCGCTGGACTGTTTCACCCGAAAAAGCACCTGATGCGGCCGAGTATCTGGAAATCGAATACAAGCACGGTGATATTGTTGCGCTAAATGGCAAACAACTCAGCCCGGCCCAAGTATTGACACAACTCAATGTACTGGGCGGCAAACACGGCATAGGCCGCCTCGACCTGGTGGAGAATCGCTATGTCGGCATGAAGTCGCGCGGATGCTATGAAACACCCGGCGGCACCATCATGCTCAGGGCTCACCGCGCCATTGAATCGATCACCCTGGATCGTGAGGTTGCACATCTTAAAGATGACCTGATGCCGCGTTACGCCAGCATGATTTACAACGGTTACTGGTGGAGTCCGGAGCGCGTAGCCTTGCAAACCTTGATAGACAATACGCAGCAGTCGGTTAACGGCTGGGTGCGCGTCAAGTTATACAAAGGTAATGTCATCGTTGTGGGACGCGATTCCAAGACCGACTCCTTGTTTGACCCCAATATAGCCACGTTTGAGGATGACAAAGGTGCATACGACCAGAAAGATGCAGCTGGTTTTATCAAGCTGAACGCACTGCGCCTGCGCATTGCTTCCAAATTAAAACAAAAGTAGCCAACTACAAAGAGATAAGCTATGTCAGATAAAATTGAAAATATCAGTGTCGTCAAAAAAGCCAACGTTTATTTTGACGGAAAATGTGTTTCACACTCTGTATTGTTTCCTGATGGCACACGCAAAACACTAGGTGTCATCATGCCGGGTAGCCAGCTCACCTTTAATGTGGGTGCGCCGGAAGTAATGGAAATTACCGGCGGCAGTTGCGACGTAAAAATTGCCGGCGAGCCCGCATTCAAAACCTACACTGCCGGTATGCAATTCAGCGTGGCGGAAAACAGCAGCTTCGAAATACACAGCAAAGATACCGTTGATTATGTTTGCAGCTTTGGTTAATTGATTATTTTCAACCTGTTAGCTAAAAAAGAGGAATAAACCATGCCTACCTTTGATATCGTCTCCGAAGTGGACAAGACCGAAGTAAAAAATGCTGTGGACCAAACCAACAAGGAAGTCAGCACCCGCTTCGATTTCAAAGGTTCCGATGCGCGTATAGAGCCGGCAGAACTGGTTCTCACCGTTTTCGCCGACAATGAATTTCAGCTGGATCAGGTACAGGATCTTCTGAACATCAAGCTGGGCAAACGCGGTGTCGATATAAAATGTATGGAGATCAGCGAGAAAATTGAAAAGGTCAGCGGCAACAAGGTTAAACGCAGTTGCACTGTAAAAACTGGCGTGGAGATCGAGCTGGCGAAGAAAATCGTGAAACTCATCAAAGACAGCAAGATGAAGGTTCAGGCCAGCATACAGGGAGACACGGTACGCATCACGGGGAAAAACCGCGACGACCTGCAGGAGACCATCGCTTTCATCAAGAAATCAATCACTGATTTTCCATTGCAATATCAGAATTTCCGCGACTGATTTCACGATCAAATTCAAGCTTCCGTTTGAATCTAATATTTACAACAAGATTATTACCGCAACTGTTGCTGTTGGCATTGCTGTCGGGTTACGGCGGCATGGCAGCTGCAGCAGAGCCGCCCCAAACAGCTTATCCTGATCTGCTGCTGGATGACATTCACTTTGTATTGACCAGCCCGGCAGACTGGAAAACAAGAGAGTGGAAAAATCTTGGCTGGGCCAGTGTGGCGGTGGTTAGTACTGCAATTCTGCTAGACAACCCACTGCATGACAAAGCGCGGACTCAAGCGGGCAGCAGCAAATTCATGCTCACCATAGAACGCTTCGGTGCAGATTATTCAATCGGTGTAGTCGGAGGATTTTTTCTGGCGGGCAGTATCACAGATAACCAAACGGCCATCTTGGTTGCCCAAGACAGTCTTACTGCCAGCATCATAGCCAGCGGCATGATTACGCCCGCCATCAAAATTATCGCCGGGCGCAGTCGTCCGTATGAAGAAGTCGGCAATAATAATTTTCAGGGGTTAAGCGCAAGCAGCCCCAATTCTTCATTCCCCTCAGGCCACACCACCGAAGCCTTTGCCCTGGCATCTGTTATCTCCGCACACTATGAGGAGACATGGATAAAAAGCTCGGTTTATACTGTCGCTACACTGGTCGGCATAGCGCGCATATACAACAATGCACATTTCGCTTCAGATGTGCTTGCCGGTGCATTTATCGGCAACTGGGTCGGGCAAAGCGTGGTGGCCCACAATATCAATCTTCGTAAAAATAACATGTTGATACTGCCGGAGGCAGGACAGGATTTTTTGGGCTTACGCCTTGCCAGGAATTTTTAGGTTGCGAATTGGTATAAAATACTTCCAGCTTTACTATTAACAGCAGCATTTGAGGTCGTTATGCTAGAACAGTCATCCTCACTCATTGATGAAATAAGGGACATGTTGCTAAACAGTGCCCTGTTGAGCAACATGCCGCCAGCTGAAATTCTTTCAGCTTCAAGATATTTCAGTATTACCCATTACGTAGCGGACGAAGTCATCTTTGAAGAAGGCGACATGGGAACCTTTATGTGCCTCATCATAGAGGGGATAGTTTCGGTACAAAAAGCCAACCAGGATGATATCAATATCGAACTTGCCAGGTTGGGCAAAGATAGAACCATAGGCGAAATGGCCGTGCTGGACGGGGAACGCCGTTCAGCTTCCTGTTATGCGGCAAGCGATTGCGCCACGCTCATACTATCCAGGGACTCGCTGGAAAAGATGATCGTTGAAACACCCAGAATCGCCGCCAAGGTCATACGCGCAATTGCAGTCTCGCTGTCCAGACGTTTGCGTATGGCTGATGGAAAATTGGTCGACAATCCAATTTACGACAACAAGATTGATTTTCAGATATAATCACAATCATTATAACTATTTGATTTATTTGAATATTTATAACAGATCATCAACTTAATCGTACAACTTACAGGAACAAATCCATGTCCAAAGTGTTGGTTCCGCTCGCGCAAGGTTGCGAAGAGATTGAAGCTGTCACCATCATCGACATCTTGCGTCGCGCAGGCATTAGCGTAAGCAGTGCCGGTCTAGATGATCAAGCTGTGTACGCCAGCCGTGGCACAGTACTGATCCCTGATTGCACACTGAAAACCGCGCTTGAAGATGAATACGATATGGTGGTCTTGCCCGGTGGTCAGCCCGGTAGCAACAACCTGATGGCCGATGCACGCATCCTTGCCCTGTTACAGAAAATGTCGCAACAGGACAAATACATTTGCGCAATCTGCGCCGCCCCTTCTGTGCTGGCCAAAGCCGGCCTGCTGGATGGCAAACAGGCAACCAGTTTCCCCGGCGCACTCGACGCCTTCCCCATGGTCCAACAGCAAAGTAAAGCTGTGGTCATGGATGGCAAACTCATTACTTCGCGCGGCCCGGGCACTGCGATGGATTTTGCCCTTACCCTGGTCGAGCTACTTGCAGGCAAACCCAAACGTCTGCAAGTTGAATCCGGATTACAGCGCTAAATATGCGCAAACTTTGGCAGCGTTATCTTGACGGCAACCCGGAATACCTTGCTCGATACTATTGGTGGGCATATCTGTCGCCTGTGGGCGTCTGGTTCTTTAGCCACCACACTATCATCAATTTTATTCTGTTCGGTCAATATCCTCGCATTCTGAATGCACTCACTGCCCGTCTCGCCACTGCGAATTGTGGCCGTACACTACAGCTGACCTGCGCTTACGGTGCGCTTTCCCGAACATTGGCACAATACAGCGAAGAATTGCATATTAACGATATTGCGTTTATACAGTTGCACGTGGCAAAAAAAAGCTTGTCAGAAAAACACCTGACTGCTTTTATGACACGGATGAATGCTGAATCATCCGCTTACGCTAGCAACTGCTTTGATACCGTGGTTATTTTCTTCCTGTTACATGAACTTCCTGTCGATGCCAGAAAGCGCACTTTGCAAGAAGCTATTCGCGTACTGAAGCCGGGAGGACGCTTGCTGATCGTGGAGTATGCGCAAAATCGCGGTAGACATATACTGCATCGGGCACCTTTTCGCTGGTTGCTGGAATATCTTGAACCTTTTTTGCATAACTTTTGGCATTCAGATTTGACTGCACAACTTGAGGGCTATGCAAGTGAACAGAGCAAGACGCTGGCGCATATAGATACAACTACATTTTTTTACAGTTTTTTCCGCATGGACGAATATCGTGTTTAATAAACTCAGGCAGCGGCTGCCACCCGCTGTTATCGCACTCTCCTTGCAACTTGCCGCCTGCCTGCTGCTAGTTATATGGTTGCGTGTTACGGAAACAGCCTTGCAGCCGCTGGTGTTTTCCCTGTTATGCGGGCTCATGGCAGCGGCATTGAGTCATTTCGTCGGCCTGGCGCGCTGGTGGCTGTTTATACAACTCCTGTTCGCTCCCGCACTGGTGTTAATGTTGAAGTTGAACATTCCTGCCGGCGTTTATCTGACTGCATTTGTGTTTATGGTGCTGGTTTACTGGAGCACATTCCGCAGCCAGGTGCCACTCTTTCTAACCAGCAAAAAGGTGTGGAAGACACTGGAAGAATTGCTGCCGCCGGCCCAGGAAAACAAGAAATTCCGTTTCATGGATATAGGCTCGGGCTTGGGGGGAGTGCTGACCCATCTGGCCTCCGCTCGTCCGGACGGGCTCTATTTCGGCATTGAAAACGCCCCTCTGCCCTATTATCTGAGCCGGCTAAGAATCAAGCTGGGCAATCATGGCAACTGCCATATTTTATGGCATGACTTGTGGTCCAGCGATATGGCCTCCTACGATATCGTATATGCCTATCTATCCCCTGTGCCCATGGAGAATCTGTGGCGCAAGCTTAAAAAGGAAATGCGTCCGGGTACACTATTTGTCAGCAATTCATTCCCGGTTAAGCAGCATCCGGCGCAATATTCCATCACGCTGGATGATATGCAACAATCAACCCTTTATATCTGGCATATGTAAAAATCGATGATGAATCCTAATATATCCGCATATATCCGCTTTGCGCATTCTTGGCCTCAGCCCCGTATTCAGGCCATTGCAGCAGTTTTTTTCGGAAAAATACAATTCCAGCCATACAAATACTTCACATTCACGCGGATTTTGGTTAGGATACTGTCTTCGTACCTGTACTACTCCTCCATAAACTCCGCAATACAAATGCTTTTAGCAAACACATTCGTCAAAAAATAAATTAAAGCGAGACCCACTATGAGCGAACATATCCGTTACGTTACTGATGCAACCTTTACTGCTGAAGTACTGCAATCTCCACTCCCCGTACTAGTTGATTACTGGGCAGAGTGGTGCGGTCCATGCCGCATGATTGCGCCGATTCTGGACGAGGTCTCACAGGAGTACACAGGACGTCTCAACGTAGCCAAGGTCAATATTGACGAAAATCAGGCTACTCCGGCAAAATACGGCGTGCGCGGCATACCGACACTAATGTTGTTCAAAAACGGCAATATTGAAGCTACCAAGGTTGGCGCATTATCCAAATCACAACTGACCGCTTTCATAGACAGCCACATATGATCTGATTAATCCCCTGCTTAACCGTCTTGCATCTTCCACCGTATGTCATAACAAGAAGAAGACTCTCAAGATCGTTAATTCCAATACCTTCCCGAATCAATTGAAGCAAAGCAACACACTCCCTGGACATCCCTGACACATTCTCTTAAAACTTCGCATTCCCAAATCCCACCCTATGCACTTATCCGACCTTAAAACAAAACACGTAACCGAACTGGTAGACATGGCACTGGCCATGAACATTGACAACGCAAGCCGATTGCGCAAACAAGACCTGATCTTTGCCATGCTCAAAAGCTATGCAAAAACAGGTGAAAGCATTTTCGGCGAGGGTACGCTGGAAGTACTGCCTGACGGTTTTGGCTTTCTGCGCTCGCCGGATACTTCATACCTGGCCAGCCCGGATGATATTTATGTCAGCCCCAGCCAGGTGAGGCGTTTCAATCTGCATACGGGTGACTCAATCGAAGGCGAGATACGCACACCCAAGGATGGCGAACGCTATGTTGCACTGGTAAAAGTGGACAAGGTGAACTCCGAGCCGCCCGAAAACGCCAAGAACAAGATACTGTTTGAAAACCTGACACCGCTATTCCCGACCCAGCAAATGATTCTGGAACGCGATATTCGTGCCGAAGAAAACATTACCGGTCGTATCATCGACATGATTGCACCGATAGGCAAAGGCCAGCGCGGCTTGCTGGTTGCCTCGCCGAAATCCGGCAAAACAGTCATGTTGCAACATATCGCCCATTCGATTTCATCGAATTACCCCGACTCCCACCTGATAGTACTGCTGATAGACGAGCGTCCGGAAGAGGTTACCGAGATGCAGCGTACGGTACGCGGCGAGGTGGTCGCATCCACTTTTGACGAACCTGCAACGCGTCATGTGCAAGTCGCCGAGATGGTGCTGGAAAAGGCCAAGCGTCTGGTTGAACACAAAAAAGATGTTGTCATCCTGCTCGATTCCATCACCCGTCTGGCGCGCGCCTATAACACCGTGATTCCATCATCCGGCAAAGTACTGACCGGCGGTGTGGATGCCAATGCGCTGCAACGCCCCAAGCGATTCTTCGGCGCAGCGCGTAATGTAGAAGAAGGCGGCTCGCTAACCATAATCGCCACCGCCCTGGTAGATACCGGTTCACGTATGGACGATGTGATTTACGAGGAATTCAAGGGTACCGGTAATATGGAAATACACCTGGAACGCCGTATGGCCGAGAAACGCATCTACCCAGCCATTAACGTCAATCGTTCCGGCACCCGCAAAGAAGAATTATTGATCAAGGCAGACGTCCTGCAAAGAATATGGGTATTACGTAAGCTGCTGTATCCAATGGATGAACTGGAAGCAATGGAGTTCTTGCTGGACAAAATCAAGGCCACCAAAGGCAACGCGGACTTCTTTGACATGATGCGCCGTTAAACTTAATGCAGCTTAGACCTAAAAACCATTTGGTCGGCTGGCAAACTTTATGTATAATGCGCGGCTCTGTAAAACGGCTTTAAAACAAGGTTGGAAAACCGCATTCAAGCGAGGTTGGTATGTACGCAGTAATTAAAACCGGTGGTAAGCAATATCGAGTGATCGAAGGCGAAACCCTGAAAATTGAAATCATTGCAGGCGAAGTCGGCAGTGCAATCGTATTGGACAAAGTGTTGATGGTGGGTAACGGTGACAAAATTAGCGTGGGCAAGCCCATGCTGACCGGCGCTACTGTTGCGGCAACCATAGTGGCAACTGGCCGCCATGACAAAGTAAAGATCTTCAAAATGCGTCGTCGTAAGCATTACCAGAAGCATCAAGGTCATCGCCAAAACTACACCGAGATCCGCATCGACGGCATCCGGGTTTAACAATTAATTAAAGCGGATTTAACTACCGATCAAGTCGGGCTTAATTTACTAAAGGAGTCATTCCATGGCATCGAAAAAAGGCGGCGGCAGTACCAGTAACGGCCGCGACTCGCACTCGAAACGACTAGGTGTCAAAGCCTACGGTGGACAACTTGTGAGCGCAGGCAGCATCATCATCCGTCAGCGCGGAACCGAATTCCACGCGGGCGACAACGTGGGCATGGGCAAGGATCACACCCTGTTTGCAAAAGTCACCGGCAAGGTATCGTTTGCGATCAAGGGCGTATTAAAGCGCAGGACAGTATTTGTAGAAGCTGTAGAAACTGTATAAGCAGGACTGCAGAGCGAACAAGCCCTATCGCAAGGTAGGGCTTTTTTTGTTTTACCCTCCTGTAAACTGCAAACCTTGTTACACAACAAATGATTGATATTCAGGCAGGTTGACTTGTATATTTCCGGCAGTCTGAATCTGAGCCTCACGGCTCACGGACAAAATATGAAGTACCCAGACACTTTATGAAATTCATAGACGAAACACAAATTGAAATAATCGCCGGCGACGGCGGTAATGGCGCGGCCAGTTTCAGACGCGAAAAATATATCGCCAAGGGCGGCCCCGACGGCGGCGACGGCGGCTGGGGCGGCTCGGTTTATGCCGTGGCAGACCGCAACATCAACACCCTGGTGGATTTTCGTTTCGCCCGCATGCATCGCGCCAGGAACGGCGAATCCGGCCGCGGCTCCGATTGCTATGGCAAGGGGGCGGACGACGTCATCCTGCACATGCCGGTAGGCACAGTGATTACAGACGTCAATACCGGAGAACAGATCGCCGATCTGGCACAAGACGGTGAAAAAGCCCTGCTCGCCCAAGGTGGCAAGGGCGGGCTCGGTAATCTGCACTTCAAATCGAGTACCAATCGCACACCTCGCCAATCAACGCCTGGTGAGGAAGGCGAACGACGCGAACTGCAACTCGAACTGAAAGTGCTGGCCGACGTGGGTCTGCTGGGCATGCCCAATGCCGGGAAATCCACCTTCATACGCGCGGTTTCAGCAGCCAAACCCAAAGTTGCCGACTACCCTTTCACGACACTGCATCCCAATCTTGGCGTCGTGCGTGTATCGGCCGAGAAGAGTTTTGTCATTGCCGATATTCCGGGCTTGATTGAAGGTGCGGCAGAAGGTGCCGGACTCGGCCATCAGTTTCTGCGTCATCTGCAGCGTACACGACTGCTGTTGCATATTGTCGATATTGCGCCGATGTACGAAGGCGTGGATCCCGTGCACGAAGCCCGCGCAATCTTGAATGAACTCAGAAAATACGACGAATCCCTGTATGAAAAGCCGCGCTGGCTGGTATTGAACAAAGTTGACCTGTTGCAGGACCGCGACGAGAAAATTGCCGCCTTCCTCGAAGCATTTGGCAAGGGCACGCCCTATTTTGTCATCTCGGCGATCAGCGGCGAAGGGTGCAAGGAACTAAGCTATGCAATCATGGAGTATCTGAACGAAGTTACTGCACAAGAAGCGGCCAATGCCCCTGTACCAGCTTCCAAAGCGGAACCTGAAAGTACGCCGGAAATATATAATCCCCTGGCCAACGATTAGCCACCCAGTTTGCAGGACAACCCCTTAAGTGATTTGTAGGATTTAATATATTCATGCAAACCGTTTTAACCCAAGTCAAACGTATAGTAGTAAAAGTAGGCAGCAGCCTGGTCACCAACCAGGGTGAAGGCCTGGACAGAACAGCGATCAGCAACTGGGCCCAACAAATTGCCGTATTGCGCCAGAGCGGGCATGAGGTTGTCGTTGTCTCCTCCGGCGCCATAGCTGAAGGCATGCAGCGCCTGGGCTGGAAGACTCGACCCAGTGCCGTGTATGAGTTGCAGGCTGCAGCAGCGGTGGGACAAATGGGTTTGGTGCATGTTTATGAAAGCTGTTTCATTGCGCATAATCTGCGCACTGCGCAAGTTTTGCTCACCCATGCCGACCTGACCGACCGCGAACGTTATCTGAATGCACGCTCTACCCTACGAACATTGCTCAGCCTGGGTGTAATTCCCATCATCAATGAAAACGATACTGTCGTGACGGATGAGATCAAGTTTGGCGACAACGATACACTGGGCGCTCTGGTAGCAAACCTGATCGAAGCTGACTTGCTGGTAATTCTTACCGACCAGACCGGTTTATATACTGCCGATCCGCGCAAGGATAAAACCGCGACGCTGGTAAGCCTGGCCGAAGCCGGCGATCTTAGGCTGGAAACCATGGCTGGCGGCGCCGG
>JBBQYH010000007.1:0-30598 GCA_038208855.1 Burkholderiales bacterium
GCTGATTCAAAGATGAATAATGCGACCAACTCAAGCTCATACAAATCTTGCCCTGATTTGCATTCAAGCAATTCGCAATAATCGTTCCGGACAGTAGTGCGCCTTCGCGGGGATGACGATTTAATCAGAGGGCATCTTAATTCTTGTGCGAATTATTTGTTGAAGCGATAAATGCTGGCAAACAGTTTGTATTTACTTACCTCGCAGTAAAATACTGCTATTACTTAACCATTTGATTCATATCAATAATTGGCATCAGTATAGCAAGCACGATAGTCAACACCACCCCGCCCATAATCAGTATGAGTACCGGTTCCAACAGTGACGTCAGCACCGAGGTGTAGTTGCTGATCTCCTGTTCCTGCTGGCTTGCGGCACGGTCCAGCATGGCGTCGAGCTTGCCGCTGCTTTCACCGCTGGAGATCAAGTGCACCAATATCGGCGGGAACATGCGCGAGGCGGCTAGTGCGCGGCTGAGGGTGACACCCTCGCGAACTTTTTTGGAGGCTTCTTCCAGTGCCTGGCGCATGGGCAGGTTGCTTACCACGCCGGCTGCGGCTTGCAGTGATATCAGCAAGGGCACGCCGCTGCCGGCAAGTATAGCCAGGGTGCTGGCCATGCGCGCGGTGTTAAGGCCGCGTACCAGTTTGCCCACCATGGGCATATTTAAAATACGTAAATGCCACTGGTAGCGTATTTCCTTGCGCTTTAATAGCGTACGCACCAGAAAGTATCCGCCTATGAGCGCAATGAGCAAAAAATACCAGGTTTCCTGCAGTGCAGAACTCAAGCCGATCAGCATGCGGGTTAGAAATGGAAGCGTCTGTTGCGATTGTTGAAATACGCTGACGACTTGCGGAACGACGTAAATCAGCAAACCAAACACTACCAATATGGCTACCAGAGTCACGATGGCGGGATACACAAAAGCCAGTACCACTTTTTGCCGCAGCACCTGACGCGACTCGGTGTAATCGGCCAGACGCATCATCACATGCCCCAGCTCACCGGATGCTTCACCCGCCTTGATCAACGCGCGGTAGATGTCGGGAAACACGCTGCCATATTGGCCCATAGCCTGAGCCAGTGTATGGCCGGAGAGCAGTTCTGAACGCACGCCGGCAAGTATCCGGTGCACTGATTCATCTTCGCTTTGTTCTATCAGGGCACTTAACGATTGCTCCAGCGGCAGGCCCGCTTCGAGCAAGGTGGCAAGCTGGCGAGTAATCATGCTGAGCTGGGCGGAAGAAATACCGCGGCGTAAGCGCCAACGTTGCCCGGAGCCGGTGTGCATGGATTCCTGGGTTACGCTATCGACCTTAACCAGCACCAATCCCATTTCGCGTATGCGTGTGCGCGCCTGGCGCAAGCCGTCTGCCTCGACCACGCCCCGCGCGGTGCGTCCATCGCTATCTATCGCTTCATATTGAAAGGCGGCCATGGTCTGGGCACCTCTAAAAAAGCTGTCGTCCCCGCGAAGGCGGGGAACCAGATGCTTGATTGGACTGGATTCCCGCCTTCGCGGGAATGACAAGTGGGGTAAGCAGGCAATCCGCTTCGCGGATGCTCGCAAAATATGAATTTTTAGAGGTGCCCATATGTTTAATCGCGTGTTACGCGCAGTAATTCTTCAAGCGAGGTCACGCCGGAGCTGACCAGACGCAAGCCATCCTGTCGCAGGCTGTGCATGCCGTGTTGTACGGCATATTTGCGCAGATCCTGTTCGCCTGCGCGGTCATGCACCAGGCGGCGGAAACCTTCATCCACTATCAGCAGTTCATAAATGCCGGTACGTCTGTGATAACCGGTATGGGTGCAAGCCGGGCAGCCCACCGGACGATAAAGTAGAGCAGGTGTTGCCCCTTCCAGCAGACCCAGTTCTGTTGGGTTGGGGGTATAGGCCTCGCGGCATACGGTGCACAAACAGCGTACCAGTCGCTGCGCCAGTATGCCGAGCATACTGGATGACAACAGGAAAGGTTCTATGCCCATATCGGTAAGACGTGTTACCGAGCTGGCGGTATCGTTGGTATGCAGGGTGGCCAGCACCAGATGGCCGGTGAGGCTGGACTGTACCGCGATCTGCGCAGTCTCCAGATCGCGTATCTCGCCTATCATGATTACATCGGGGTCCTGGCGCAGGATTGCACGCAAGGCGCGCGCAAACGACATGTCGATACGCGGATTAACCTGTGTCTGCCCGATGCCGTCAAGGTCGTATTCAATCGGGTCTTCCACAGTCATTACATTGGTAACCGTGGCATCTATGCGCGACAAGGCGGCATACAGAGTAGTGGTTTTACCCGAGCCGGTGGGTCCGGTAACCAGCACTATGCCATGCGGCTGCTTTACGAGTTCATCTATCTGCGCGAGCGTTGCGCCTTCCATGCCCAGGCGCTCAAGATCAAGCCGTCCGGCATCCTTGTCCAGCAAACGCAGTACCACGCGTTCACCATGCCCTGTGGGCAGAGTCGAAACACGCACGTCCACCGGCCGACCCGCCAACCTCAAGGTAATACGTCCATCCTGCGGCAGACGTTTTTCAGCGATATCCAGTTCGGCCATTATTTTGAGACGCGATACCATCGCCGCATGCAAGGCACGGTGCGGTTCAACTACATCCTTGAGTGTGCCATCGACACGAAAGCGCACGACCGAGCGCGTTTCAAACGGCTCGATATGTATATCGGAAGCGTTGTCGCGCACCGCCTGGGTAAGCAAGGCGTTGATCATGCGGATCACCGGTGCGTCATTTTCCGCGTCGAGCAGATCTTCGGTCTGTGGCAAATCGTGCACCAGCTGGGTTAAATCCATGTCCTGTTCAAGATCATCGACCATCGAGGCAGCCGAGCCCTCAGACTGCGCATAAAGCAGGGTCAATGCCTTGTCGAACTCTTCCGGGGAAACAAGCGTGGCTCGCAGCGGCACGCCCAGCGTGCGGCGCACTTCGGCAAGTGTGGCAGCAGTAGCGCCTTTGCGCACGCGTATTTCCGCCACGTCATCCGCTATGCTAGCCAGCAAAACGCCTCTGGATTTTGCAAAAGCATAGGGGATTTTTTTGTTGACCTGCCGTTCGCTCAGCGAGGATACTTTCTGTTCCATGGCGGGCTTAGGGGTTTGCTTGAGCAGGAGCGGCTACCGGCCCTGATTCAGGAACTGTTTCACTGCCGTTTATGGCAGGTATTACAGCTGGCATGACAGGGGCGGCATCCTGATATTTTTCAGTGCGCTTATCCGCATTGCTGCTCGCAGTAACGGCTGGATTTGTCGAACCTGTGTTGTCGGCAGACGATGAGGCGCGGTCAGAAAGGGGCGTGGCTGCAGATACGGAAGAGGCAGGCCCCTCTTTCAATTCAGGTGATACCGGTGCTTCCATGTTGGGCAAGACCAGATTCCATGGCACTTTGGTGAGCCCCTGCTGGTTGCGTATATATTCGTAACGATCCTGCGTCAAACCATTAGATGCGGAAGCGGACCGCAGTATCGTGGGTTTGATAAATACCATCAGATTGGTTTTGCTACTGTTGCGCGTTTCATAACGGAATAGCCAGCCCAGTATCGGGATATCTCCAAGCAAAGGCACTTTATATTCTGTTTTTCTGACATCGTCCTGTATCAAACCACCCAGTACCAGCGTTTGTCCATCATCCACCAGCACGGTGGTATCGATTGAACGTTTATTAGTGGTAACACCTGAACTATTTGTTTTAGTGGTGTCATCCACACTGGAAACTTCCTGGCTGATCAGCATCTTGACCGTGCCACCTTCGGAAATTTGCGGTTTGATTTTTAGCGTCAAGCCCACGTCTTTGCGCTCAATTGTCTGAAATGGGTTGGGGTTCGCCGCTGTGCCGTTCTGAGAGCCGGTAATAAACGGCACGTTACTGCCGATTACTATTTTCGCCTCTTCATTGTCCAGCATCATCAGGTTGGGTGTAGACAAGATATTTGTATTGGCATCGGTCTGCATTGCACTGGCCAATGCACCAAGATTATTGTTGCGAACCAAACCTATGTGTAAACCTGAGCCAAGTCCAGGCGGAAGTCCGGCGGCCAAATTTGTACCGACACTGATGATGTTATTGTTAGGAAAATTGGTACCGCCAATGACAGAAGTTCCGATACCGTCGGAAGTTGGAGTTTGCCATTGAACACCCAATTCTGCACCTTTGCCTATCGTCACTTCAGCAATCAACGCTTCCACAAAAACCTGCGCCCGTCGCACGTCCAGCATGTCGATGACTGCGCGTATATTGTTGAAGATATTGCTTGACGCGGTAATGATCAAGGAATTGGTTGCCGCATCTGCCTGAATAATACCGCCACCGCCGCCACTACCACTGGAGCTGCTGGCCAGACTGGCTACGGCAGGAGAACCCGGAGCGACAGCTGCTGATCCGCTAGACGATGCAGTAGCAGAGGTATCACCCGACAATACCGAGCGCAAGGTTTGCGCGAGTTTGACTGCCTCGGCATTTTTCAAATACACCACATGCATGTTGCCGAGTGAACCGGTATTCACATCGAGCCGCGCAACCAGATCGCGCACGCGTTCTATCCGTTCCGGATTCTCGGTGCGCAACAGCAGGTTGTTGGTGCGCGCATCTGCCAGCAAAATAAAGCGTTGACTGGTATCCCCAACGCCTGCGGCACCGGGTACGCCATCCTGCAACAAATGGTTGATGATTTGTGCTATCTCAACTGCAGACGCAAGTTTTACCGGAATGATGATGGGCGCAGCCTTGCTGGGCTGATCAATAGCGTCGACTATTTGCGCGATACGTTTCACATTGCTTGCGTAATCGGTAACTACCAGCGTGTTGCTGCCGGGATAGGCGACAATAATATTGTTGGGCGGAATCAACGGCCTTAAAACAGGAACAAGTTGCGCTGCCGATTCATACTGCAAGACAAAAACGCGGGTAACCAGTTTTTCACCATTGTTTGAGCCGTGCACACCCGATACGTATAATTTTGCATCGGCCTCGGGCAATATTTTGGTGACACCACCTGCTTCAACAGCTGCAAAACCCTGCATGCGCAGGGTGGAAAGCAGAATATCGTAGGCTAGCGGGGCAGCGACCGGTGTAGATGAAATGATGTTGATGGTGCCCTTGACGCGAGGATCTACAACGAAGTTTCTGCCTGTGATATGCGATACCGCCTTGATTACCTCTTCAATGTCCGCGTTAACAAAGTTGAGTGACACTTTTTCATCCTGTGCACCCATCACCGTAGTGGAAATGCATAGCGTGGCAAATAAAATCGCACCAAAAATTTGACGCACAGCACTAAAACTTTTAAAGCAGATCATAAATGTTTCCGTTATCGTTATCAGCACTATCAATATAATTTCTTGTATTAGCCCGTTATCTGTTCAACTGGCGTAAACGGTATTGCAATTCTTTGGCAGCGATATTCGCTTGTGATGTTTCAGTCGCAGCAGCCCCGCTTGGCTTTACGTTTTCTTTGATGCCAGTAGAGTTTGCATATTTATTTTCCAAATCGACACGCTGTTGCACACCTGCACGTTCAAGCAAAACATGATCTGCATGGACTTCAATCAATTTGGTACCGGGTGCGACTTCTTCGCCTTGTGCAACACCTGCCTGCTTGCTGTCCAGTTTCAATATTGCAAATCCAGGTCTGCCAGGGCTTGCGGTGAATACACCGAGCAACTGCACGTTGGGAATAGCCACGCCAACGGAGGCGGTATCAGTCGAAGCAATTTCGCCGAACAACTGACCCGCCCCCATTCCGGTACTGTGTTCCGGGATAGCAGAAGTATATGTTGCAAGCGGGGCAAATAGAATCCACACCCAACGTGCCAATAAAGCGCCCAATACAATTGCACTCAAACTGCGCCAGGAAATCGGCCAGTATAGGGTCAGGCGCGACAGGCTGACTGCAATAGCATCAATAGCAGTACCTGCGGATCCGCGGTTTATTCCGAAAAAACGCATGTTTTCCTCGCTTAGTAAGCACGCAGTATACAACGAACCCTTAAAATATAGGCCTTTAACGAACAATTGGCATGGCAACGGATAGAAAGTTCAGGCCGTATCCCAGGTTAAATAAAGCATCGTTGAATGTTCTATTGCAGGATTTGTCTCGCATTGCCGCGATTGCCATGAAAGCCGCCAGTTAAAAAAATTGGCTGATGCCCACGGATAAGCCGTAAATGATGGTTCGGCTATACGGCTCAAAAACAGTTCCGCCCGGCACGCCATTTTTGTCTAGTGTGCTTGTTTTGCTACGGCCCAGCTCGAAACTCTCGGCATAGGGTTCTATAAGCAAACTGGCTGATTTGTTTATGGTGTATTTGGAAGGCAGAGATAACCTGAAACCCGTACGCTCGCCGAGATCTAGAGTGGTTTTGTCATACATGCCATTAAAATCAATGGTTATCTGGGGATTGATGGTATGTGTCAGGCGTGCATCAAGCAGCCAGAGTGAAAAATCGGATTGATAAATTTCAGCCTTCATTCCCAAAAACCCCGACCACCAGGTATATATTTCGAGCAGACCATTTACCGGTGTACCACTCGAAGTGGAAGTAGAAAGGATATTGCGCATCCAGTAATGATAGCCGGCACCCAGATAGAGAGCGAAACTCGTGCTTTGATTGTCACCAATCCAGTATTCGCTGCGTAGGGCAAGATCCGCGATATTCTGAGTTGTATAAGAGCTGATGGGTATGCCGGTTTGAGTCTGTCCTGTATAGGCCACATCCCCGGCATGTAATGCAAAATCGCCGGCTAAAACCCATTGTTCAGATGTCTGGCTTAAACCCAATTTAAAGCCGGGAATAAATCCCTTTTCGCGGTCAAGCAATTTGCCTGAGTCATCAAGTTCCTGGTAATCAAAATGCAAAACAGATCCTTCAATTTTAAATTCCTTCCCTGATACAGGCATTGCCAAAACTATTTGCGGCGCGAGTATTGCTGTTAGCAAGCATTGGATGGCAATATAGCTGAAGAATTTGATTGAATGCATGATCAGCAATATGTCTGTAATAAATTCACAAGCAAGATGAGCGAAGTATTTTAAAAATTAAAGTGCAAAAAAAACGCAGACCAGCAGGCCTGCGCTTCATATGCGTAACGAATGACTAATTAATTACCCGCAGCTAACTGTGTCCAGGTTTTGGTAACTGGTGATCCATAAGTAGCGCCGTTATTCTGGCTTAGTTCCAGAGTTACGGTACCACTCATTGTACCGGCATTGGGGTTTGCACTGACAACAGTTACTCTTAGTTTGGTTGTTGTTGCGCCAGAGTTCGCACCGGTGATGATTACTTGACCGCTACGTGGTTTTACATCTAAATAGTTTCTTACCAATGGATTGATGGTTGCGAAGTCAAAGCCTGCCAAAATCACATCGCTTGCAAACGAATAGTTTACAGTGTCACTATAACCATGGCTCACGCCAGTGTTGTTGTAGGTAGATACAAATGCAAAGTTTGTAAGGGTTTCATACTGCGAACCATACTTGACATTGAAACTTGTGCCGGAAAAACTATCCTGGCGTGATGCTGAACCGATACCGGTAGCAGCTATCGTGAAGCCACCATAAATACCAGCTGAAGTGCTTGAGTTTGAGACGGTGAAATTAAATGCAAATGTAGCTGAGATGCTGGTTGGCGCACTGGTGTTGGGTGTAACAGTCAAGTTGGAGAGAGAAATAGTACCATTTCCAGTAGTACCACTCTCTACACAATTGTTGAAGATGATGGTCAAATAAGTCGGTGTGGTCGTGTTTGATCCGTCGGTGTCTATTTGTATATTGCCGCTGGTAGTGCATTGAGTTGTACTGATTACTGCACCAGAAACACTTAATGGCGTCGATTTGCTTTCAGTTAGTTTCTGGAATGCAAAATCAGTCCATTTGTTCATGAAGCGCTCATCAGTAGGAGTAGTAGTTGTCTGTACACCGCCTACATATGACAAATTGCTGCCAACCAGATTTTGAGTAGCTTGATTTATAGCAGAATTAGAAATTGTGGATTGATTGCTGGATGTAATAGCAACTTTCGCTGCTGTCGAAGTAGATGTTCCTGATGAGCTGGAACTGCTTCCGCCGCAACCGGACAGAATTGCGCAGGACAAAATCATGGATGTTAAATATTTAATTTTCATAACGACTCCCTTGTAGTCAAATAATTACAATATCAAGAATGTAAAAGAGATGTTTTATCAACATCTCTAATCTTGAGCGGCTTGAAGTAGCTCTCTCCACCGGTTGCTTTTGTTTTTTTAGAATAATAATTGGATTATATAGTTATGTCATAAATCTACAAGTGAACCCTGGGTATGTATGAACAAGGGCTAACATCGAAGTTATGCTCGGAATATTTTTCAACCAATTGATTTTAATATATTAAATATTAATGATTAATAGGGAGAGTAGCTGCTTCGCTTGTCAATGTGATATTTAAACTACCGGATTGAGGAAGTAGTCCAATTGAAAATCCGTTGTATGTTTTACCCATATTACGCAATTGGTTAAGAATGCCAACCAGACTTCTTTCCTCTTGTCTGATTAATTCATGCAAGTTCGCTGGGTCACAATTCAAATGAGTCATTTCTGCTTCAATTAATTTACATTTCCCGGTAACAGCAGGATTTGTAACCAAGCGGCTTTTGATCATCTGCTGCATTTGCATCATCAGTATTTGCGCTTGTTGTTCTATTCTTGCCCTCACTTGAGCATCATTTGACTGCTGCATATAGTTGCGCATTGTCTGTTGTTGTGGGGTATGCGCTTGCACGGAAAATGGATTGTTGATAGGAGCTTGTCCAGAAAAAGGTGATGCAATTGCCCCGGGGAGTTCAATGCCTGCAACCTCGTTTGATGCCGATGATGGTTTAGTTATATTTTGCTGTGCAGAAATGTGCTCCCTGTTTTTTGCGGATTGAGGCTGAATAATTTTAAAGTTATCGGCTTTTGTACCGGCGATAATCTTGCTACCTTGATTATTACTTGCACGTGGAGACCCTTGGTGTGCAAAGCTTACCTCGAGAATATCGGGTGTGGGTTTTTTTGTAGCGCGCGTATTCAACTGTAGCATCAAGCTGAAAAAGAAAAAAACGAGCAGGTGAAGTATCAGGGATATGGCTGAACTATAGGCCAGTCTGTGGTTAAACAACGGTAAATCCTTTATGTTGCATAGATGTTTAGTAAAAAAATGGGGCGTCATATACGCCCCATTTTAATGCAGTTTGCTTAGTGTTTGCGGCTACTCAGTATTGTTTAACACCCTGTATTACGCGCGGTGCCGTTGTTGCGGGATCAAGCGGTGTTTTTGTGCCAACTGAAGTCGTGGGATTGATCCACTTTGAATAGGAAGGCAGGGAAGGCACTGAAATCGACGATGCAAAGAGCGTATCGCAAATCAGCTGGTCTGTTTTGCGGAATCGAATTTCTTTTTCCAACGCTTTGACCAGGAATTTGTCGCCTGTTTGTATCGTACCCTGAGTTGTGCCTACTGTTCCTACAGTCACGAAACCTTCTGTGACATTGTATGGAATGCTGAATGTGGGCGCCCAATGCATATTCGAAGACAATGTAGCTGGTGTCGTAGGCGTTGTAGAGGTGTCGGGGGAGAATATACAAGATTTGTTAGTGGTGGCATCAGTGCACTTGTTGGGTATGCCCCACAAACTGCCATAGTCACCGTATTGCAATGCCACCGTTTTACCTTGCAAATTGCCATAAGACGCTTTGCTGGGAACGACAAAATTTATGGGTAAGGGCGGATAAAAGGCCACGATGGAACCTGATGTGGGATCTTTCAAGAAGGCCATCTGGTCCCAGGTGTCTGAACTGGTTTGCCATGTGTAGTATGACGGATTGCTCAGTAAAGAAAGGTCAGAAGAATAATAAGAGCAGGATGGGCATCCTACTTTCAAACCCTGTATGGTGGCAAAGTCGGTAGCGCTGATCAACTGGCCACTATATAAAGTGCCGGTAGTATTTTTGTAAACCGGATTGCCGGTAGAAGTACTTCCACTGGGAGCACCCACATGCAAATTACCTGTAACAGAATTAAGCGAGTAAGACTGTATATTGCCTATCGCATACGGACCGCCATTTAAATTTAATAGCGTAGGATTGCCTGCAGTTGAATCGGGGCAATTGGAGATGCATTTCAATCCGCCTGCGCTGTTAAGTGCAGCAAATTCACTGGGGTAAACCACATTTTCAGTTTGCAAAATGACTTTGCTCGATGCGCTATAAGTGCTTCCACTTGGATAGACATTAAACCAGCCGCCAAGCAGGTCAGACCACGAGCCAAATGAATAGGGATTTGCCGTATACATTTCCAGGGCAGTTACAGGGCCTGGAGCAGGAATAGTAGAGCTTGCTACTGTTATAGGGTAATACTCCATATTGCCGCTGGTATTTTGTTTGCCTGTAACTACAAAAGTCAAACTTGTATTATCCCAGTACAATTCGTAAGTTGTGCCGGCAGATAATATGGTGACAGCGCCAGCAGTGACAACATTGTTATAAGCATAAAAATTAAAAGGCATTTTATCTATAGTAGACATCAACTTGGATGTAGAGCTGTGCTTGATCAGTTTTCCACCGGTTTGCAATAGCGTGTAAGGCGTTTTAGTCGGTGGACTGGTAGAGTAAGAAATCTTGGAAACCGTTGCACCATTGGGTACTATAATTTGTGTAGAGCTGCCATATTGCATGGAAAGCCCCCAGTAACTTACGTATCCGCTATAGGTTGTGCCATTTACACCCGTGCCGGAAGTATTGGCGCTGTCATAGACATATTCAATCGGGTAGCCCATGGGGTGGTCGAGCACAGCTCCGGTAGTGGCGTTGTAGAGTGCATAACTCCAGGCTGATTCTTCGGCGAAATTGAGGTTGCGGTCAAAACATACGGCTGCTGTTTTGTCCTTGCGATAGAAATAATTTTCAGTATAGGCAAAGGTTGTCGCATCCGTAGTGAGTGTTGCGGCATTGGCATCCCATTTGTTATTGACCAGAATGCCGCTACCCGTGTTCGTTGAAGAGGTGGCGGCAAGCTGTACCGAGAGCTCATTGAAACTGCCGATATTTGATCCGGAATTTTGTTTCATGAACAGGTAAAAGGCGACGCCGCTACGCGAGGCATCAATATAGCCAACATTATCGGTGCAGGTATCAGTTGTGACAGTTGTATCCTTGAAGCAACCGTCGAGCCGGAATACTCCATAGGGTGCATACTTGCTCGGTGCCTGCGAAGCAGAGGCAAATAAATTAAGCGCGTACTTTTCTACATCCAGCCATACCTTGATATTCATAGGGGTGCTATTGGATGTTCTTGAAGAATTAACCTGCATGGGAATATAGGAAGGATTCTTGTTTTTATCACTGGATTGACCGCCTGAGCCACCACTTGCAAAACATGCCATACCATCAACCAAGGCGATATAGTCGCCGGTATTTACCAATTGACTGGGAGACATGGCATTGATCATGCATAAAAAGCCATTAATCAAGACCAGGTCACTGGTCACCTGGTCTTGTACATAGCTATTGGTAATATCCGTGTCATAAGCAGACCCTGCCAGCGTTTGAGGTGCGCCAACCGGAAGTGTTGCCATGGCCGTAATTGGCAGAAAGGCAAACATGAATATGCAGTGCCTAAGTAAAGAAAAAGGGGATTTCATTTTTTTGCTCCTGAAATAATGTGCTTAGTTGGTGTTAACCACTGAGACTTTGGATGGTGTGGCTACACCGGTAATAGTGCCGGAGCCGCCACCGGATGAAGAGCCGCCGCTACAAGCTGAAAGCGATAGGGTGAAAGCTAGTAGTGCACCTGCATGAATAAGCAAACTGATTGATTTTGATAAGGTTTTCATGGTGAAGTCCCTTGTGTTCGGTTAATTGTATTTTTTACTGACACATAAATATTGGGAAATTGTGCTCGCGATATTGATATTTCGAGTTGTCGCGTATTCTGTATATCTATACGTAATATGTTTTCAAGCTACTGCAACCTTTTTGAATTGTCAATAATATTCATAAGTTGGGTGAGATCACCAATATATAAGCCTTGAATGCAAGCAGTTAAGTGCATGTTGCCGCCACTAAGCATGACAAACAGCAAGTGCCGTTTTGCAAAAATGCTAAAGTTTGTGGTCTAAGTACTGCAAAAACGCATTTGTTGGCTTTGGCGTGCTGTGCTTTATTGGATTTATGAAGTGACTTCGACACAGATATTCTGTTGCCAACTCCAAGTCTGGCATGCGGATTATATACAGCCAGTGCGGATAACTCGACCCAAACATTTAGAGCCAATCTGGAATTAATACAATTTGGCCCCCCTTGTAAATTTGGCCGCATTGTGTTGTTGTCAAAAAGATACTCATATCAAGATCTAATTGTAAGTGCAGGAAATACCTTTTTAACCAAGCTAACATCGCTATCTTATACAAGCGTTAGTAGTGCAAATATCACTATTTGTGATTAGGTAAAAACCATATATATCTAGATAGTTCGGAGCATGATATTTAAATACATGCATTTGTTGAGCTTGCTTAAAGTGCAACATTATTTGAGATGGTTTTTGGAGTTAAGCCGGTGCACGAAAAATCGTGAGTTGTGGACAAAAAAGGGGCGCTGTTAAGCGCCCCTCAATGCTTCAAGTTATTACAGATTTTCTTAGTACATCTTCACACCTTGTATCACTTGCGGTGCAGGCACCGTGGTGAATGTTGGTGCTGTGCCAACAAGTGACGTTGGGTTTTGGCAATCACCTGCTACAGGCAATCCTGCGGAAGTAGCAACTGTCAATGTTGAGCAATTTGATATGTTTACATTAGCCAAGCGTACTTCCTTGTCCAGTGCTTTGACCAAGTAGCTCGTACCAGCCGTAACGGCACCTTGAGTAGTCGCAACAGTCACACTGGCGCCAGCAGGAATCGAAAACTGAGGTGTCCAGCGCTGATTATTATTTGTTGTGCCGCCTGTTCCAAAAGTGCATGGAGAGTTGGAGGCGATGTCGATACAAGTGCTGGGGATACCCCACAGGTCGCCGAAACCACTATATTGCAGCACAACATTTGCGCCAACGAAGGTACCATATTGCGCACCGGTAGCAGGGACTGTGAAGCTCACGTTCAATGGTGGATCGAAGCGGACAGGCATATTGCTTACGTCATTAAGAATGGCCAGCTTGTCCCAGTTGTTGCCGCTGGTAGTCCATTGATAATAAGTGGTCAGCGCGTCGATATCGGATTCAATATACGGTCCAGCTGTACCAGTTACGCCACGTAAGTTGACTGCAGCATCCAAGAGGGCTTTGTCGGCACCGGCAACAAGGCGGCCACTGCGCACCCCCCAAGTATTGTTACTTGAAGTAGTAGCAGGCGTAGAGGTAGCAGTCGCTTGAGTAGCCGTACTGATAACGATTCCAGAAGCGGCGTCAACAAGATTACCTGCAGCATTAAGCGTGTAGTTATACAAGCCGACAGCTGAAGCCACATTTCCAGTCCATCTGTTGGTGGCACCGAAAGGGCTGATATTTGAAGCTGCGCCGACTGCATTGGATAAGTTTATATCAACAAGAGTTGGGCACTGGTCAATACACATCAATCCTGTAAGCGCCGCAAAGTCAGCCGGATATACTACGTTCTGAGCATGGGTGACTACCACTGAAGTTGCACTCAACGACGTCATTGTTGTCGAGTCAATGGCGAAATCACCACCTAACATCTGCGACCAGCCATAAAGTCCCCAAGGAGCTGCGAGCTTCATGTTAGCAATGCTCAAAACCACTGGTGTAGCAAACGGTACCATGTTGAAAGTGGTTGAATCCTGTTGACCGGAAATTACAAAACTCACTGCTGATTTGCTCCAGTAGACTTCATAAGTCGTTCCACTTGTAAGGCTTGCAGGTGTTGTGCCGGCTGGCATTACAACGCCAGTGAGAGAAGTCTGAGGCCAGAATTGAAACTTGACCTTGTCCAATCCATCCAGCGTTGTGTTGACCTTGGTGAATTTGGTCAACTTGCCGCCAGTTTGCAACAGGGTATAGGGCGTTTTGGTCGCTGTGCCACCGCTATAGCTGACTTGTTTCACCGTTGCGCCAGCAGGAACTGCGGTTGGTGTCCACAAGCCGTAATAGCCCACGTAACCGTTTTGCGTCGCGCCACCTGCATCTGTGTACTCGATAGGAAAGCCGGAGTTACGGGTGATGCGAGCACCTGTGGTTGAATCATAGAGACCATAGCTCCACACGGATTCAGCTGCCTGCAAAGGATCGCGGCTGAAACATTGTGGCGTTGAGCCGTCTGTGCGCAGGAAGTTATTTGCGTTATAGGCAAAGTCGAATGCAGTTGTCGGTTGAGCAGTGCCGTTAAAGGTTGACGCTTTGCGCAAAGAGCCGCTACCTGTTGTTGCGGTCGATGCATTCAGCTTCAGTTGCAATGTTTCAGCGAAAGTACCACCACCGCCACCACTGCCGCTACCATCCTGGTAAAAGTCCAAGCCGGTAGCGGTGGAGCTGATGAATCCCTTGCCGGTGCGGGAAGTGCCACTTTCAGCGTAATCCATACGGAAGCGACCATAGGGATCGCCTGCGGCTGGGGCTTGAGTAGCAGAGGCATAAACTTTTATGTTGCTGCTCTGTTGAGGTTGATCGATCCACACCTTGACGATCATCGGGGAAGTGGAACTAGCTCGTGATGAATTGACTATCACCGGTTGATAACTTGCGCCGGAATTTGTGCTACCGCCTTTACCGCCGCCTGAATTGGGGCTGCAAACACTATCATCAACTAACGCGATGTAGTTGCCTGAGTTAGTGCTCAAGTTAACCATTTCTGCAGGATCCATCGCGCCCATGTAGCAGAGTATGCCGTTGAGTTGAGTCATGGCTTGACTGGTCTGGTCTTGAACGTAACTATTGGTTGTATCGGTGTTGTAGGCCGAGCTTGCAGGAACGGCGGCAAGGACAAAGGCAGGAGAGGCAGCCAGACTGGTAATTACCAGCCCTCGAAGGACGGAAATATTCTTTTTCATTTGTAACCCCCTTTAGAATAGATATTTAGTTGGTATTGACGACAGAAACCTTGGAAGGTGTCGCCACGCCGGTTACTGTGCCGCCTCCGCTGGAGGATGAACTGCCACCGCTGCATGCCGCCAGTAAAGATGCCAAGGCTGCAAGACTCACTGCCAATTTCAAACTTGAAGAAAGTTTATGTCTGATTTTCATGATGTCATCCCTTGATAATTTAATTGCTGATAAATTTTTTTATATGACTATATTGTGGATGGCAATGTTGAAGTTTTTTTAGTTGCACTTTAACTTGCTATCTCTAGTCAGGAGTTTCCCCGTATTGCAAGGTACTAGTCTCATTTTTCAAAGTCAAACTACTTTTCTGGTTGAAGCGGATGTTTTGTTATGAGTGGTTAAAAGACGGAGATAGGCGGTTTAAGTGCTTCAAAATCTTGTTGATGAGTTGGCAAGTCAATATTTGCATATAAGTATTTGTATTTATTTAAAATTTATTTAAAATTTATTTAATATTTATAATATTAAGAGCTGCTTGTTTGAACAGCTATATATAAAATAAATTACAAGAATGGTCGTCAATGAAGTGATTATCCGCGCGCTTGCAGTGTTGGAAGTGTAAACCCGGATTATTTGAGCAATGCAGTAAGTTATAATCAGTCAGTTTCGCCTTGGCCTGAGGATAGCTTTTCGCTTGATCCCTCCGGTTGCATCTTTAGTGATTTTCTTAACCATATTTATTGAATTTTCAGAAAGAGCTAAACATGACTTTAGATTTTAAATCTCCCGTTAAATTTTCTCGCGGTTTCACCCTGATTGAAATCATGATCGTGATCGTGATCATCGGCATTTTGGGCGCCTTTATCGTACCCAAAATCATGGGGCGCCCCGATGAGGCACGTATTGTCGCCGCCAGGCAGGATTTAGCCTCGATCTCACAAGCGTTGAAGTTGTACAAGCTGGACAATATGCGTTATCCCTCGACCGAGCAGGGGTTGCAGGCGCTGGTAAAAAAACCGGTGATTGCGCCCGAGCCGACAAATTGGAAGGGTAACGGTTATCTGGAGCGTTTGCCCAGCGACCCATGGAAGCATCCTTACCAATATCTGCAACCCGGATTGCATGGTGATTTTGATGTGATGAGCTATGGAGCAGATGGTGCGCCCGGTGGCGAAGGCAATGATGCCGACATCGGCTCGTGGGATTTATAAGTGTTGCAGCAAGCCTGGCTATACAAGCGGGCAGTTAATCCATGCGCTTGAATCCTGAGCGGAACTTTATATGACTGCGCAAGCAATGGGCAGGTCTTATCACAGGCAGGGCCAAATCAATTCAAGGCAGTCATGCAGGCGAATTTCTCAGCGCGGCTTTACGCTGGTCGAGCTGCTGGTGGTGCTGGTGGTAATGGGGATAGCCTTGGGTATGGTGGTGGTGCAGTTGATGCCAGACAAGCAGGCGCCGTTGCGCGATGAGGCGGCAAGACTTTCATTATTGCTTGAAAATGCAGGGCTGGAAGCGCGTGCCAGCGGGCGATCCCTGGCTTGGTCCGGTGAAAAAAACCAGTATCGTTTTTCCAGCAAGAATGATTATGGTGACTGGGTGCGCATCGTTGATGACTCTCCCTTTCGTCCGCGCACCATGCAGGAAGGGGTGGATATAGGTGAAGTCAGCGTGGAAGGGTTGCCGCTCAAGCAGGGGGAATATATCTTGTTAAGCGCCAATACTTATGCGGCGCCGTTCCGTATTCATTTGACCAGCGAATTCGGCGGTGCCAGTGTGAATGGAAAAAGCACGGGGGATGTTGCATTTACTTTGGATAGCCAGACTGCGGACAAAACAGCACAGTAAAATGAGAAAAGCGCATCGATATAAAGGCTTTACCCTGCTGGAAACGCTGGTGGCACTGGCTATCATGGCTATTGCGCTGGCTGCCGTGATGCGTGCAACAGGTGCCTCTACCAATCATGCGGATGAGGTAAGAATACGTATCGTTGCGGACTGGGTAGCACAAAATCGGCTGGCACTGCATCACGCGCAGGGCGATTTTTTGCCGCCCGGCATACAAAACGGCGAGGAAACCCAGGCCGGCATACGGTTATTGTGGAAAGAAGAGATCAGCACAACCCCCAACCCTGCATTTCGCCGCATAGAGGTTAGTGTCTATGCCCCGGACGATGACAAATTTGCCTATAGACGCTTGATCGGTTTTCTCGCGCAGTATTGATGACGAGCAGAAAAACACAAAGGCTTGAAGTTCAGCACGGGTTTACCCTGATAGAGTTGCTGGTGGCTCTGGTTATTCTGACCGTGCTTGCGGTGGCGGGTTATCGCAGCCTGGATGCCGTGCTGCAAACGCGCGAACGGGTGGCAGCCGAAACACGCAAATGGCAGCATTTGGCATTTTTCTTTTCGCGTTTGAGTCAGGATATTTCACAGGTGATTGATCGCCCGGTACGCGACGAGGCTGGTGCGTATTACCACGCTGCGCTGGTGGGCAATGCTGTCACGGTGGGTGAGGATGATGCCGAGCTGATTTTTACCCGCGCTGGTATTGCCGAACAGGGCGCTGCGTTGCAGGCTCCGCAACGCATAGGTTATCGCCTGGAACAAGGTGCAATTTGGCTGTTGCGCTGGCCGTCACTGGATCAGGCGCCGCGCATCAGGCCGGTGCGTTACCAGGTTCTGGAGGGTGTGCGTGAATTCAGCTTGCGCTATCTGGATGCTAACAAGATATGGCAGCTGAAATGGCAATATCCGCCCACGTCTAACAACCTGCCAAAGGCGATAGAGGTGACACTCACAATGGCAACTGGCGAAGTGATTACGCGGATATTTACACTGCAATGAAAATTGAGAATGCCATTACTAAGCACAAATCTGCCCGGCAGCAGGGTGTGGCCATCATCATGGTGCTGTTGATTGTGGCATTGGCGACCTCTTTGGCGGCTTATATCGCCATGCAGCAAAATCTGTGGCAACGCCAGATCGAAAGCCAGTTTGACCGTGCGCAGGCAAGACAGTTGGGCATGGCCGGTATAGATTGGGCCAGGGCAGTGTTAGGCGAAGATGCGCGCACTAGCGCGATTGATTACGAAAAAGAAATCTGGACTCTGAAATTGCCCGCTATTCCGGTTGAGGGCGGCGAGGTGACAGGAACGATAGAAGACAGGCAGGGCAGGTTCAATTTGAATAATGTAAGCAGCAGTACAGCGGCGGGTTTCAAGGACTTTCAGACCTTGCTTGGTGAGCTGGGTTTGTCTGCAGATCTGGCCGCAGCACTTGCCGACTGGATAGATAATGATAGTGATCTGCAGCCCGGCGGAGCGGAAGACAGTTACTATACGGCCTTGCCGAATCCCTATCGCGCGGCTAATCGTTCGCTGGCAGAGTTGGGCGAATTGACCCGGGTAAAGGGGTTTGACATTGCTACAATCAAGGCTCTGCAAGATTTTGTGACTGTATTGCCCGCCCAAGGTACGCCGGTGAATGTAAACTTCGCCTCGGCTGAGGTATTGGTGGCGATCATACCGGGCTTGAATTTGTCGGATGCAAATCAGCTGGTGCAGCAACGGCAGACGCTGCCTTTCAAGGATGGAAATGATTTCAAACAGCGTTTGCCACAAGGACTAGGAGCAGCTGTAGTGAGTGACAAAATTAGTGTAAAGACGAATTATTTCTGGGTAACCGGGCGCGCCAAAGTTGGCAATGCCCAGGTTGTTACGCAGGTTCTGCTGGATCGCAGCAGCAATGGTTGGCCGTCCATATCCTGGCAAAGTGTGCAATGAGTATATTGAAAATTTATTTGTCCGATAGTTGGCGTGATAACACCTCACCCTGTTCCTGGGCATTGTGTGACGACAAGAACACCATGTTGCAAACCGGTACAGCTACCCTGGCCAGCATGCCCAGGGGGCACGAGTGCATGGCGATAGTGGCGGCTGAGCGGGTGCTGAATGTTGCCGCCGCGCTTCCAGGCGGCAGTGCCAGGCGCTTGCAGTCCATGCTGCCCTTTGTGGCCGAGGAATTTACCCTGACAGACCCTGAAGACAATCATGTGGTGCCGGGTGACACACTGGCGGACGGTCGCAGAATGCTGGTAGTGATGGACAAGCAGTGGTTGCGGCGTTTTGTGCAGGCTGCACAACAAGCGGGTCTTTCATTGCGGCGGATGGTTGCGGAAACTTTTTTACCGGCAGCATCGGCAAATAAATGGACGCTGGTGTGGGATGGTAGCAGTGGTTTTGTCAAGACTGGCGCTGGCAGTGGCACCGCACTGGATATTGGAGATGAGCTTTCCGCACCGCTTGCGTTACGCCTGAGTCTGGGCAACGCACCACAGATTCCCGATACCATTGAATTGAGATATGTACATGATATTGCTGGAGAAAAACGCGTCATGCCGCAGTGGGGCGACGTGCAGCCGACCATAGTTTCCGGTGCAGATTGGGATTGGCGCAGAGCAGCCGTCGCCGACGATGCGTTAAATTTGTTGTGGGGTGATTTCAGGCCGCGCGCAAAAATACAGGAGTGGTGGCCCAAGTTGCGCCCGGCGGTTTATTTGTTGCTGGCCGTCCTGGCGCTTGAGATTGTGGGTAGTAATTTTGAATGGGCCAAGCTGGCCAATGAAAAAAATCGCATCGCAAAAGAAATGGAGCGTACGTTTCGCACTACTTTTGGCGATACGGTGACTTTGGTCAATGCGCCATTGCAGATGCAGCGCAATCTGGCCGAGTTGAAACATGTGGCGGGCGTGCCCGATGCGGGAGATTTCTTGTCGTTGCTGAATTTATCCAGCCGCACGCTGGCGGCCCTGCCTGCGGGAAGTGTAACGGGTATGCATTATGAATCCGGCAGGCTGGATATCGATATCAAACTGTCTCGCAGAAAAGAATTTGACGCGCTGAAACAGAACTTGCTGGGTGACGGCCTGGGTATACGCATGGGAGAAATTCGCGAAATGGGTAATGGTGCGGAAGCCAGATTGACACTGTTGCCGGGGGGCATGCAATGAAAGCAAGCTGGCTGGATTTCAAAAAACGCTATTGGGATGCGCGCTCTGTGCAGGAGCAAAAGTTGCTCAAAATGTCAGTGTGGTTATTGACTCCCTTGCTGCTGTATTTGCTGCTGTGGCAGCCGGCACATACTGCGGTCAGCAAGCTGCAACGCAGTGTGCCCTTGTTGAATATGGAGGCAGAGAGGTTGCGCAATCAGGCCGAAGAGGTGGAAATGCTGCGACATCGCGCCAAGCCGGCGACGCTGGATGCCGTTGCATTGAAAACAGCAGTGGAAGATTCCGCAGCGCGAAATGGTTTGCGTGAAGCTGTCTCCAGTCTTGAATTGCAGCAACCCAATGCGGTGCGCATTTCATTTGTTGCGGTTTCATTTGCGCAGTGGTTGCGCTGGTTGAGTGCTATGCAGCAAGAGCAGCATATACGTGCCGACTCTGTGAGTGTTTCAATGTTATCGCAACCAGGTATGGTGAAAATCAGCGCAACCCTCATTAATGGCGGTAATCAATGAAGAAAATAGGCTGGAAATTATATGTCCTGTTTGCAAGTGCATTTTTTCTGGTCTTGCTGGTCACCGCGCCTGCAACGGTGCTTTCCGGAATCGTTGACAGTGCCAGCAAGGGACAGTTTGTACTGGCCAATGCCACGGGAACGATATGGCACGGCAGTGCGGCACCTGCCATACGCCAGCACTCGGGTAGTTTTCAGGTGCTGCAAAGGTTGAATTGGGATATAGAAATCATGCCAATTTTTACCGGCAAGCTGATTACCCGTTTGCGTTGGGACAATACAACACAGGCTGAGCCGATGGTGGTGACGGTGACCTTTAAGCAAATCGAATTGCGCAATGCGCTGTTGCCGTTGAATGCATCGTTGCTGGCTGAGCTGTCTCCGATGCTCAAGCCTGTGCAGTTGAGCGGCCAAATGCAAATCAACAGCCAATTGTTCACATTTTCCAGGACGGGGATGAATGGCAAGGCGGTGGCGGAATGGACCAATGCGGGATCAATATTGAGCTCGATCAAACCTTTGGGTCAATATCGCATTGATCTTGCAGGGGCGGGATCACGGCTGGATTTTACGTTAAGCACCAGTTCGGGTGTATTGCTGCTTGATGGCAAAGGAAGTTTTGCACCTGAACAGGGATTGAGATTTAATGGCACAGCGCGTGCAGCAAGCGAGGGCAAGAGCGGCCTGGATGAACTATTAAATAATTTCGGACCCGAAAATGCACCCGGTGTGCACGCGCTGAATTTGATGCAATAAGGGTTTGTAGAGTCCCTGTGCGTCACCGGATATTAATAGTGTGAGTTTGTATCTTTGAAACGGAGTTGTTCTAAATGAGTCGTTTAATTTTTATTTTTATCATCATTGCACTGGTATATTGGTTGCTCACATCCTATCGCAGGCAGGCGCCCAAGCAGGACGTTGCAACGAAACCGCAGGATATGGTGAGCTGCGCATTTTGCGGCATACATTTGCCTAAAGACGAAAGTGTGAAGTCTGAGGGAAAATATTATTGCTGTGCCGCGCACAGCCGTGGCCAGTCTGAATAATAGGTAAAGCATGTTATTGGAATCCACCCATCCATGGCAGTCTCTTGACAACCCGTCACATTCGGCTGGCAGATCAGTCGAGTTGTGGCGCTCCCTGTATTTTCTGAATGGTTACCGACTGTTTTTGAGTGGTCTGTTGTTTACCATGGTATGGGTCTGGGGAAATGGCTTGGAACTGGGACAGCGTGATCTAAGGTTGTTTTACCAGATCAATATCGCCTATATCGTAGTGACCCTGGCGTTGTTCCCTCTAATTAAATTGCAATGGCTTTCATTCAATAAACAGTTAGGCCTGCAAATCGGCACGGATATTGTTTGTATTGTTTTGTTGTCCTATGCCAGCGGGGGCGTATCCAGCAATTTGTCCGTTTTGTTGCTAGTCTCACTGGCCGCTGCGGGTTTAATCTGTCGCGGCAGAGTTACTCTGTTTTTTGCTGCATTGGCCAGCATAGCCGTTTTGCTGGAACATTCCTATTCTGTATTGACCCAGGACGATGCACTGGTTTCGCAATTCATGCAGGCAGGGTTGTTGAGCATGGCTTATTTTGCGGTGGCCTGGGTTGCACATAGATTATCCAGGTATGCGGTGGCCAGTGAAAAGCTGGCTGCCTTGCGCGGTGAGGATGTGTCATATCTGGCCGAGGCCAATCGACTTGTTATTCAGGACATGCCGGACGGCGTGATGCTGGTTGATGAAAGGGGTGTGGTGCGGCAAGCCAACCCGGGTGCCTCAAGATTACTTGGCTATGTTTTTTCCGACGAGTTAAAGAATACGCTGCATGATTGTTCACCTTTGCTTGAAGCCTTGTATGGCGTGTGGCGGCAAAGTCGCAATAACCGCGACGAAATCTTGAATATTGCTACGACGCATAGTGAGGTGCGCGTGCGCTTTTTGCCGGTACAGCGTGAGGGCTTCGGCGGGGCGGTGATCGTGCTGGAAGATATGCAGCGCGCACAAGCCCAGGCACAGCAGGTCAAATTGGCTGCGTTGGGGCGTTTGACAGCAAACATTGCGCATGAAGTTCGCAACCCGCTGTCATCCATCAGTTATGCAGCGGAATTGCTGCAGGAGAGCGAACAGCTTGAGGGGCAGGCCAGGTTGTTCAATATTATTCTGGATAATGCATTCAGGTTGAACAGTATTGTGCTGGATGTGTTGCAATTGAACCGTCGCGACAGGGTGCAGAAAGTGTCGTTCAATCTGGCAGAGCAGTTGCCTCTATTTATAGAAAATCTGCAGCACACGGAAACTTTTACGCCAACCATATTTACCATTGAGGCGGATCCGGCATGCGTAGTAAATTTTGATCGCGGGCATTTTGACCAGATACTGTGGAACCTGTGCCGCAATGCATTGCGTTATTGCCTGAGGCAAACCGGCAGTGTCAAATTGGTGGCGAAGTGTGCCGATGAGGGCAGAACAGTCCTGCAAATCTGCAATGATGGGGCAACCATACCTATAGATTTGGTGCAAAGACTGTTTGAGCCTTTCTTTACAACTTCCGTGGGTGGTACCGGATTGGGTTTGTATATAGCGCGTGAGCTATGTGATGCAAACGGCGCTAAACTTGAATACAAACCGGGCAATGACGGCGGTGCATGTTTTTACATCGTATTTGGTGGAAAAGATGAGTTCTGATGCAAAACATGACATTCAGGCCAATCCGTGCGTGCTGGTGGTGGATGATGAGCCGGATATTCTCGAGTTGCTTGAGCTGACTCTGTTGCGTATGGGGCTTGAGGTCGATCGTGCGCACAATGTAAGCGAGGCGCTGCAACGATTGAATAGCAAGCGCTATAACCTGTGCCTGACGGATATGCGTATGCCGGATGGTGAAGGTCTGGATGTCGTACGTTATATTGCTCAGCACAATCTGGATGTGCCGGTCGCGGTGATCACCGCTCATGGCAATATGGATAATGCGGTGGCAGCGCTCAAGGCCGGGGCTTTCGAGTATCTTTCCAAGCCTGTCGCGCTGGATCAGTTGCGGGCTGTTGTAAATTCTGCGATTAACCTTCCGCGTTCGCCAACCAATGAAGCTGCAAGTCAGCATGTATTGCTGGGACGATCTGCCGCAATGGAGCATGTTAGAGAGATGATAGGACGGGTAGCGCGCAGTCAGGCGCCAGTGCATATCAGCGGTGAATCGGGCAGCGGTAAGGAATTGGCTGCGCGCCTGATAGTGGAAAAGAGCGGTCGTAGCGAGCAGCCTTTTGTTGCAGTGAACTGCGGTGCTATTCCTGAAAACCTGATGGAAAGCGAGTTTTTTGGCTACCGCAAAGGTGCTTTTACCGGCGCAGACAAGGACCGCGACGGTTTTTTCCAGGCTGCCAGCAAAGGTACCCTGTTTCTCGATGAAGTCGCTGACTTGCCTTTGAATATGCAGGTAAAACTACTGCGTGTCATCCAGGAAAGGAAGGTCCGCAAAGTGGGTGCAACGGACGAGGAAATGGTGGATGTGCGCATACTCAGTGCGACACACCATGATCTAACCGAATTGGTAAAACAGGGAAAATTTCGTCAGGATTTGTATTACCGGCTTAATGTCATTGCATTACCTATGCCTGCCTTAAGGGAGTTGCGCGAAGATATTGCCGAAATTGCGGAAAAAATACTTTATCGCTTGCGCGGCAATGAAAGTATTGAATTTGCAGCGGAAGCAATACAGGCATTGATAGCTTATGATTTTCCCGGCAATGTGCGCGAGCTGGAAAACGTGATTGAGCGCGGGTTGGCTTTGTGCCAAAACAATACTATTCAGGTTGATGACTTGCAGTTGTCGCCTGTGGCAGCAACCGGCGAACCATCCTCTGTTGATCCTCAAGGCAAGTATCCCTTGACAGATTATTTGGACAAGGTTGAGCGGGAAGTGATTCTGGATGCGTTAAAACAGACAGGATTTAACCGTACGGCTGCAGCCAAAATATTGGGAGTTACCTTCCGTGCCATGCGCTACCGTATGGCACGTCTGGATATTACCAGCCAGAATGACACTGATAGCTGAACGATAGTTTAATCCATGAGAGCTGATAAAAATGGCTGGTTTAGCGGGGTGCGCAAAATAGCCTCGCCAAATCACGATCATCGTCCGCCGGGCACACGCATAGACATGCTGGTGATACATAACATCAGCCTGCCACCCGACCAGTTTGGCGGCAAGGGGATAGAGGATTTTTTTTGCAATCGGCTGGATACCACTGCGCATCCGTATTTTGGGCAATTAAAGGATGTCAGGGTCTCATCACACTTTCTGATCAGACGCGATGGCGGCATTATCCAGTTTGTACCCTGTGTGCAGCGTGCATGGCATGCGGGGGCTTCCAATTGGCTGGGGCGTACAAGATGCAATGATTTTGCAATTGGCATAGAGCTTGAGGGCAGCGATTTTGTGCCATTTGAGCAGGCGCAATATGCAAGTCTTGCGCGTTTGACTCGATATTTGCAGCGCACGTATCCTATACGCTCAATAGTGGGGCATTCCGATATTGCGCCCGGTCGCAAGACTGATCCGGGTCCTTTTTTTGACTGGCCCCGGTTTCGCTCGGCAATTTCCTTGTAAAACAAGTTCAGAGCGCGGTAACAAGCGGGAGTTGCACATCAATTACATTTATCTTTTGTCCTGCATGTAAATATTACCGTTTTCTTATACTTGAAGCAGGGGTAAATAAAAAAATAATATTGTTTATCCTGCCAGCCAGTTGAATTGTCTTTCAGATTAGCGCATTGCTTTCACTCTTACCGTTTTGCCCGGGCATTGCTCTGAAATTGCGGGAAAATAGCGCTTGCAAAAAAATATCAATACACTAGAATTAGCGAAAATAAATTCATAAAGCACTATAGGTTGTGGTTTTTGATTTTCCGGGCAAAAAATGTCTTTTTTGTTTCCGGTCGTCCCGCCCGCTGGGTGGGCTTGTAATTTGACTGTAAAAACAAAGGGGGCTATATGCAACTAGGTAGTGAAAGCATTTCTACATCTTCGGTTTCGGTACTTCAGGAAACCGAATTCTCAAATCCCGCAAATTCTTCCCTAATGCAGTTCGACCAGTACAAAGTGATTCGTCGCAATGGCTCTGTTGTTTCATTTGAGCCGAGCAAAATTACGATCGCGATGACCAAGGCTTTTATAGCGGTCAACGGCGGGCAGGGTGCGGCTTCCGCGCGCGTACGCGAGATGGTGGAGCATTTGACTACTTCTGTTGTGGCGGCCTTCGCAAGACGGATGCCGCACGGCGGCACGTTGCACATTGAAGATATCCAGGATCAGGTAGAGCTGTCATTGATGCGCTCTGGCGAGCACGATGTCGCGCGCAGTTATGTGCTATATCGTGAGGATCGTTCGCGTGAACGCGGCAAGGATAAAAAATCCCATGAGCAGGTTGTGTCGCTCAATGTCAAGGTTAATGGTGCGTTACGTCCGCTTGATATGGCTGCATTGACTGCGCAAATCAAGTCGGCTTGTACAGGATTGAACGGTGGCGTCGATCCTGCTCTGATCCTGAGTCATACGCTCAAGGATTTGTACGATGGTGTGCCTGTAGAAGAAGTGCGCAAATGCACGATACTGTCCGCGCGTTCGCTGATAGAGCTGGAGCCGGAGTACAGTTTTGTTACTGCGCGGCTGTTGTTGGATAACATTTGCTGTGAAATTCTGGCTGAAGAAGTGACGCAGGCTGATATGGCTTCGCGCTACGCTGATTATTTCCCCAAATACGTCAAGCGCGGCATAGATGCCGGCTTGCTGGATGATGAAATGGCCAGTTTTGACCTTGCGCGTCTGGGTAAAGAGCTGGATGCGAGCCGCGATTTGCAGTTTACTTATCTGGGCTTGCAGACTTTGTATGACCGCTATTTCCTGCATATCGACGATGCGCGCATCGAGTTGCCGCAGGCGTTCTTCATGCGCGTGGCAATGGGCTTGGCATTGCGTGAGATTGACCGTGATTCACGCGCAATAGAATTTTACCGCTTGCTGTCCAGTTTTGATTTCATGAGTTCCACGCCTACCCTGTTCAATTCCGGCACGCGCCGCTCGCAGCTGTCTTCCTGTTATTTGACGACCGTGTCAGATGACCTCGAAGGAATTTACGATGCAATCAAGGAAAATGCCCTGCTGGCAAAGTATTCGGGCGGTCTGGGCAATGACTGGACGCCGGTAAGGGCATTGGGCAGTCATATCAAGGGAACCAACGGCAAGTCACAGGGCACAGTACCTTTTCTAAAGGTCGTAAATGATACCGCTGTGGCGGTGAACCAGGGCGGCAAGCGCAAGGGCGCTGTGTGTGCCTACCTGGAAACCTGGCATCTGGATGTTGAAGAGTATCTGGAACTGCGTAAAAACACCGGTGATGACCGTCGCCGCACGCACGACATGAATACTGCAAACTGGATACCGGATCTGTTCATGAAACGCGTGATGGAAGGCGGCGATTGGACGCTATTCTCACCTTCTACATGCCCGGACTTGCATGACAAAGTGGGTGTGGCGTTTGAGCAGGCTTATACCGCCTATGAGGCAAAAACGCTGACCGGCGAAATCAAGTTGTTCAAAAAAGTGGCTGCAGCCAGCTTGTGGCGCAAAATGTTGACCATGCTGTTTGAGACCGGTCATCCGTGGATTACCTTCAAAGATCCATGCAATATCCGTTCACCACAGCAGCATGTGGGGGTGGTACATAGTTCCAATTTGTGCACCGAGATTACCCTGAATACCTCGGATTCCGAAATTGCCGTGTGCAATCTGGGTTCGGTCAATCTTGTCGCCCATCTATATCCTCAAGGTCATGAACTTTATGGCCAATTGGATTATGCAAAGCTGCAGCGCACTATCAATACCGCGATGCGCATGCTGGATAACGTGATTGATATCAATTACTACGCCGTAGCCAAGGCACGCAATTCCAACCTCAAACACCGTCCAGTTGGTCTGGGTATCATGGGTTTCCAGGATTGCCTGCATGAATTGCGTGTTCCCTATGCATCGGAAGGCGCAGTCGAGTTTGCTGACAGGTCTATGGAAGCCGTATGTTATTACGCCTATTTGGCATCCACCGAGTTGGCGGAAGAGCGCGGCCGTTATGCCAGCTATCGTGGCAGCCTGTGGGATCAAGGTTTGTTGCCGCAGGATACTTTGGACATGTTGCGCGAACAGCGCGGCGGTTATGTAGAGGTAGACTCATCGGTAAGTATGGACTGGGATGTTTTGCGCGAACGCATTAAAAAGCATGGAATGCGCAATTCCAACTGCGTGGCGATTGCGCCGACAGCCACCATTTCCAATATTATCGGTGTATCGGCCTGTATCGAACCCACGTATCAAAACCTGTTTGTCAAATCGAACCTGTCAGGTGAATTTACGATGATTAATGATTATCTTGTTCGCGACCTGAAGAAACTGGGACTGTGGGATGAGGTAATGATTTCGGATCTGAAGTATTTTGACGGTAGCGTCGCAAAAATAGACCGCATTCCGCCAGAGCTGCGTCAGTTGTATGCAACTGCTTTCGAGTTTGAGCCGCAATGGGTAATTGAGGCGGCTGCGCGCCGGCAAAAATGGATAGACCAGGCGCAATCCCTGAATATCTATATGGCGGGCGTATCCGGCCGCAAGCTGGATGAAACCTACAAGCTGGCCTGGTTGCGCGGTTTGAAAACGACTTACTACCTGCGCACCATGGGTGCAACCTCGGCGGAGAAATCCACCTCGCGCACCGGGGCTCTGAATGCGGTAGCGGTTGGGGAAAATGCGACAGAATCTCAATTCTGTTCGATTGATAATCCTGAGTGCGAAGCCTGTCAGTAGTAGGCCATTGGCTTGATTTAATAAAATAAGTAGGGAGATACAAATATGTTGGATTTTGGAGACGAAACGGTGTCAGTGACAAAATCAGCCGGATTGAATATGGCAGCAGTAAGTGCAATCCCAGCTAGCAAAGAAGAGGATAGTAACCGTGCTTACACCATGGCGGCCGAAGGCAGTGGTCGCATACGAGTGGAAGATAAAAGCATCATTAACTGCCATGCAGATGTTAATCAACTGGTGCCTTTCAAGTACAAATGGGCATGGGAAAAGTATCTGGCAGGCTGTGCCAATCACTGGATGCCGCAAGAAGTGAACATGAGCGCGGATATTGCGCTGTGGAAAAATCCCAATGGATTGACTGCAGATGAACGCTTGATAGTAAAACGAAATCTGGGCTTTTTCAGCACAGCAGACAGTCTGGCCGCAAACAACATCGTACTGGGTACATATAGGCACATTACCAATCCTGAATGTCGCCAGTATCTGCTGCGGCAGGCGTTTGAGGAAGCCATACACACGCATGCCTACCAATACATCGTGGAAAGTCTGGGACTGGATGATGGCGAGATCTTCAATATGTATCACGAGGTTTCCAGTATCCGTGACAAAGACGAGTTCCTGCTGCCCTTTATCGACACGCTAACCAATCCGGAATTCAAAACTGGTACACCTGATGCTGATCAGAAGCTATTGAAAAGTCTAATTGTTTTTGCCTGCATCATGGAAGGTATGTTCTTTTATGTCGGTTTCGTACAGATTCTGGCACTTGGTCGTCAGAATAAAATGACGGGAGCTGCCGAGCAGTACCAGTACATCTTGCGTGACGAATCGATGCATCTAAATTTCGGAGTGGACCTGATCAACCAGATCAAATTGGAAAACCCGCATTTATGGACACAGGCTTTCCGTGAAGAAGTGCGCGGATTGATACAAAAAGGCGTAGAGCTGGAATATCGCTATGCCGAAGACACTATGCCGCGCGGCATTTTGGGTTTGAATGCAGGGATGTTCAAGGAATACCTGCGTTTTATTGCCAACCGCCGCTGTCAACAAATTGGTGTAGAGATACTGTATCCGGGCGCCAATAACCCTTTCCCATGGATGGCGGAAATGATAGATCTCAAGAAAGAAAAGAACTTTTTTGAAACCCGTGTAACGGAATACCAGACCGGTGGTGCATTGTCTTGGGATTAAAAACTCAAAAAATTCTTTCGGCGAAGGCTAACAAGTGCAACATGTTAAGGTCTGCGTAGCAGAATGGCCGTAACCAAAAGAACTTTTTTGAGACCCGAGTAACGGAATATCAGACCGGTGGCGCGATGTCTTGGGAATAAAGAACAAGCATATTTGTAGAAAACTTGAAAATTATGATTGGTTATGAGCATAGTATGCAGACTGTCAGTGATTAAAAAACTTTTATGCAAGCTGCAAGGCAAAATATAGAACGGATTTTTTGGTTGCAGGATTGTAATTTCAAGTTATAGATGTACTGTCAAAAGATAAAAAAACACAATTTTAAAATTACCGCATGTTCATTTTTTAGACAAAAACTATCGATGGACCAAAAAAAAATCAAATTTGTCAATAAAAAAATAGTTTTTTTTTAAAAAGTATGATAAGTTGCTGACTATTAAAGATTGACAAGGGAGTTTCTTGTTAAAGGACGTTCGGTTTCATCATTTGCTGATGGACTGAGGGTGTGTGGTAGTTGTTGTTTTTATTGTGTTTTTATTTTTACTATTGACTAAGGAGATGAAAATTGGATGCTGCGATTAAATCTAAACCAGCAGCAATGAACGCGGTTGGGGAAAAAATGCCGTCTGCCAAAAAAGTGGCAGCCAAAAAGCCAGCAGCTAAAAAAGCCGTAGCTAAAAAACCAGCAGCCAAGAAAGCCGCAGCTAAAAAGCCAGCAGCCAAGAAAGCTGTAGCTAAAAAGCCAGCCGCCAAGAAAGCTGTAGCTAAAAAGCCAGCCGCCAAGAAAGCTGTAGCTAAAAAGCCAGCCGCCAAGAAAGCTGTAGCTAAAAAGCCAGCAGCCAAGAAAGCCGTAGCTAAAAAGCCAGCAGCCAAGAAAGCCGTAGCTAAAAAGCCAGCCGCCAAGAAAGCTGTAGCTAAAAAGCCAGCAGCCAAGAAAGCTGTAGCTAAAAAGCCAGCCGCCAAGAAAGCCGTAGCTAAAAAGCCAGCCGCTAAAAAAGCTGTAGCTAAAAAGCCAGCAGCCAA
>JBBQYH010000008.1:0-30541 GCA_038208855.1 Burkholderiales bacterium
CGAAGCCGAGCAGGTCAAAGCTCAGGTTAACGGCGGTGCCCACTGCAATGCTACTCAGGTCCACACGGTAGGTGCGGCTGTTATCCGGGTTGGTGACAACCGTCACACCACTGGCCAGTGTTTCAGTGCCATCGGCTTGCAGGTTGAGGAAGGCGTCGGTATGGGTAAGGCTGAGTGCACCGGCCAATGACAAGCCGGTGTTGGCATCGAGCAAGGCGACTTCGAAGGCGTCATCGGGTGCACCATTTACATTATCCAAAGCAGAGCCGCTTAAGGTGAAGTTCAAATACTTGTCGCCGGTGTTAACCGCAAATACCTGGTTGAGGCGGGTCTGGCTGGTGGTGACTTCTTGTAATGTGGCTTTACCAGTGGTGAAATCCACACTGCCTTGCGTTGCCCAACCCTCATTCGGCGGCAATCCATTGCCACCCACAAAGCTGCCGTTGGTGAGCTTGGCATTGGCAGTGACTTCAAACTGGGTCACCAAGGTGCTGTAATCGGCCATGACAGTACTGCTGCCATAACGGCTGCTGCGCAAACGGCCGAGGAAGGCCAGACCGAAGCCGCCCAGGGGAATCAAGGGCAACTGGGTGGGGTCGGTGTTGCTGCCTTGGGTGGTGACGGAAGCCATCTCAATCTTGGCTTCACCAATCAGTTGCTGCATCAGCGCCAGTTCATCCGCACTCGGCAGGCGGCGTACACCTGCTGTGAGGGTGGTGCCCATGAAGTCGTACTGGTCGGCGCTGTGTTCTATGCCCAAGGCATGGCCGTATTCGTGCAACAACACTGAGAGCATGTCCATCTTGCCGTAGGCGGCACTGCCCACCTTGGCTACCCATTCGTTGGGGTTGGAGGTGGGGAGCCATTCTTCGTTGAGGCTTGGTGTGGGGTCGATGAACCAACCGTGGCCGGCGGCGTTGGTGTCCAGGGTGATGGTGGTGCCGGTGGTTTGGCCTACGGCACCGGAGGGGAGGTCGGCGAAATTCACATTCATATTCGCACCAGCGAGTGCGCTGGCTATCTGCTCAGGATGCTGGATGGTATATACAGGCGCATTGGGGTCGTCTGGATTAAGAGAAATTTTCCAGATATAGCCATTTGGACAGATCATCTTGTTGTCAGTGGCCTCACCTTGATCGCTGCTTCCCGGCACATTCTGCATCAGATTGAAGTAATAAATTACCTTGATTTTGTAAGTACCAATTTCGACCAGTACAGTTGCCCTATCTTGGCCTTCATACTGATAATCAGACGAGGCATACATAAAATTAAAAGCATCGCCAAGAGAAGAAAGTATCCCGTGCGCCGGCCCCTGTAATATAGTTATTCTTGCATTTGCAAGAATAGACTCATTAAGCTGTTTGTGTTCTATGTTTGTAAGATACCAATACGCTGATCCTACTGGCGCTACATTGTTAATTGCAGATGTTTTTGATTCAGGCTTGTTTTCGATCGGCTGGCAAGTACCGATAGTACGGTCGAAACTTTGTTGTGCCGCTTGGGATTTCTGTGCAACCACAATCGGCGCAGCCTGGGGTGGCACGTTTGGCATATCCATAATAAACATGACTAGGTCTCCTTGGTTAAGATCAATTGGCGATTGTATAGCTTCCACCAACGACAGAGCGGCAGCACTCTGTTTGTCCGTTAATACCGCATCAACCACTATTGTAGTCGCATCGCCTGCCAGTAAATGATCAGGGAGAGACACAATCTTCGGTGCTGCCAAATCAATATGGAAATGGGTGTTGTGATTGGAGTTTGGCTCAGATTGGATACCCAGTTTTTTCAACACCAAATTCATGCCTTTGTAGGGATTGGGTGTAGGATCCGCGCTCGAACCGTATGGAACACCACCAAGATGTAGGTGCGAGACCATCCATCCCGGCCCCCTTCAGCAATTTATGTCAGTGACTAGTTCGAGACAACAAGGACTATCGAGAAAATTTGTGCGCTAAAATTGCTTAAACTTTCCTGAGTCATGCCTGATAGTTCTTGGGTATTTTTTCGCAGAAGAAATTACATCGTACACTTTACATCCACTATTAGCTGCAAAGCTATGGCAATATTTATCTAGGCCAAACGATATATTGACTTTAAGTATCAGCTTATAAAATAAGCAATTGAACGCACAAACCGCACGCAAGAGTTTATATTTTTTAAATTGATGAACATGCAATAGGCAATTTCCCTATTTATATATTTTTTTAAACAATTGCTCACTATGCTGTTAACCAAACATGCTGCTGTATATATCCAATATGAACACCAAAATACTGCACATTTCAAGGACGAAAAAAATGAGTTAGATTGCTCTAACTCATTTTTTAATTTTGGGGTGATCGATGGGGCTCGAACCCACGACAACTGGAATCACAATCCAGGGCTCTACCAGCTGAGCTACGACCACCATTGAAACTGACACCGTACCATGGTGTGCCCGACTGGAATCGAACCAGCAACCCCCAGCTTAGAAGGCTGGTGCTCTATCCGGTTGAGCTACGGGCACAATTCTTTCGGTATATAACGACTATTAATACTTTAGCCTGGTCGGAAGCGCGATATTCAAACTCCCGACACCCCGCCCCAAAGCAGGAAGCCGTGCATTATATATAACTGTGACTATTTTGCAAATTTGTTACCAGCTCTGCCTCATGGACAATAGAGAAAACACAACAACCGGGCTGGGATGGGTATACCTTGGCGAGTCGTTTGGAATTTTGGATCGAAAGCACCCGTATTGCGCTTATGGCTACCCGCTTGACCAAGCATATAACGATATACATACACGCATCTGTTTATCGATTGTATATGATGGCAACTGAGTGGCGCATATATATGCTATTGAATCAGGGGATGCAAAAGTATCTCAGCGAGTTCCGGCAGCCTTGATTTCTGCATACTTACATGAATATAAACATATTTTTAAAACAAGCGGAGCATGGAAATGAGTATTGAAGAGCGTATATTGCAATTTGCCCAGCTTGTCGCTATCTCCATTATTGCTATCGGATGCTACCTGGTTTTGCGTCCATTTATTTCTGCCATGCTATTCGCGCTGGTAGTGTGCATATCTACCTGGCCAGTGTATCAGTATCTGCACAGAAAATTAGGCGGGAAATCCGCACTTGCAGCATTACTGATGGTGACATCACTGATAGTGCTGGTAATAGTACCGGCATCATTGATTACCGTCAGTCTGGTAAATAATGTTGCCGCCCTCGTCGATACTGCCAGAACATTCCTTGCACACGGCCCTATCAAGCCACCCACATGGCTTATTGAAATACCTTTTGTTGGCAACAGACTCGATCTCTATTGGCAAAGTATTTCTTCCGGCGGTAGTGAAGCAATTGCACTGCTCGAACCTGCCAGGAATTTTCTACTCAATACAGGCAAGGAAATCAGCCAGGGATTTCTACAAATGATTTTTGCACTATTTGTCGCTTTCTTCTTTTACCGCGATGGAGAAACTCTCATACAGGCACTGCGCATAGGACTGGCCAAGCTTGCAGGTCAACTTGGAGAAGAGCTGTTGACTACCATACAGCATACCGTGGCGAGTGTTGTACAAGGGGTGTTTGGCTCTGCGCTTGCGCAGGCCATAGTGGCAACTATCGGCTTCATGATTGCAGGTGTTCCAGGCGCTTTTCTACTGGGTGCAGCCACTTTTTTCGTGTCCCTGCTTCCGATCGGGCCACCCATATTCTGGATAGGTGCAAGCATCTGGCTATTTATGCAAGAATCCTACGCTTGGGCCATATTCATGCTTCTGTGGGGTTTGTTTGCCATCAGCAGCATAGATAATGTTGTCAAACCTTACCTGATCAGCCGCGGCAGCAGTCTATCCCTGCTTGTAGTTACTCTGGGTGTGTTTGGAGGTATTGTATCGTTTGGTTTTATCGGCTTATTCATCGGCCCACCCATACTCGCAGTGGGTATTACGCTAGTTCAACTATGGACGCAACAGCCAAAGCTGGAAAATGTTACATCCGTCTAATGCTATGTGCGGCAGCGCACTGACTTGACGCGCTAATGATCTGAAAATAACCATGGAATTTCTACAGTATTGTGTGCGTGTTGCTCACTATTATTGCGAAATTTGTCCTGGCGTTAACACGATTTTCCGGGCATCCAAGTTTATCCATTACTGCATCATCACTAATTAAAGGACTAAAAATGCTAGAAACCATTGTTGTCATACTCGTAGTAATGTGGCTGCTGGGCATGGTTACTTCTTACACCATGGGTGGACTCATACACATCCTGCTGGTCATCGCTGTAATAGTAATTTTGCTGCGCCTCATCCAGGGACGTCGTCTGTAAGCTGCTATCAAAACTTGTTGCCAAGCAAGTTGACTGGCGCCGCTATTGCCTGCAGAGCAAGCTTACCGATCCACAATTCACTTGTGGATCACTTTTATCCCATGCCTACTATCGGTATTTTTCGCGCTTACGCGTTACTTGCTTACACCCTGCTGCCCCAATGTCGACTGAATAACACTGCACCAAACATCACAGAATCCAAGTCAATACACATCACAACTCCCTGACTTACGCGTAGCAATTCAGACAACCAAGTTTATGATTCTTTATGCAATCTGTGTCTGTTACCGAACAGACCAGCTTACACAACGCGCTCAATATGTCAGTCATCAGTGTGCTTCCATGTGCATTCAATAACAAAAGAGCCAAGCAATTGATCCACCACATGCCTGCCCAGCTTTACTGACGCTGCTGTTAAGTAACTTAATTATTTGCAACTGAAACGAGAATATGATGAAAAATAGATCTTTACGTGCAACAAATTCAGGCATCAACGCTACACATTTTGAAATGCCCGTCGTGAAAACGACATCCAGGAGAAACAGCATGAAAAAGAATACATTGAATATAGCCCTTGCATCTGCACTGCTGCTGCTTAGCGGCATTGCAGCTGCAGCTTCAGCCACCACCACCATTCCGGTCACGGCATCCGTTTCCAAGGGATGTACCGTTAGCGTAGGCGCTACACCATTGGCATTCGGTGCGTATGATCCGATTGGCGTCAACGCAACCGCACCACTTAACGCAACCGGCAGTGTTGTCGTAACCTGTGCGAAAAACTCCAGCGGCCTGACAATAGGCATGGGTCTGGGTCTGCAACCTGCCCTCGGCGTACGCCAAATGATCAGCGGTACCGATCTGCTCGCATACAGTGTAGGTCAGCCACCAAGCAATACACCGGGAGTAGCATGTACCTTCCCTGCTACTACTGCGTGGGATGCCGTAACTGTACTTACTTTAACCAGCGCTCCAAGCAAGGCGCCGCGTTCATATAACGTGTGCGGTTCTATCCCTGCAGGCCAGGACGTTGCAGCTGGTCTGGCTTATACCGACACCATCATTGCCACGATCAACTTCTAAAGCCATGACCAACCTTATGCAGTTCAATACCAATAAGATTGGTCAGGGAATACAGCGCTTGCGCGCTGTATTTTTCGTCATTAGCTTGATTACATTATTGCCAGCTGTCGCATCTGAACTCGGCGTGGATCCGGTCAGCATAGAGCTGTCCGCAAAACAGAAAACCGCAGCACTCAAAGTCACCAATGCCTCAAACCAACCCTCGTCTATACAGATACAGGCGGTGACATGGTCACAAATCGACGGCAAGGATGTTTATATCCCCAGCAAAGATTTGCTTGTTGCACCGCCTATCATAACGATAGCGCCACATGGCGAACAAATTGTTCGTGTTGCGTTGCGACGCAAGGCCGATGCGACAAATGAACTACCCTATCGGATTTTTCTGAATGAGTTGCCCGTAGCACCTCCTCCCGGCTTCCGCGGGCTGCAGGTTGCATTGCGCATAGGCTTGCCGGTGTTTGTCAAACCACTGCAAGGCATTGCAGCGCCCAAAATGCTGTGGAATATATCGAAAAGCGCAGAAAATACCCTGCTCGTCTCGGTAAAAAACCAGGGCAATGCACATGTGCAGGTAACCGATTTTTCGATTCACATTCCCGGCAGTGTCAAAGCGTTAGCCGGGGAATCTGGATCGACTTATATATTGCCGGGTCAGACGAGTAAATGGCAATTGAAATCCAATTTAAATCTGAAAGACACTGATACGCGCTTGCAACTCAAAGCCTACACTGATGCGGGCAATGTTGATGAGGTACTCTCAACGGAGCATCCGTAAGCAGCTTGCCGTATTTCTTGTGCAGCTCTACTTGCTAAACATCGCAGTAGCTGCCCCGGATAACGGCACATTCACTTCCGCCCAGGCTGCCACAAGCAATCCCGCGAATAGCACGGCAGATAGCAATATTGCATTGCAGGAACGGCTGTTGCTTGTCGATATTAATGGGCAGCAATTACAAGAAACAGTGCTGGTACTTCAAGACCGCAAAGGTGCCATGTATTTGCGTGAAGATGATTTGCAACTCTGGCGCTTACGCATACCTGCACACGAATTTGTAATAGCTCATCAGGGTGAAAATTATTTTTCCCTTACTAACATTTCAGGCGCATCGTATGTATACGATATCAATACACAGAGCCTATCCATTAAAGCGAGTCCGCTAGCCTTTGACCATTCACTGCGTGTAGCGACCTATGCAACCATGCCGGGGCCACTCAGAGCAGGCCCCGGCGGGTTCGTAAACTATGATCTGTTTGCTGCACAATCTGAACAGACCTCCCAACTCGCGGGACAATTTGAACTGGGCTATTTCAATTTCGACGGTGTTGGCACCAGCAATGTGTTGGTGGATAACCCCGACTACAACACACGTATTACTCGGCTGGATACAACCTGGACCAAGGACTATCCGCAAACCATGCAAAGCTTGCGTGTGGGTGATGCCATCAACCGGCCGGCCAGCTGGGGCGGCTCGCTGCGCTTTGGCGGCATACAGTACGCCACCAATTTCGCCACACAACCCGGCTTTGTAACCTTTCCACCGCAAAGCGCAACAGGCGTCGCGGTTTTGCCTTCAACTGTAGATGTATTGCTCAACAATGCTCTGGTATCGAGCCAGAGCGTGCCGCCGGGTCCATTCTCCATCAGCAATCTTCCCATCGTAAGCGGCAGCGGCGAGGTACAACTGGTGGTACGCGATATGTTTGGACGCGAACAGATTATCACGCGACCGTTCTATGCCAGCCAAGCATTGCTGCGCAAGGATCTGGAGGATTACTCCTTCGAGGCAGGTCTGGTGCGCAAAAACTTTGGCATAAACAGCTTTGACTATGGCAGCTGGATAGGCTCCGCCTCCTACCGCCGCGGATTGAGCGCACGTTACACCGGCGAAGTGCACGCAGAAGCCATGCAGGATCAAGTTACTGCAGGCGGCGGTGGCGACTATCTTGTCGATCGTGTTGGTACGATCAGCGCCTACGCAGCTGCGAGCCAAAGCAGCTACGGCACGGGCAGCCTGGCACTGTTGGGCATAGAACATCAGTCTCGACCATGGAGCATGGGTGCGCGCACGCAATGGATGAGCACTTATTTTGCCCAGCTGGGGCGCCCATTTGAAGAGATGGCTCCGGTTCAATTAAGCAGTTTCAATGTGAGCTATGCATCAGACAGCAGAGGTTCTACCAGCGTAGCCTATGTGCTGAAACAAAACCGCAATAAGCCGGATGCCAGTATTGCCACGCTAAGCTATAGCGTATCGATAAACAAATGGGCCTCATTCAGCATATCTGCCATTTTCAATCTGATCGATGATAAAAATACCACGATCTTTGCCATGCTCAACATTCCATTGGGACCTGTTACCAGCCTCAGCGTCAGCCAGCAATCTGTGCGCGGTGGCAACACGAATAACAGTGACGAATTCACCACCACATTACAACGCAACTTGCCGCTGGGCGAAGGTTACGGATACCGCCTGGTGTCACGTTCGGATGGATACGGCGAAGCCAATTATTTGCAGCAGAATAACTATGTCACCGCAAACGTCTCCGTAGCACAGTCTTCCGGTGTTGTGGCCACACGCGCAGGACTATCCGGTGGTGTAGCACTGCTTGATGGCGATGCATTTTTCAGTCGTCGCATTGATCAAAGTTTTGCCGTGGTGCGCATCCCCGATTATCCGAATGTTCAGGTACTGGCCGACAACCTGCCTGCGGGAAAAACCGATGCCGACGGCAATGCGCTGATTCCTCGGCTGCGAGCCTATGACAGAAATGTGATTGCTATCGAGCAACGCGATATACCTATGGATGCACAAATCGATATAGACAAACTGGTGGCCGTGCCGTATTACCGTAGCGGCATCGATGTAAAATTTCCCATCAAGCATGCGCATGCCGCAACGCTTACAGTTCATCTTGAAAATGGCCAGCCATTACCGCTAGGTGCGATGGTAGTCGTGCCGGGAAACAAGGAAAGTTTTGTGGTCGGCTATGAGGGCGAAGTATATGTCGCCGGTCTTTTGGCCAACAACAAGTTAAGCGCGCGTTGGAATGGCGTGCAATGCAACTTCGACGTAGCCTTTGTTGCGGGCAAAGACCCCCTGCCCGATCTGGGCATATTTATTTGCAAAGGAGCAAAACCATGACCCAGACCAAACTCAAGATGCGTATCGTCATCATCCATATGCTTGCTGCAGTAACTTGTGTCACCACGCAAGCCGTTCAGGCTGCGCCCAAGTGCAACATCAGCGCCACCGGCGTCAACTTTGGCAACTACAATGTTTTTTCTAATATCCCCAATGACAGTGGCATAGGTTCTATCACTATCGACTGCAAAGGAGGCGGTGGCAACCCGACCTATCCGGTGACACTGGACACCGGACAAAGCGGCAGTTACATAAACAGAAGCATGAATAGCGGCAGCAATCAGCTAAGCTACAATCTATACACCAGCAGTGCGCGAAATGTTATCTGGGGGGACGGTAGCGGCGGCAGCAGCATTATGCAAATCCCGGAAAAAGCTACCACCAGCTTGAGCATTTTCGGACGCATACCCGCAGGACAGGATGCGGCAGTGGGAATCTATAGCGACAGCATTACCGCCACCGTGATTTTTTAAATGGGCTGTCGACAGAATTTAGCCGCACCCATAAAAACAGATCAAACGGGACTTATCGACAGTTGCAACGGCCATGGATAATTGCCAGGCAGCACACCGGGTTTAAGGATAAATCGGTAGCTCAATTCATGCATCTTGTTCTGCACAACCGCACCGCGCTGTACCAGAGTGCCTCCATCGGCACCTAGTTGGGCGGGATAATCCAGACCCTTTATTTGCAATGCATCAAAGATATCACCCACGGGATAGAGGTTGATCAAGAAACCATAACGACTATTCGATACAAGACTAAAACGCGAGGCCGCTGCAACATCGATAAATCCGCGTGCAACATCCTCTTTGCTGATGGTGAGTTGACTGGCTTGATAGTCCATGTGCACTTTGGTTTGTGCCACAACGTAAGCGGAAACCTGCACATTGCCGCTCGCTTGCCCTGCCGCTGCTGGCGGCATTACGGCCGCCAGCAGCGTCGCAAGAGACATTGCCACCAGCGGTGCTTTGGCAATATTTTTCTGTAACTGCAAACCGTGTGTAACTTGTTTGAGAGTGGCATATCCTGCTTTAACCAGAATATTGCCCAGCCGCCCGCCGCTGGTTTCCTGCAGTTTGAGCGCATCGCCCAGTTGTTTGCGGGTAATTTCACCGGCTCTAAGCAATATATTGCCCAGGCGATTTTTGCTCTGTGATTCTGCTGTTAACGTCTGGTTCTGCTGAAACGCCAGAACGATGTCGCGCTCCTGCAGGGTAAGCACGCCACGAGCAACAAGTATGTCACCCAGCTTGCTATTGCCCAGACTTTGTTCTGCAAGTGCCTCTTCAAGTTGTAATGAACTGATGCGCTCGGCGGCACGCAACAACTCACCTACACGCAGACGATAGCCCGCCTCATTCACTCTTTCGACTTCGAGCAAACCGGCTTCATGCGCATCATTTTCGTGCTGTGCAAGGATAACAGTGATCGATGCCACGCCCAGGGCCGCCAATACAGTATCAATTTCCTTGTCATCTTTTTGCATCATGTATTGTGCTCCAACTAAGGCATTACAATTTATTGTGATGCCTTAACACTTGAATGTCTTGTATACGTTCAATAGCAACTTTTCAAACTGGCCAATTCAAGAAAGACCATGCATGCATTATGCGCGCTCACCACGATAACTTCGATTTAAATGTCATATATTTAAGGTGCATAAACACTATGTGTCATAACGAACTGACCAGATAGTCTCAATGCGAGCATGATTTCATTGCACCTATTTTATCAACAGCTTGTTTATATTAAATATTGGAGAAAATATGAATAATATCAATTTTCAAAAAGATGCGCGGCATGGGCAGGATTGCAAACCAGTAGCCGACTTTATAGAGAATAAACCACAGATAAGCAGGCAAGTTGATTTTCCGGGGGCAGAATTTTTTAACGACATCATGCTTGGTGATGACGGACCAAGCTATGCACTAACAGCCGGTAGAACTGTGAACCAGAAATAGAGTTTGCAAACTAACAGGCTCATTATCCAAAATTTAATGCAGCGAAAATCCAGATTATTGGAGCAATTTACACTTCTTCCTCTAATGCATACGAGAGTTGCAATGAGGCAGATTCATACAATGGAGAAATATCATGATGCAAAGTGATGAAACACCAGCAGGTGAAAGACAGGAAACCATAGCAACGCTTGTAGACTTGCTCAGCGTTATACAAGGTATGGGGCACAGACTATCCTATGAAACTCATGGAGAATCGTTCGACTCGGTCAAGGAGTTTAATGAGATCTTGCATCTGGCGCATGAGAAAATCATGCAGATACACAGCACACAACACTAAGGAGCAATTAGATGATCAATGCCTATGCCGCTTTTGAAGCCAAGGGCGAACTCAAGCCATTCAGCTATGATCCCGGCGCATTGGCGCCACATGAGGTTGAAATCGATGTGCAATACTGCGGCATCTGCCACAGCGACCTGAGCGTCATCGACAGCGCATGGGGAAACACTAAGTATCCCATCGTACCCGGTCACGAAGTGGTGGGGAAAATCAGCATGCTAGGAACTCAGGTCAAGAATTTATCTGTAGGCCAGGTTGTGGGTCTAGGTTGGCATGCCGGCTATTGCAATGAGTGCGCGCATTGCCTCGCGGGTGATCACAACCTGTGTGCCAACGCCCAAGCCACCATCATAGGACATTATGGCGGCTTTGCTGACAAGGTGCGCGCAGCGGCCAACAGCGTGGTTGCCATCCCCGACGGCATAGATCTGCAATCCGCAGGACCCTTGTTTTGCGGCGGCATCACTGTGTTCAATCCCCTGGTCCAGTTCGGCATCAAACCTACCGACAAAGTGGCCGTTATAGGTATCGGCGGCTTGGGTCATATGGCGCTGAAATTTCTCAATGCCTGGGGCTGCGAAGTAACGGCCTTTACTTCGAGCGCCGTCAAAAAAGCTGAAGCCTTGCAACTTGGCGCGCACCATGTATTGAATTCCCGCGACGAAAAGGAAATCAAGGCTGCCGCTGGCAGATTTGACTACATACTTTCCACAGTGAACATCAAGCTGGACTGGAATCTATATCTGAGTACTTTGAAACCGCGTGGCAGATTGCACTTTGTCGGCGCGACGCTGGAACCGCTGGATATCAATGTATTTGCGCTGATTGGCGGGCAACGCTCGGTATCCGGTTCACCGGTGGGCAGCCCAGCCACAATAGCGACCATGCTGGCTTTTGCCAAGCTGCATAACATCAAACCGGAAATTGAAAAATTCAGTTTTGAAGATATCAACAAGGCGATCGCGCGGGTAAGAAGCGGACAAGCCCGCTATCGCGTTGTACTTTGCCGCTAAGGTAACCCAGACAAAAATGCACACGCGCAAAACAACAAACTTGCATGTTTAATATTCCGGGCTAACGGATATTAGTTGGCGAACTGCACAAGCAGGGGAGTTCATTCGCTGACATGCGGACGAATCACTGGGATATTTTTATTACCCAATGTGACCATATGATTTGATGTCGATTGCTTGGCGGTATCAGCACCATCAATGAGATATCAATGATCCTGCGAAATTCTGCTAAAGCTGCTATTAGGGAACCATATGGCTTCGATGTTGATGGAGGTATTCCCCATGATGATGCTGATTCGAACTCATGACTTACTTGATCGACAAAACTCAATATCATCATATGATCTGACATAAGTATGGACTGTACATATAATGCAAATGCACCGTACCATCAAGCGCCTTGCAGTGTCCAGTATGGCGAGGCAAGGCAGATCGCCCCCAAGACTTACACCTTGATCTAAAACTGAATATCCATAAGTAATGAGACGTCTCTGCAGCAGATCTACGAGATTTAGTTCTGTGTCCATGATTGTTGGCCACATGTATATGTGTATGCCGAATTTACTGCTAAGGCAAATATTTGTGCATAAAAAAAGCTTCACGACAGGGGTAAAAAAACACCACCGTGAAGCCATACGTTATCTAGTCCTCATTATCAGTTGTAGCTTCCATCTTTTTGCACCACTCTACGGGTGGGCAAAAGTGTTCGGCGATGTCTGCGTTGAGATGCCCCGTTTCATATGCCTGCGAGAGCGATTCCCAATTTGCGATTTGATCCGCAGTCTTTTTCACGGCCTCCACGGGATTAACACTGACGATGATCTGCGCGTTTTCATCGCCATCGTAGCCCTGGATATATGCACTCAGGTACGGAGAGCCATTCGGGTCGGCCGGAACGCTATCGATCTGACTGGTCAAGTATTGATCGGTAATGATACTTGCCGACGCATAACTTCCGGGAGAACTCAACTGCATCAATAGCGGTTCGTTCTCGACGGCTTCCGGGACCGTCGTATCCGAGCTCAGCAACTGCGATTGAATGCGGACCTTGTCACCCGGCTGAAACGCCAGAATCTGTGTGGGGCTACCTCAGGTCACGTTAATGGTGGTTGTATAGCTATCGGCGAACGTCGGCACCCCCAGCACGGACAACAATAGTGTCACGAGGACTAAGAGGATTCGATGCCGCTTCGTTTGTTTTGCCATCCCCTGCGGTATTACTTCGAAAATATTACGCGATGCGCCATTCGGTTTTTTGCTGCATTTCATAACTTCCTCCATGTTTGTATTGGTGATGTGGAAATATGCAGAAACTATTTAATGCTACTACCCGTCTGTGACAACAATGAGACAATCTCGTTGAATTGCGATTGCTTGGCATAGTCAAGTGCCGTTTTGCCATTCAGGTCCCGGCACGAGAGTTTAGGGTGCGCCCGCAGCAGCGCTTTTACCATGGGTGTATTCCCGTGGCGGGCGGCAATGATTATTGCTGTCGCGCCATTCGCTGTCGGATCAGTAACATTGATATCAGCGTGATGATCAAGGAGTGGATAGATAAGCACGTTTTTGTCACCCGCTGCGACCATTGTGACCGGTGATTGCCCGTTCTGATCGCGACTGTTGGGGTTCGCACCATGTGCCAACAAGGCATCGGAAATAATCTCATAAAGTGATTTGTGACTTGAGAACTGAGGAGCTTGGCGGATCGCAATCATGAGTGGCGATTGCCCGTTGACGTCTTTCAAATTTGCATTAGCGCCTGCTTGCAGAAGCACTATGACAATATCGGTGTATCCATGCGCTGTAGCCTCAAGAAGCGCGAAATCACCATTCTTGGATTGTAAATTCGGTTTAGCACCTGCGGCTAGCAATATCTCGACATTTTCAATACTACCTTTGCTCGCTGCGGCGATGAGTGCGCTTTGTCCATTTTCCGTCTGCGCGTTAACTCGGGCACCATGCTGCAGTAGTGTCTTCAGTATTTGAGCAGAAGTTTGCTGCATATGATCTTCGATAGCTTGTGAGGCGGCGAAAAACAATGCCGTGGCGCCGAATTTGTTTGATACATTCGGGTCGGGACCCGTATCGAGCAATTGCCGAACCCTTGCGACGTCATCTAGGCGCACAGCGGCCATCAATGCCGTATCGCCACGCTTTTCTCTGGCATCCGCAGATGCGCCAAGAACTAATTGCGGGGCAAGGGATAGGGCGACCAGGATAATTGCAAGAGCGACCAATGGCCTCCCAGGCTGCACGCTGTACTGCTGCCTGCCATAGCCCAATTGATCGCCTCCATGATAAAAGTGACTCCTAAGACTATAAATGCCTATTTTGTCCAAGTCCAGCGGTAATCCCCTACCGATCAGTCCGCACATGAGCTGTTCGAAAACGTAGAACGATCTGGCAAGTATAGAAATTTCTGTCGATTGGGGCTTAGAAGCCCTGTTTTAAAATGATCTCCAGCCTGATCGCTCATTCATCTTGATTGCAGTGAATAATCAAAATTCAGTCCCAGGTCGCTTTGGCTGGTGGCTCAATAAAGAAGGATCACATGGAAAACCGTTGATATTTTGTAACACCATTGAATGTTGATCTGACTTTACCAAAGAAAATGCCCTGCTATTTCTAACAGGGCATTTTTAGCCTTAAAGCCAAGCTACAAAATCAACTCGTTTAGAGAGGGGCTTGCAACTAGAGCCCTTTTTCTTTCGATCATGCTGGGACGAACCTCAGGCAGTTACATTGATATGCTGGCCCAGATGAGGTGGTAAATTTTCAGCCTTTACAAGACCAGGTTTGGGAATAGCCTCTATCAAAGACTTTGCCCCTTGTGCATCTGAGGCAATTGCTTTTCTAAGCACTGCCACGCCTATTTCATCATTGCCGGTGGTTTGTACTATGCTTCTGCTCATATTCATGTTGATATTCATACTCGACTCCTTCAACTCACATTGAAAATGTTATGAATAAGTTATCGGCGAAAATTTGAAAAACTTTAGGGAATAAATCAAAGCCCTGGTTGATATTGTCATAACTACTTGATTTTATTTAATTAAATAGTATTTAAAATAGATAAAGCACAACATAACTCACACTATAGGCACTTTTAGTTTGCACCAAGGGGCTGTTCAGCGCACTGCCAGCCAATTGTTTATTGACCACTGCCAAATTGCCCAACCAATGCCTGTCAAATATATGCGTCCAGCTGCTCAACAGAGCATAGCTCCTGATGCCGACCGCAGCATCATAGGCGGATAAACCTGATGTTATTGACTGCTGCGGGCTGACGCCAAAATAAGCCTGCATATAATCTGCCGATGCCCAGTTTGCGTTGACGCCCACGCGCAGATAATCCGAAAAATCCTTCAACGCAAAATCATAGCCGCCACCCAGCTCGGCGCGTCTGCCGCGAGAACCCGCCATGACGTTGCCGATAAAATAAGTGTTGTCGAATTTCGCTTTCACAAACAGACCCAGCTCACCTGCCGGCTTTAAATCGCCCATGCCCGTCAGGCGCGCATCCACACTTTCGTTGCGTCCGGGTGCTGCGCCTATGCGCATGCCAAACTTGAGTGTTTTGTCTTTTATAAAATGGTAACCAATGCCACCCAGGGTGCCTGCAAAAAAATTCCCCTTCGTAGCGCGAAACAGCGGGACCGGACGCAACCAATAAGTAGATGCACCTTCATAATGCGGCATATAGACCGGGCCTGTTCCTGCAATAAAGTGCCAGTTTTCATTACTGTCCTCGGCTTGAGCCAGCTCGGGCATGGAGTTTTCGTCCAGGCCGACAAGTTCCGTATCATTCGCCAAGGCCATTTTGTTCAACAGTATTGCAGCCAACAATAAAGCAATTCCAAACATTGTTTTCATAACTTGCTGCTTTCCAATTTCAATGTTGATTCAAATGGATTTCAGTGGCATAGCCATGCTCACAAGGTAAGTCATTACGCTAGGCATACAGAGCCCTAGCGTTTGGGTTCAGTCTGCATAGACGGTTTGTTGGCGCCAGGATTATTATGCTTAAGTGCAATTCTGCGCTTGGCAATTTCCTGCAGTAGTTGCTTCGCCATCTCGCCCAGTGGGTTATCCCCCATAGACTCGGCCTCTTCTACTGTAGACATCAAATTAAATATTTCTGCCTCACGGATCGCATCCAGTTCCTGCTCAATCTCGCTCAACCTGCGGCGCAGCTGGGCAATACGACGCATAGCCTTGAGGGTTTTGGAAGCCACATCCACACCTTCTATCGCCTCGGGATCCTCGCCAAATTCTACTATCAGTTTTTCCAGCTCTGCCTGATCGCCGCGCTCGTAGGCAAGATTCACCAGCGCCATCATGCTGGTGCGGCGTGCGCGTTCTACTTCCGTCGTGGCGCGATCAGGATGCAACAGCATGGCGGCCTTGCGATAAGCTTTTTTACATGCGGGGGTAATTTCTGCGGGTGGTTCAGGCTGCGCTTCGATCAGCCCTGCTTCTTCGGCAGATTTTCTGGCTTTATCCTGTGCGGCTTGTGCTTGCAGCTGAGCTTGCACATCATCGGGCATGGCCGCAGCCATTTGTTGGGCTAGTCCGGCCAGCAGTTTATCCAGCTCAACATACAAGCGCCCAACGATATCGTAATAGCGCTTCTGAAAGCGTGCCACATCGGTCTTGGTGGTTTCGCGTTCCAGCTCAAACAAGGCAACCTGTTCTTCCAGTTGCAACTGTTCAACTTCAAGTTTTTCCAGTGCCTGTTGTTCAGGGAGCATTTAAAAATTTCCCTGATTGCATACTGCTCTACTCATCGCCGTTCCCGGCTTTTTCCACTCGTATGCCCCTGTTGGCCAGATTCATTCTGGCCCAGGCATGACCCTGCTCGGCAGCTTTTTGATACCACACCAGTGCCAGCTCATCATTTTGCACAACACCATCGCCCGCGTCATACAAGGTGCCCAGTGCAAATTGCGCCTCAGCATGGCCCTGCTCGGCGGCATTGCAAAACCAGTAGAATGCCCGCTCATAATCACGCTCGGCTTCACTGCCTTTCATATATTCGCAACCCAGCTCCCACTGCCGCGCAGCATTGTTGTCGTCCTGGGAATCGGATGTTATGTGTTTGAGCACGTCCAGACCGCGTGCAACCAATCCTTCTTGAGTGCCCGTAACGGATAATTCAGTAGATTCTTGTGTAATGGGTAAATTTTTTTCTTTATTCATGCCTGCTTTTCGTTAATACCATCCCGGAATTGCATGGAGACTGCATGAAGACAGCGAATCTCCCGCTTACTTGTACATTAACGACAAATATATTTCAACACCAGGTTTTCTAATATTAACTTATATCTTTCTTTTAGCTTTAAACACTTGATAGAATGAAGCTGAACATTCTGGATTTTTATATGGGGGCAATTAAAAACCGAAATTCAAAGGAGTATCTCCATGAATACAGTAAAAAAAATAAATTACGAACTGACGCCTGATGGAAGATTGAAAGATTTGACCGTATGGAGCAAAAGCGTGGCTGAATGGCTTGCCGCAAATGATGGCATAACACTGACAGGCGCGCACTGGGAAATCATAGATGTAATGCGCGATTACTATCAGATGTACAACACTTCCCCAACGCTCAAGCTGATGAAACGGGAAATACAAGAAAAATTAAATATAAAGAAGGCAGAAGAAGCTCAACTTAACGCCCTTTTTCCCAAAGGATTCCTGATGCAGGCAAGCAAAATTGCCGGACTGCCTGTATCCATGCTGGATCTAGAAATCGAAAGCAATCCAGCTCACAAAGACAAATCTTCGGAAAAGTCCAAAAAACTCGTATCCAGGCACGAGTTCTTTAAAGGATCATTTGAGTATCAGGGGCAAGATATTCCAGTTTATGAGAAAGGCAACCTGGTCAATCTTGACGACTGGACCGAAGCCATGGCTGAATTCATGGCAAATCAGGAAGGCCTCACTTTAAGCAAAGAACATTGGGATATCATTAAATTCATGCGCAAATTTTATTTCAATTACGGCATAACACCGATGGTGCGCCTGCTGATAAAAAAATTGAATGACGAAGTCGGTGCCAGAAAATTCAGTGAAGAACACTTGTACAAGCTGTTTCCTGGCGGCCCTTCTTGGCAAGGTTCACGTATAGCGGGCTTACCTGAACCTCAGGGTTGCATAGATGATTAAATGCTCGGCGTGTACATAACAAACCTCACCCGCACAGGCTGAACATGCACTTTAGTCTTGCATTTCACACGTCATAATTGAATGTACTGCATCAAGGCGCATTCAACCAATTACCCGACTATCAGAAGCGACCCTGTGTCTTGTGAATGTAATTTGATAGCACTTGGCTTTCCTGGTTCATACGCATAAGGTTGCTGTGGGTAATGCGGAACAGCGCGCGCATCACTTTGTATGCCAAGCGTGGATGCGCGTCCACCAGGGTCTCGAAGTCATCCGGCGTAAGGGTATAGACCGTGGTATTGCCGATGGCACGCAGTGTGGCTTTGCGCGGAGTGCGGTCTACAAAAGCGCGGGTGCCGGCGCATTCGCCCGCTTTCATTGTGTAAACCGCTGCCTCCTTGCCCTCGGAATTAGCGTTATTGACGGCCAGATTGCCTGAGACAAGTATAAACAGGGACTGATCGGAGTCACCCTCTTTAATCAACAGCTCACCGTCCTTCAATTGACGCACACCCATTTTCGCGGCCAGGGCTTGGGCTTCAACATCATCAAGCTCGGCGCACATGGAGCCACTGTGGAGTAACTTGTAGTCTACGGTATTGCTCATTTCAACATTCCCCTTTTCATGTCTTGCGTAGTATCAAAAATATATCTGCATCCTTATTTATTCCAATTGTCATATTCTAGCGCGACGCGGAAAAAATGTCGCTGTAGCAGCCAGCAAAACAGTGTAATACAACTTTCAGTTGATAATGGGCAACTCTTCGCGCGGCCTGTGCAGTGCTTCCAGCACCTTAAGTGCAGCATAGGCATCGTTGGCAGCATAGAGCAATTGCTGCGGCGTAAGCTGCAATTGTGCCCAGTTGGAAGTGGTAACCTTGCGCGACTTTGCAAAACGCTGCTTAAACACCAGCCCCACCGCCGTGCGCACGCCCATCTCTTTCTTGTAGCCGTCCATGCTGAACAGCGTATTGAGATCCACCACGCCATTAAGCCTGATACCCAGCTTGTTGAATATGTGTGAGCGATCCGATTTAAGACCGAAACCCACTTTGATGAGCTGCGCCGATTGCAGCAACTCCAGCAGAAACTTATGTCCTTCAGTTTGATGCAATTGAAACAGGTAAGCCTTGTTGCGCAGGGCAAACTGCACCACATGCGGCCCGTCACTGACATCGCCCACCGCAAAAGTAGGCTTGGATTCTGTATCGAAACCGACCAAGCCAGCTGCCATGATGTCGGCAGCAGCTGCGGCAAATTCTGCACTATTTGCAGGCACGTGGATGTATTCGAGCGCAAGCCCGGAAAACGGTTCCAGCAATGCGATCTCAGCTTTGGTCGGGGGAGTATTCATTATGCAATGATGTGTCATTCGGCGACAAAAATCAATTCCTGCCGGAACTTATTAATCAATTTAATTCATTACAATCAGATATATAATACATAACAGAAGTATATCTGCATGCGTTGATCATACCTGACAGAGCAGCAAATCCACACACGTAAAAATTGTTGTACCGTTACAGTCAAAAATCACCTACGCTTGATGTACCGCGCAAAACGTTTTCATCAGGCAGTGTTGCGCTCATGAACTTTAGCTTCGCCGGAAATTAAGGCATAATCAGCCTGCTTGTCAGCACCGCAAAGATCAGCGGATTGATTGCTTATTGATTCCGCTTTGATTACCGACTGTTGCAACCAGGGGAAACACGCGATATGTTATCTGTGCGTCAGTTACTGATCTCACTTGTATTCATGGTGCCGCTCACGGTATGTGCTGAAAACGCGCCACCGGTCAGCACGTTATTGGGGGCAGGCCTGTGGTCGCGGCCAGCCTATGACGGTGCGGAAAGCAACCAAACCACGCTTATTCCATCGGTGCGTTATTACGGCAAACCCTGGTTTGCCCGCACCACCTTCGGCATGTTGGAAGGCGGCGTCAGAGCAGAGACGCTTGACGGCTTAACCGTAGGTGTGCAAATCGCCTATGAGGGCGGGCGTGATAGTTCGGATTCCGCGTTTCTTTCCAGCCATAATTTATCCACCCTCAATCCCGGCGCATCTGTCGGCATACATGCAGAACTTGAAAAATACATTGGTCCCATGCCACTCATCGCTCTGCTGCGCTATCGCCAGGATGTTGATGTCAAGCGCGGCAGCCAAATTGATTTTCGCCTGACTGCAGGGTTATATGGCGGTGAACAGTTCAGTGCCGGCATCTTTGCACAAACCAGCTGGGCCGATGACCAGGCCGCACAATATTATTACGGCATCTCAGCACAACAAGCTGCCAGCAGCGGCTTGCCTGCATTCAATGTACAGGGCGGACAACTGTTCAATGCTGCAGGCCTGCTGTGGTCGTTTGAAGTAAATAAAGAATGGATGCTGCTGGGCAGTCTGGAAACTCGCCAAGTGAGCGGAGATGTACTCAATAGTCCGCTCATACAATCAAGCACCAGCCGCTATACCAGCCTGGCTTTGGCCTATCAGTATTAAATATAGGGGAATTTCCCCCTGCTTCTTTTTATTTCTGCAATGATTGAGGTAAGCACTGATTATTCGGTAAAGTTATCGCAAGTCATTACGGTAGGCATGCTTGCGATAATTGGACAGTAGACAAACTATTGCAGCTCAAAAAATAAAGGCATCTTCCATACGGCTCAGGCGCGTGAGCATATGCTGCAGCTACACTCGCGTCGGCTACTCAGCTTCAGCCAATCTAGTGCAGATCGATTGCACCCCCCAGAGATGTGCTTGCGATTTTGAATTCGCCCATGATTTTTTTCCAGTCGCTGCCTGGAAGGGTACCGATATAATCGATAAACGCGGCATCCGGATCGTTCATGAGTATCGCGATAGCCCAGCCTTCGACGTAATCTCTGAGTTTCATCAGTACATCGTATTTAGTGCCGCTTGCCAGCGGATCATCGATCACGACCGGCGCAGGTTCGAAGAATATCCTGGGTATTTCATTGCGCAGACTTTCGGTAAAGTCTGCATGGATGGCTGCTTTCGCGTCGTCAAAGCTCCTGAATTCGGAGAAATGCCCGTAGGGATGGATTTCAAAATATCTCTGGATTGGCGGCGCGATATTTTTTTCAAGTGCCGCTTCGAATGCAGCATCTATTTCTTCGCGATCACCCTCTCTCAGATGAATTTGAATGATGAGCGCTTCCGATATGCCGGTAAATCCCTTGGCCTGAAAATGCCGCACGATATGTTCGGCCATTTCATCAGCAGTTTGCGGGGTAGAATTGTTCATTGATAGACATCCGTATTTTACATGACCACAGTTTACATAAACCCGCCGCGAAGCGCCAAGACTAAAAACAAAAATATATTGCCCGGCAAGAAACCATGTCGCATAAATATTAGCGTTCTCAATGCTCATACCGTCTATCTGATGCAATTGACCATGCTTAATTGCAGCAAGGATAATTGAGGCAATGAATCCGTTGTATTTTACAAACCATCCAGTGGTGAAATCATAATATATACTCTGCAAACCTATACTGCCCAGCCTTTAGTACTGCTCGCCATCTTCATTGCAGCGAATGCCGCCATGGTTTGGCGGCTGCAAGCCATGGAGAGCAAGGGTTTCGAGGGAACCGTACTGGGTACCCTTATCATGCCCTACTGCTCAGGATTCGCCAACCTGGTATTCGCCTATGTCATGAGCAAGTCCGCCGGCAATGGCGGCGCGGTGATAGAAAACAGCCTGGTCAACAATGTCACCAACCTGACCTTGATCTTGGGTCTTGCCGCAGTGTTCGGCTCTGCGGCCATACTGCCAAAAACAAGATCACAACAACAATTAAAAAAGCTTGCCGTATTTTTATTCGTCAACCGGCTCAATTTGCTGTTTACTCTGATCGCCCTTTTCCTGTTTACCGGAACGCTGTGGGCATTGGCCCAGGATGGCGAGCTTAACCGTTACGACGGCGCAATATTAATTGGCCTGTTTGTGTTCTGGCAGATCTTGCACGTTTTTGAAGTATTGAAGGACAACGTCAGAAACGATAAGCATTTTCATTGGACAATTATCATCGACCTGCTGCTGATCGCGGCAAGCGCCTATTGCATTTATTTTTCCGTCGACCAGCTTGTGGATTGGGTAGCCCATACAAAAAACCCTGTCTTCAGTTTTGCCAGGATAGGCTGGTTCAGCGGCCTGCTGATGGTATTGCCCAATGCCTTCCTTGCGCTGTATTACGCCTACATAGGCAGGCAGGATATCGTGCTGAGCTCGCAAATCGGCGACGGCCATATTTGCATACCCATGTGCATCGGCCTGTTTTCTGTGTTTCAGACGATACAGATTCCCGCAACTTTTCAGACCGGTGTCTACATCATACTGGGCGCAGGCGCGGTAATATTTCTGGCCGTTGCCGCGCTGGGACGCATCCCACGCTTTATCGGGGTTGGACTAATTGGCGCCTACGCATACTTCCTGTATATCGGACTTATACAATAGCGCATTGCTATTTTGAAGTGGCTCTAAGTAGCTGGATCAAGCTACTCTGGATTTAAATCTTGATCGCCCGGGTCAACAGATATTCGTGCTGCACGATATTGTCATGCAGGTATTCACCTATCATATCTTCAATATCGGCCCGCCAGGATTCCAGCTTGGCGGGGTCATGTCTTAGTGCCTGTGCAGTACGCACAAAAGGTCCTGTCTTGGCCTCCAGAAATTGACGCAGGTGCCGCGGGCTGAGTGAAGGAATCCCCATTACGCCCCGTTCGTGATGCAGGCTTTTAACCCCAGCACCCAGTCTTTGTTTCACCACTGCGACATCCCCCCATTTTACTGGTGATTCCACATCTGCTGGCGGGGCGACATATTTTGCATTCAGTGTGAATTGACGGGCTATGAGTTGCTCGCCAGGCCAGGTGGCAAAGGCGATTGTTCCGCCCGGCTTGAGCACGCGCAGCATTTCACCCATCGCCACATCAGGGCGAGGTGCAAACATATGGCCGAACTGACTCAACACCACATCAAAACTTGCATCGGCAAATGGCAATGCCTCGGCATCCCCCTCGTGCCAGGAAATATCCTGCAAGCCGGATACCATGGCACTATTTCTGGCCTGCTCCAGCAAAGCGGGAGTCAAGTCAAGACCGGCTACTTTTGCGCCTTTGTGTGCTGCAGAAATCGCCACAACACCTGTGCCGGTGCCCACATCAAGCACGTAATGATCTTTGTCAACGCTGGCATAACGTACCAAGTGTCCCGCTACAGGCGTTGTAAAAACAGCCATTTCACCAAAATTACCCAGGGTCCACAGCTCGCGTTGTCCGGATTTAAATTCCGCAATTTTATCCATACACTTGCCCCTTATAAGATCAAAAAAAGAGACTTCAACGATATAATTTATTGCAGTCTCAACTTGGGCAGACACAATCATACAGCCTGCATACACCAGCATCTCAAATTGTTTTTACTGCCTGACAGGCCTATTGGCACCTACATAGCGAGTGCGATAATAAGCTTCATCGATATTGGAAATCACCACGCCTCTACTCGAGCTGGCATGCACAAAACGCTTGTCATCCAGCCACAGTCCAACATGCGACACCGGCTTGCCATTGTGCAACGTATTGAAATAAACCAGGTCGCCTTCCTGCCTGGCAGGGGCATTCACCGCTGATCCGCCGTAGGTTTCGTATTGCCCTTCCGATGTTCGCGGAATCTGCTTGTTGAAAACCTGCGAGTAGATGTTCATGGTGAAAGCGGAGCAGTCCACCGCATTATGTGTGGTGCCGCCAAGGCGATATGGTGTGCCCAGCCACTGGTTAACGGCCGCACGCAGCTCAGGTCGCTGCACGATGTTTCCCGCCATCTGTTCAAGCCGCTGCTTCTCTTTTTCACCTACCCTGTAATTATTTCTTTCCTTCTCTACCTTGGCCACATACTTGCCGTCAGTTCCCTGGTTGCCGTCTTTACCCGACAGTATCGCCGCCACTTTTTCGGCACCCAGTTTATTGATCTCGGCCAAAGCTCCTGCCCTATTGCCGCTGTCGTTAAAGCTTTCGTAGACCTTTTCCGGCCCGTCGCGATAAGCGGCTATCATCACCCTCTCACGACTTGCTTCATCTTTTATGCCGTCAAAATACTTATCCTGCAGCACCGCCAGATAGGCCACGCCAATTTCCAGATTCTTTTCAGGGTCGAGCAATTCATCTGCTGTGGGCAGCCGGTCTTTGCCTATTGCCCGTTTTAAACCCTCACGTCCGCTGCGCCGGGGCACCACCTGCATCAGTCCCCACGGATTGTTTTCATACAACTTGGGATCGCGCATGTCCAGCGCACCCTTGCGCGTACCTGCCCCCACGTTGAAATTGGATTCCGTCTTGATGATGCCCATGGCAAGGTCATACGAGACATTGTATTTTTCAGTCATGTCGCGCACTGATTCGGCGATCTGAACTTCGTTGTTTTGCTGCCTGTCTTCATTCATGGGGATGGTCAGGCTATAAACTTTTTCACCCGCCTTGCCGCCGCTTCTCCTTGCCTTGGCATCTTCTGGCCTGATCTTGTCCAGGGGCACATTCTCGGTCAGTGTGGGCAGGCTGGAGAAAGGATTGATATCTTTGGATAACGCATGGACCAGTGCTTTCGCTTCCTTGATCCTTGCAGCTTTGTTCTTTTCATCGGCGACAAATTCAATAGTGACAACTCCCTTATCGTTATCAACGGCCACCTTGGCTTTGTGATCTTTGGAGTAATTTACCCACTTCTTGTCAGAAGTAAATTCAACGGGACCAAAATTTTTCCTGATATCGGCAAGATAGGCGTTCCACTCACTATTCATCTTTTCGGTATAGGCGCGAAATTCTTCTTTATCTTTTTTTTGCTCCGTTTTGATTTGCTGCTTGTAAGCTTCGAACTCTTCACGCTCGCCGGCATGGCCCAGGACGGGCAATATCAGAATGAAAGATATAAGGAATTTGCGCATACATTATCTCCATGAATGAACTGGCACACAGCTGCCATGCCCAGCGTCAGCAAATAGACTAGCGAATGACGGAAGCCAGATTTTACCTGATGATGATTCTTTGTAAACCATGGCTCACTTGCTACAGGCGCGATTGAATTCAGGAGCCACTGATTAAAAAGGAGAATCCATTTCCAGTTTCAAAGTAACCTGTCCGGTGCATTATTATCAAATTGAGTATCGTCTATGTATTGTATAAAATATTAAATATAATCAATATATTACAACATTCCAGTTTCTTGGCTGACATTTAAATACAAGCAACAGGCTACCCTGTCTACTAAACCGGGTAGCCCAAATAATATTGCCAAAAGATAAATACCGAACTCACTAAAGATGAAAACGCGAACAAGCAGAAATTATTAACACGGCTATCAAACAGTCAGCACCGTTGAACCGGTTGTCTTGCGCGCTTCGAGGTCGCGGTGTGCCTGTGCCGCGTCTTTCAAGGCATAGGTCTGGTTGACGTGTATCTTCACCTTGCCCGAACGCACCGCTTCAAACAAATCTGCCGAATTCTCCTGCAACAGTTGCCGTGTTGTGACAAAAGTGTTGAGTGTCGGACGCGTGATCAGCAGCGAACCCTTCTGCGCCAACAGCGAAAGATCGAACGGAGGAACAGGACCGGACGACGCGCCGAACAGCACCATGATGCCGCGCGGTCGCAGGCAATCAAGCGACTTCATATAGGTATCCTTGCCCACCGAGTCATACACCACCGGTAACTTTTCGCCGCCTGTGATCTCCAGCACGCGCTTTTGAAAATCCTCGCGCGTATACACAATGGGATGGTGGCAACCATTGGCCTTGGCCAGCGCCGCCTTTTCATCGCTGGACACCGTACCGATCACCGTAGCACCCAGCGCCGAAGCCCACTGGCACACGATCAACCCGACCCCGCCAGCTGCAGCATGAATCAAAATAGTATCGCCCGCCCCCACCTTGTAGATATCGCGCAGCAAATAACGCGCGGTCATGCCCTGCAACATCATCGCGGCCGCCGTGCGGTCATCGATAAAATCCGGCAGCTTCACCACCTTGTCCGCATCGATCAACCGTGCTTCGGAATAGGCACCGATGACGGAGGAGTAAGCCACCCTGTCGCCCACTTGCAGATGTGTAACACTACTTCCGAGTGCATCAACAACACCCGCAGCCTCCATGCCCGGCACAAAAGGCAGCGGTTGCGGGTAAAGCCCGGTGCGGTGATACACATCAATATAGTTCAACCCCACCGCGGTGTGCTTTAGCCTGACCTGGCCAGCGCCCGGAGCACCCACCTCGATCCCGCTCCATTGCATCACCTCAGGGCCACCGGTATTATTGATTTTTATTGCATGGAACATGATTAACCTCCTTGAGGAAATATTAGAACTTCGTAGCGCCGTGCTCGTCACGTGTCAAGACTGTGGGCTTATGTGATGACCTTAAATTAAAATATGCTAGTAATTCTACACCGGCACATTACACCTGAAAATCCTTTACAGGCTACGGCGCAACAATGCCGCGATGCTAACCGGGCTTTGGTCCGCCGTCGAACGGCCCACCTCGCGCCCCTCCTTGAATACGATCAGCGTGCTCAGGTACTCAACACCTAATGTTCGCAGTGCATCCTTCTGCTGGTCGTAGTCCAGGCTCAGCAGTGTGATGCGCTTGAATTCCGGCTGCGCCAATAATTCCTGCAGTACACGCTCTTGCGTTTTGCAGGTTGAGCACCAGTCTGCCTGGATATCCACCAGCACCGGCTGGCTGGAGCGGTTCAATGCATCCAGCCTCGCTTGTGTGTAGGCTTGTGCCAGTGGTTTGGGCAACAGATAAAACATTGCCGCCAAGATAGCGAACACGATTGCGAAAATATAGAGTGTTCTTTTTTTCAACTTAGCCTTCTTCTTTAAATCAAGATCAAAATAAAATGTATGTTGACTTCATTTATCCAGGATTAGCGCCCTGTCCCAGTCACAATATTTCCATCGACCAAATTCAACACACGATCACATTTATTGGCCATAGCCACGTTATGCGTCACCATCAAAAAGGTCGTTCCGCTATCCTGGTTAACCTTGCGCATCAGCTCAAATACCGCATCTGCAGATTTCGTATCAAGATTCCCTGTGGGTTCATCGGCAAGTATCAGTGAGGGGCTCAAGGCCAGTGCACGGGCAATGGCAACACGTTGCTGCTGGCCACCAGACATATTGTTGACGAGATTATTTTGCCACTGCGCCAGGCCTACCTGTTCCAGCAGCGAGGCAGCACTGGTTTTCATGGCTTCATCCGGGCGGCCGCGCTGCAACAGCTGCGGCATCATCACATTTTCAAGCGCGGTAAATGCAGTCAACAACAAATGCGTTTGAAATACAAAACCGATTGCCTTACCACGCAACTGGGTTAGTTGTGACTCATTCATGGTGCTGGTGTCCTGCCCATTGATCAACAGTTTTCCGCTACTCGGGCGATCGAGCAAACCCATGATGTTGAGCAACGTACTTTTGCCCGAACCGGATGGACCTATCAGCGCGACGAATTCACCCTTGCTCAACTGCAAATCAATGCCGTGCAACACCTCGGTTTCTACCGGCGTGCCCACCGCATAGGATTTGCGCACAGCTTGCAAAGCTAATACCGCGCTATCCACGAATGGCCACCACAGGATCAAGGCGTGCCGCACGCACCGCCGGGGTGACGGCTGCCACAAGGCCGGTCAGCGTAGCGATCAATGCAGCGTATATGAAAAGTTTCGGATCCAGGGTGATGACAAACATCATACTACCATCCGGATTCTTTGCCGCGACGCGCCACGCCATCAGCAACAAAAAACCCAGAAAAGACCCCAGCATCGAACCCAGCAACCCTACCACGGCCCCTTGAATCAGGAACACACGCATCACCTGCCCGCGTGAGCCACCCATCGCACGCAGAATACCGATATCCTTTTGCCGCTGCACCACAGACACCACCAGCACGCTGGCAATCCCGGCCGCCACCGACAATCCCACGAAAAGCCGTATCAACATGCTGGACATGGTTTGCGCATTCATGCCCTGAAAAAACTGGCTGTTATTGGCAATCCAGCTCAAGGCATTCAGCCCGGTTTCGCTGGCAATGGATTGCGCAATATTTTCGGCCTGATAGGGGTCTTTAACCGTCATGTCGATACTGGTGACACTGCCCACCAGATTGAGCAAATTCTGTGCGGTAGAAAGCAATACAAAGGTGGTGCGTTGATTGGCGCTGCGGTTGCCAAAATCAAAAATGCCGACGATCGTCAGCGTGCGGCTGGCGCCTTCAGCCGTGGCCACGCGCAATTTGTCGCCCAGCTGCATGCCCATATCTTCAGCCAGCTGCGTGCCGATCATGATGTCGTTATTGGTCAAGCGATAGGTGCCTGAGACCATTTTATCTGGGAGCGGCACAATCTTGATGTACTGCTCAACATCAATACCCGTCAGTGAAATGGCCTGATTGGAACTGCCTTTCACCACAAACGCAGGCCCGGTAACCGTGGGTGAAACCGCCAGCACATCCTCGCGCAAGCGCATCAGGTCGCGCACTTTTTGCCATTGGTCAACCGCGCTTACTCGCTGCGGCGGCTTCTGCACTGAGGTGAGAATTTGTTGCCCCGACTCCGCCTTGCGCACAGAGGTAACAACCTGCTTTGGGCGCTCCAGGGTAATGTGCGGTTGCGAACTCATTATCCGATAAAATAAATTCTGCTGCAGCCCACTCAGCAGTGCAGACATAAACACAATTACCCCAACGCCAATCGCCACACCCGAGATGATAAACAAGGTCTGCAAACGACCCTCGCGCAGAAATCGAATTGCGGCTATCCACTCAAAGGGAATAAAGCTGTTCACAAAGCTATCCTTAAGTCTTTAAAAAATAATTGGCCACAGAGAACACTGAGATCACAGAGTAAAAACTATTAATTACACACTGGTGATGCATCACCCATTTGCGTAAGCAGGTGAGTAGTGTGTTCTTGTACCCTCTGGGTATGACATCAAAATCTTGTAACGAGAATTGTTCACCAGCCTCAAACCCCCTCCGGCTCCCCCTTAACAGGGGGAGAGACAGGCACGCTCCTCCCCTGTCAAGGGGAGGCTGGGAGGGGTTTAGTAGTGTCATGATTTATGCAAGATCACTAGGTAAAAAGCAAATAACTTTGCGTACCGCATATTCTCTGTGCCCTCTGTGTTCTCTGTGGCTGGGTCTGTAGTTTTTAAATTACGATTCAAACTATCAAGAGGCCGTAATGCGAAGGCGCTTGCCTTCCTTGTAGAGCGTGCCGGTTGCAGGCAATACCTGGTCGCCTTCGCGCAGTCCGTCGATAATTTCAACCCGGCTATCTCCCCGCACACCGAGTTTCACCGTGCGGCGCTGCAAACGTCTGTTTTCCAGCACCATCACCCAGGGTTCTGCGCCTGCGCCATCACGGATGGCAGATACAGAAAGCGTGAGCACATCTGCCCGTCTTGCCACTTCGATATCCACCGAAACAGTCATGTCCTGACGCAGAAAATCTGGCGGGGTAACGACATCGAGTTTAATTTCTACAGAACCGCGCGTGGCATCCACCGCCGGGTTGATATAAGCCAGCACCGCATCAAAACGCTGGCCGGGGTAAGCATCGGCCACCACCAGCGCATGCTGGCCCAGCTTCAGGTATCGCATATTTTTTTCGTCTATCTGCACAACCAACTGTGTCTTGCCACCCGGCGACATCACCATCAATGTTTTACCTGGCATCACCACATTGCCCTGCTCTACCGCGCGCGAAATCAAAACACCATCCGTCACCGCCTTGATCACCGTATTGCCCAGTTTTGCCTGTGCCACATGCTCATTCGCACGCGCCTGATTCAACGCCGCTTCGGCCAAGGCATAATCACTGCCCTCTTTCTTGAAAGACTGCACCTGCAACTTGGCACTCGCCAGTTGGCTTTTTGCAATATCAAGGTTGCGCAAAGAGTCATCCAACAGAGCTTGGCTGACATAGCCTTGCACGGACAATTCCTTGTTTCTGGCATATTGTTTGCTGGCAATATCCAGCGTGGTTTGCGCCTGCTTCAGCGTTTGCTCGGTCACCGGCTGGGTCAGCTCTCTGATTTGCTGCAAGCGTGCCTCGGCCTGCGCAACTGCAGCCCTGGCCTGTGCAACCGTGGCGCGTTCGTCACCTCTTTCCATCACAATCAGTGTTTGCCCGGATTTTACCTTCTGCCCTTCGGCCACGGGAATAGACACCACCTTGCCGGTAATCTTGCTGGAAATTTCCACACGTGCAGGCGACTCAACCCGCCCGCTAGCCACCACGGTTTGAATCAACTCACCCTTGGTTACAACGTACCCCGGCACCTTGGGCCCCAACCAGAATTGAACCAGCCAATAGGCAAGTAACGCCAACACCAGCAAGCCTGCGTATTTAATCCAACCGAGCTGATTGAGTTTTAATTTGATTTTATCTAGCGGCATGATCGTTTTAATTGATGTATGTAATGGTTAAAAGTAA